>CAZRXM010000030.1:0-13044 GCA_964604045.1 uncultured Candidatus Bathyarchaeia archaeon
AAAAGGGCTAGTGCAACGTTTACAAGAGCCATTGTTAAGGCTTTTCTCCAACCAAACTCCCTCACGAGGGTTGCCACCGTTGCCAGGCATGGAATATAGACCATCACAACAAGGGTGAAGGTTATCATCTGAACGGATGAAAGTGCCTCCAGTCGAAATAGCTCAGCCAACAATATTAAGGCCAGTTCCTTCCGCAACACGCCAAAAATTAGTGGGATTATAGCTTCCTCTGGAAGCCCAAGCCAGCCCGTTGTGAAGGGTTTAATTCCCGTAGCCACGTAACCCATTAAACCTGCAATGTTAAGGGCTGTAATAGTTAAGCTTCCGGCGACGATTATGGGGAAGGCTATGTACACAAAGTCCTTCGTCCTGCTCCAGGTCTTCATAAAAACAGTTTTCAGGACAGGCTTCTTATACGTGGGAACCTCCATTATCAAGCCTACTGGCTCCCCGGGCAAAACTTTGAAGGCCACCCTTCCGACAATAAAAACTAGCACCAAATCACACATGTAAAGCGCCAGGGCGGCGTGTAAACCTACATAGCGCCCCACAAGCCCGAGAATAACTACAGTCCTGGCGGCGCAGGGGATAAGGGTTACGGCAAATGCGGCTATAAGCCTTTCACGGTTCGTCTCCATTATCCTACAGCCAATGCATGCTGGAACACTGCAGCCGTACCCCAGAATTAAGGGTATAAAGGCTTTACCGTGGAGACCTATCTTATGCATCAAATTATCCATCAGGAAGGCGGCTCTCGGGAGGTATCCACTGTCCTCCAGAAGGGCTAACATAATGTAGAATGGCACCACATAAGGTAATGCAATGGTAACCCCAGCCACTACTCCGCCAAAAAATCCATCAACAACGAGTTTCACGATTTCATGGGGCATGAAGGCTAAAGCGTTCTCTATACACGTTAAGAAGTTGCCAAGCAAAGATTCAAGAGCCGTTGATAAAAAGCTCCCGCCAATGAATATGAGCGAGAACATGGCTAGAACAACACCCACTAAAATTGGATAGCCGAGAATTTTGTGGGTTGTAATGGCGTCAAGCCTCTGCTCCCAACTTATCTTAGGCGGTGTTTGAATAGTCGTCACTTCCTTGGCAATTTTGCTAGCTATCGAATACCTTTCAGAAGCCAATACAACAGGTGAGGGTTCGCCGTGCATTTCCTCCAACTCGGATGCAAGTTCCTCGGCGCACTTCAAAACTTCCTCTCCGCCAGCATACCTCTTTATTTTCTCGATAACATCCTCGTCTTTTTCTAGAAGCTTTATGGCAATCCACCTTGCCGGGTAAACTGCACAAAAATCTGGAAGCTTCTGTTCAACAATTTCTTGAATCTTCTGCACTTTTCCCTCTATTTCAGCTCCAAGCCGAATTTTCAAAGGCCTAAAACTTATTTCTCCGCTTGCAACTGCGACAACTATTGATAATAACTCGTTTATCCCCCTCCCGGTTATGGCGACCGTTGGAACAACAGGTATTCCCAGCCTTTCGGAGAGTTTTTCCACGTTTATGCGGATCCCTTTCTTAGCCGCGCAATCCATCTGGTTTAACGCCATAACCATTGGAGTTTCAAGTTCCAAAAGCTGGATGGTGAGGTATAGGTTGCGTTCTAAAGCCGAAGCATCCACAACATTAATTATAACATCGGGTTTCTCGACGGCTATGTAGTCCCTAGAAACAATTTCCTCAATGGAAAAGGCAGAAAGCGAATATATCCCAGGCAAGTCAATTACGTGAATGTTGTAGCCTTTAAAATGGAGGGTTCCTTCAGCCCGCTCCACAGTTTTGCCTGGCCAGTTTCCAACAACCTGGTTTAAGCCCGTAAGCTGGTTGAAGATTACGCTTTTGCCAACGTTAGCGTTTCCAGCCAAGGCCACCCTAAGCCGCCTAACCATAGGCTTTCACTCTTTAACTGGCTTAACTATAACCCTTGAGGCCACGCCGCGTCCAAGGGCTAGGGCTACACCTCTAACCTCAACTTCAATGGGTCCTCCGAAGGGTCCCTTTTTGAGGAGCTTTACCTCTGTGCCCGGTGTTAAACCCATCTCAGCAAGCCTTCTGACCAGACCGTAACCTCCAACAGCCCTAACTATTATTCCTTTTTTCCCCTCATCCAAATCCGTAAGGGCGCAAAGCTCGGCTTCATTTTTGAACGTCAACTTCCCACACCTCGGCTTGCTTAACCCAAACGCCTTCGGCTTCTTCACGGCTAATAGTCCGCTTTTTCCCGGCTATGTGCAAGACTAGCTGTTTTTGCGTTGCCTTTTCAACTCGAACCCGAACGTTTGGTTTTATCCCTAAAGCAGCCAGTGACGCAAGTGTTTCCCTTCTCTCATCGACAAGCCTTACAACAACGCATGTTTGATTCTCCTCTACTGCGGTTAATGGAAAACATTCAACCTCCTCCACTTCGCCGCTTTCCTTGGGTATGGGGTTCCCATGGGGGCAGAACTTTGGGTAGCCTAAACGCTTCTCCAGGAGGGCGAGAACATCCTCCGTTAAAACATGCTCAAGCCTACAAGCGGTTTCGTGTACACGGCTCCAGTCAGCCTCCAAAAGATCTGTCAGTAGCCTTTCGGCAAGCCTATGCCGCCTAATAATGCTAATGGCCAACCTCTCTCCTTCAACCGTAAGCCTTACACCCCTGTAAGGGGTGTGCTCCACCAACCCATGCCTCTCCAAATGCGCAATAGTGTTTGTCACGGAGCCGGGAACCACCTTTAGTTCCCTGGCCAACTCCTTAGTCCTAGCGACACCCCTCTTCTTTTGAAGCTTGTAAATAGCCTCTAAATACTCCTCAGCTTCATGGGAAAGCTCAGCAGCCACGACCACGACCTCACAATTTACGAGAACTCGTAATTTTAACGCTGTAAAAGTTCCTATAAAACATTTCGGATAAACGAAAACAAACGAACTTTAAATATACCAAAACCGGCAGAAAATCTTCCAAAAACACTCCCATAACAGTCTTGAAAAAAAGTCCCAAACAAATGAAAAATCACAGTAAAAACACCAGAACCACCGAGAAAATTAAAAGATGAAGAAAGCGAATTTTTCGGTGCACGTAAATATTGCGAAGCTTACTTTTTACGCAAAAACAATGAAAAAATAAAAAACTTAAAAATTTTGTGAAGAAAATTTTAATCAAAAATTTTGAAAAATAGGCTTCGAAAATCAACTTTTCTACGAAGGTTAAGCTTTGTTCACCGTATCAAAACCTTCACACCCTTCAATCCTCTAGTGTAGACGAGAACTGCCATTGTCTAAAGATCCAGCACAGGAACTTAAGGCTTGCAGGATTATAAACGGAATTGGGAAAGCTGAACGGGTAGGGCTGCAAAACGTAAAGGGGTAAGGCTTTATTCCGTTTCGCCGATCACTTGGATGATTATAGTTCTTCTTCGCGGATGGACATCTGTTTCGACAAATAAAAGCGACTGCCATGTTCCAAACTCTACTCTCCCATCGACAACGGGAAGGGTTTTATCTGGTGGAAGTAAAACGGACCTGAGATGGGAGTGGGCGTTTGAAGGGTGCATGTAGCTGGCTCCTTTTGGAGCCAACTTTTCAAGCAAAGCTTTAATGTCATTTAAGAGACCATACTCGCTTTCAGTTAGTATAAGTATTCCAGTTGCATGGGGTGCGAAAACGTGGACTATTCCGTTTTTTACGCCCGAGCGGGTGACCGCCTCTTGGACTTTGTCTGTTAGGTCTATGAATTCTATTTCACCTTTTGTAGAGAATGTGTAGGTTGTGTTGTAAACCTTAAAGTTTGCCAAGCTTCCACCGTTTATTCAAGTACTTTTGTCATTATTATTTCATCTATGAATGCGCCATCTTTGAAAAACCTTTTCGGAATCCTCCCAGTTTCCACAAAACCCATTTTCCTATAAAGGTTTATGGCTGGTTGATTGTTGGCGAAAACGGACAACGTCAAAACTTTCAATCCCATTTTTCGAGCGCATTCTTCAAGAGTCTTCATCAACTCGGTTCCTATGCCAACACCCCTAAAGCCCTTCTTGACAGCTATACCAATAAGTCCCACATGGCTAGAATAGCCGGATCCTCTTATTATTTCTGAGTTAGCAACTAGATGCCCGTCCACTTCAGCGGCCACGCAGAAGATTTCGCCTTTCTCCACACGTTTAAAGACATTTGAAAGCCACTCAATTTCCTCCTCCCTTGAAACTTTATTCGCCCTAAGAATGCTGGCACCCTCATTCACAAGGGAGTTTATGAAATCTAGAAGGTCGTCGAGGTCCTCCCACTTTAGAGTTCGTAAAACAACTCTTCGACCGTCCTTGGCGATAAACTCCCGAAGCACCTCCCCAGTCTTCATATGGTAGAGTAAGGTTTAACACCGAAATATGGCTTTTTCAAAAGCCTAACACTTTCTCTCGTTGATGCTTCTGCATACTTGGTGAATTCTGGTGATATTTAAAATTAGATTGGTAATACAATTTTCACTAAATTAACCATCGAGTAAAAACAAAACGCAAAAAACATAAAAACATTAACCGTTTAGCCTACACCATGCAATTCAAGTTTGCCCACGCAAGGAAAATAAGCCAGAAAAGGCTTTTCTCCAAGCCTTTCGGATACCGTACACAAGTCTGGTTGTATACAAAAGCATCGACAAAACCGGATCTGCTCGAAAATGGTAATTATGGATGAGAAATGTACTGCAGCATCAACTGCTCTTCAGTCTCAGCTTCACGTGTATGATGTCGAAGTTTCATCGAAGGTTTTTGGAGAAGTTTGGCATGGAGATTTTTGTCGGTTTCTTGAGGAGGTCCCAGTCAAGTCCATGCTTTGGGTTCGGGGTGGAGGCTGAAAACCCTTTTAAGAGCTTATTTTGCAGTTTTAAGCCTTTAACGAGGTTTTCAGTTTTACACTTCTCAATTCACCAAAACTGCTCGCAAACTTCACCCTTTTTCGACATTTCTTCTGCCTTTTTTAAGTCTGAGAGACTTTTTCTAAGGTTTTTGTTTTGAAAAAAGTTTTTCGTTTACCGAAAAGATTGTGGCTATGTTTTTGTTTTTTGCATATTGCCATCTCTGAAATAACCCTATAATTACTTGCGTGGTTGTTGAGTGGTGGGGATGAAGGGAAAGGTGTCGTTACTTGTCTGTTGACTACTTTGGGAACGATGTGGAGATCCTTGAGCGGACGGTAGACGGTAGAAAAGTTAGAGTGAAATGGGACTGGGGAAAATTCAGAAGCACTGAAGGCTTCCCGGTCGACGACAACCTAATAAATTGGGTGATAGGGCAGGACCAAGCTTTAAAGGAGTGCTTCCTCTGCCTTGACGAGTGGGTTCACAAGCTTAAATGGTTGGAGAAAAAGAAGTGGTATGAAAACTGGAGCAGTCCAGAAAAACCTAAGCCTTCGGCGAAGACCCTGATCAGTCCGGGACCTTACCTACTTCTTTTAGGCGATCCTGGTACTGGCAAGTCGCTCATCGGGAGGGCTTTAGCTGAGAAACTAACCCAGATCTATAAAGAAAAAGGTATCAAGCTTTTCGATGTTTTATGTTGGAAAAACCCAGTTCTGCCAAGCCAGCCTAGAATATCTATACACCCCGCTGGGGAAGGCAAGAAAATCATCCAGAGGGAACAGCTTAAAGAGCTTAAGAGAAAGTTTGTCACGAAAGTTGGATTAAAAGCGCTGCAGATATTCCTAATTCTCATGGGCCTATTTTTGATGGGTTTAGGATTCTACTTCATGTATCAAGCTTGGCAAACGTGGAACGCCAACCCAATGTTTCTGGGTGAACCCCTGCAGGAATATTACAACTACAATTTCACGAACTACTTCATAGAAAAGGTGGTTGGCCTTGTACCGTTAACCTTCATTCCAGGCGGAAGCCTCATCTTCTTCGGAGTCTTCATATGGTGGTTCTCAAGGATAGGCGGTCTGGGAACTCTAAAAGGAATAGCTGGCGCCCAGCAGAGTGACATACCGAAGCTAATCGTAGATAACAGTTCCGGAAAGGCTCCATTTGTTGACGCAACGGGACATAGAAGCGCCCAACTTTTCGGTTCAATAGCATGGGACCCTTATCAAACGGGCGGACTGGGCACACCAGAACACCAGCGGGTTACAGCCGGAGATGTTCACAGAGCCTCCTTCGGCATATTATATATTGACGAGATAAAAAATCTGGATCCCGACGAGGTCATAACACTTCTAACGGTGCTTGAAGACGGCCAGTTGCCCATAACCATGAGGGGACGCTGGCACGGCGGGGACACGGCGGCTATGGCTGTTTCCACAGAACCCGTCCCAGCTATAACCTTCCTTGTCGGGGCTGGAAACCTCGACAGCATAAACCAGATTCACCCAGCTTTGATGGATAGAATTTATGGTTATGGGAAAGTTGTGATGATGAACAATGATATGCCAAACACCGTGGAGAATAGACGCAAATACGTGCAGTTCATAGCCCAGGAAATTAAACGCTTCAACCTAATACCCTTCAGCCGCGAAGCTTGCGAAGAAATAGTTGAAGAGGGCAGAAGGCGGAGCAATAAGAAGGACGCTTTAACAACCCGTTTTAGACCTCTAATTTCAATCATAAAGACTGCGGCAACCCTAGCCATGAACGAGGGCTGTAAGGTTGTTGAGCGCCGCCACGTCCGCGAAGCCATAGAACAACACTGCAAAACGATCCAAAAACAGATATTGGAGCATGAAATGAAAGAGCGGGGTAAACTGCTTGAAATAAAGCCTGAAGGCGTCAAGCTTGGGCAAATATACGGTTTGGCTGTTGTTCGAGACCCCTACAGCGGCGAAATGACCGGCAGTGTCCTCTGCGTGAAAGCCACAATGGTCAAGCGCAGCGACCTCCCGAGAAACTACCCGATAAAAGGCTACTACAAAGTGACCGGTGTGGCTAAGGGGCAGAGCTTCATAGCCGACAGCATAGCAAAGGTCCGCAGCGTAATCCTCCAAAAGTACGGCATAGACATAGCCCAAGATTACTTCACCCACATAGACTTTGCCCAATCCTACGGTGTAGACGGCCCATCAGCTGGCGTAACAATGGCCATACTTTTATGTTCGCTGATTGAAGGCAAACCAATAAGGCAGGACGTGGCGGTTACAGGCGAAATAAACCTAGGCATAGGCGACACAATACAGGTGACCGCAGTTGGAGGAGTCCACGAGAAGATCAGGGCGGCAGAAGCCTGGGGCTTCAAGAAGGTAGTTATTCCAAAAAAGAACTATGAGTATTCGATAGATCCAAGGGACTACAATATTGAGGTGGTATCAGCCGCAACTCTAGACGACTACTTAAGGGAGTGCCTAGTCGAAGAAGAAGCGACAATCACGGTTCCTGTCCAAACACGTCGAAAACCAAAGGGCTAGCAAAGTCTATAACCGCACCGCCCTTTTCTAGAAAAATAGTGCGTTCAAATGACAAAGGAAGTTGATAAAAACGCCATTCGAAGATGGCGCAAAAGAGGTTTTTACAGCGAAAACGTCCTCGTTAAACTCTTGCAGAAAAACGGGTATAACGCAGTACGCATCCCTGTGAGCAACCCAAGTCTAAACCCACTTCCAGACGTGGTTGCAAGAAAAGGCCAACATGTTTACGCCTTTGAGGTTAAAAACGCCGACTATTACGCATACTTTCCGAGACAGCAAGTAGAAAAACTCTTCCGATTCCTAGAAGAACTCATACCGTTGGATAAACAGTTTAAACACGCCATAGTTGCAGCTCACCTTGGCAAGAAATGGATTTTTAGGGAGCTAAGTTGGAAAGACTGGGAGAGCGGGAAACTCCCAGAGAAGGTTAGAATACTGAAGAGAGATAAAGGAAACTTCAAAATAAGCGGCGAAATAAATAAAATCCTCGACTTTTTTGGTCAAAAATGTTGAAGTAAAGTGGAGGGAGATCCATGTCAATACAAGGAATAATCGTCAATTATAGGGTTGGGCCTAAAACGCAAAGATCGAAAGAATGCATAATCCAGTTTCCCCAAGTTAACTCTCCTTCTGAGGCAAGCAGACTAATTGGCCGTAAAGTGGTATGGATAAACGGCGAAACAAGAATTGTTGGAAAAATCGTGGACCTACATGGAAGAAAAGGGCTTGTTAGAGCCAGATTCAGAAAAGGGCTTCCGGGACAGGCTTTAGGAACAACTGTTGAACTGATAGGTTAAATCAAACGTTCAATGATGCATAATTTTCCATCTCCATAGACAGGGTAATAGTGAAATCTTAAAAAGACAAATCTATAGGTAAACATTTTTATTAAAAAATGACCGCAATATGCGAGTAATCGTGCAAATTTTGCTAAATAAAGTGAAATTTATTGATTTTAAAATTTTATTTCTGTCTCTTCTATGTCGAAATTGCAGTTGTATTGTTTTTTGGCTTAAAAGCTTAATTCTAAATTCCGTAAAAACAATCTGGTTGTGGCTGTTGCGCTACGTTTTTATAATGAAAGTTGTCATACTGCAAGGAGGTTTGGAGGGAAGGGACACGTTTGAGGATTACGTTTCCAAAACTCCAATTTCCAAGCTTTTGTATGAACGAGCTAAGAAGGTTCTGCCCGCTGGTGTTTCCTACGCAATAAGGCATTTTGAGCCATACCCGTTTTACACGGCGAAGGCTAAAGGTTGTAGGCTTTACGATGTCGATGGGAACGAGTACATTGATTTTTGGCTTGGGCACACAGCTTTAATTCTTGGACACAGCCCTCCAGCCGTTGTTAAGGCTGTTAAAAGACAGCTGGAGAAGGGTACCCATTATGGCACTGCCCACGAGCTGGAGATAGCCCTTGCGGAACAAGTTGCCAAAATGATTCCAACTGCTGAAATGATACGCTTCACCAATTCCGGGACAGAGGCTAACATGTATGCTGTACGCCTAGCCCGAGCCTATACTGGACGGAGAAAAATCGCAAAGTTTGAGGGGGGCTGGCATGGAGGCTATGACGCCCTTCACAAGGCTGTTAAACCCCCCTTCGAACTGCCAGAGTCAGCGGGTTTAACTCCCGGAGCTTTAGAGGACACTCTAGTTTTGCCTTTCAACGATCTCGAAGGCGTCCGGAAGAGGCTTAAGGGCATTGAAAAAGAAGTTGCGGCGATAATCATCGAACCCGTCCTCGGAGCGGGAGGGGCCATCCCAGCGGAAAAAGAATTTTTAAAGGGGCTGAGGGAACTGTGCGACCAGCATGGGATACTTTTAATTGTTGATGAGGTTATTACGGGCTTCCGCCTGGCCCCGGGAGGAGTCCAACAGTTTTTCGGAGTAAAACCCGACATAACGGTTCTTGGAAAAATTTTAGGCGGAGGCTTTCCAGTTGGAGCCTTCTGCGGTCCGGCTGAAATCATGGAAAGGATAGACCACACGCGCTACCAGAGGCCAAACCACTCGTTCCATGGCGGAACATTCACAGCAAACCCGGTGACTATGACGGCGGGCTTAACCACGCTGAAACTCCTCGAAGACGGCGAACTAATAAACAGGTTAAACAGGCTTGGAGACAAGATAAGGCAGCAAATTAGGGACATTTTTGAAGCTAAAGGCGTAGACGTGCAAGTCACAGGCGCCGGCTCCCTATTCTCCGTCTACTTCACCAGAGAGGAGGTTAAGGACACCAATGCCGCCTTCAGATCTGACAAGAAAAAACTCATGGAATATCACTCAAGGTTACTTGTGAACGGCATCTTCTTCCTCCCAGGCCATTACGGTGCGTTATGCACGGCTCACAGAAGGGCGGAAATTGAAAAGCTCTTTTTGGAAACTGAGGATTTTGCAAAAGGCTTAAAGCCTTCTTCGTAAAATTTGCCTTGCCTCGCCCTTCAATATCCTTTCAGCCCTCCTCAAGTCCAGCGGCGTATTAACGTTTAGAAACATTTTAAGTTCCGGGTCAAACTGTTCAAAGACAAGAGTGGAGATATACCTCACTCCCCGAAGCTCTTCAATCATAGAACGCATGTCAAATTTTCCCTCGTTGAAGGCTTTTTCCGCTGCCTCCAGCGCCGGCCTAATCCTGTAGGCTGCGTGTAAAGGCTCAATGTAGCCGTTGGGCCAACGGGGTATAACCGCGTTTTTGTTTATGCAGATTTCAAGGAGCAGAGCAAGAACATCCCTTGAAACGAGGGGCATGTCGCATGAAAGCAAAAGCCCATATTCGCCTCTGGATTCACGGAAACCTGTTAAGGCGCCTACAAGGGGACTTCGCACGCTGTATTTGTCCACAGCCACCCTAACTTTTGAATTCAAAACTTTTGAATAGGCTTCAGCTTGACAAGTGGAGCTGACAACGACTACGGATTCTTCAACAATTCCTTCCACAGCGTCTAAAACAAACTTTATGAGAGGTTTACCCAGCAGCGTCGCCAATCCCTTGTCAGAGCCGAACCTCTTGGAAAAACCTCCAGCCAATATCACCGCAGAGTTATCCAAGCCCAAACTTTCCCGATTTTGACGTAAAGGCTGTTAATTTTCAGATCCTATAAACGTTGCTATTTAGATTTCGCAAGAGCCGCCGCAGCCTCCGCTATTATGAACAGTCCTACGAGTATGAGAATTGTCTGCCATAAGGGCAATTCAAAACCCGCTGTGGACGCACCTCCAAAGGCTAAGGCCAATATGCCAACAAACAAGCTGAGCTTGCTTGGCTTCAATTTCAAAAGACCCTTGCAGTGTTCAAGCTTATTAATATGACGCCTACACCCAGGGCAACATAAGCCCCCATTGAAACATTATATTATTCGCTTGCAACCCAGCTTAAACCTATCCAGACGAAGAAGACGCCCCAAGCTAATGACGTTAAGGCTACATTCTTGTTCAAGGCTTACACGTGCAAAACAGTAGGGTGCACAATGGATTTATAATTTGCCCAGCGAAGCCTTACGCTTAGATTTGAAGTTTATCCACTTTGACCGCGATGTCTCCCAGTATCCGCGTGAACGGGTGTTCAGGCTTTTCGTGGACAAAGATTATTTTGCCTTCAGCCCTTGAAACGTCGCAGAAGCATGGTATAACGCCTAAAAGAGGAACCCCGTAAACGTCTTTAATTATTGCTTGAAGCTTCTCCCGTCCAGACGTTAAAGCCTCGCTGTACATAACTTTGTTCAAAACAAGTTCCGTTTTCTTCTCGAAAAGATCGTAAAGGTCTCGAAGCATGCGCTTTGTTCCCTCAACGTCGGAGTTGTCCTGAGTCGTGATAACGATAACGAGGTCTGCAGAGACAATTGCGTTTATAGACGAATACTGCAACCCTGGACTTGTATCAAAAATTATGTAGTCGAAACCTTTTTCGCCCAAAACGGAATTTCTAAGCGAAAGAAGCCTCCCTAAGGCTCGCATCTCCCACTTTCTGTCTTTGGAAGACATGTCTCTAATAGCCTCAATAGAGGGGTTTGCCAGTCCAACGAAAAATGTCCCGTGACTCTTTATTCGATCACTCAAGTCTAGCAGGACCTTGTCTATTTCGCAAACGCCGTTGAGATAGTCATTAAGCCAACATTCCAAACCGTTGATTTTGAGGAGCGTTGAAAGGCTGGGTGCCCTAAAATCTAGGTCCATGAGGCAAACTTTTCTGCCAAGTTTGGCCAGAGACACGGCTAGGTTTATGGATATTAGAGTTTTACCTGTTCCACCTTTGTAGGAGTGAATAGCTACAATTTTGCCCATAGCCTACCCTTGGCCCTCCCTGTCCACATAGAAGTAGGCTTTCCTCCCCTTCCTCTCCTTCTTTAGATAGCCCATTACAACAAGCTGGTTGAGGTAGGCGCTTTCCACAGCCCTCGCTCTGCGGGTCTGCTTAGCAACCTCCTCAGCGGTGGCTCGGCCCAGGCGACAAATGGTCATGGCGGTTTTTCTTAGATGGTCAGGCATAGAAAGAAGGGTCATAACGTCCAAAGGAGCCTCCGGACTCAAGGGTTCCATTTCCCTTCTCCCATGTTTTTGAAGTTCAATCATTATCTCCATTTTCTCGTTTAACCGTTCAAGGTTTTCCCGAATTTTTTCCAGGATTTGGATGGGCTTCTTTCCGAAGATTTTGTCTGAGCTTGACAAAGAGGTTGCCTCTGCTGTTTTACATGTGTACAAGTTGTATTAGGGAAAAGTATTTATTAAGTCTTACGAAACCTTCATATTGTGCATACAACAACAAAACCAATTAAAATCCAAAATCTGAAACAAAAGTTCAGCTCGAAAAACAATAACTGCCAATACCACAAAATGGTAAAAGTTGAAGCAGTAATCAGGGAATCGCGAAAACTTGGGAGCTAATAGGGTACAGGTGCTCTGTTTCTGGTCTCCTCGATGATTGGCAGAACCTGTTTGAGTTCCCTGAAATACTTGAGAACCGTTATGCCTTTGGGAGTTATGGCGTAAACAATGCGCCTTTTGCCGATAGCTCTTTCCTCCACAAGGTTTTGCTTGATGAGAAAGTCGAGGTACTCTTTTAAAACGCTACAGTTCACATTAGCCTTATACATGATGTGAGTCAGCTTCAG
Organism: uncultured Candidatus Bathyarchaeia archaeon; assembly: GCA_964604045.1. Lineage (GTDB taxonomy): Archaea > Thermoproteota > Bathyarchaeia > Bathyarchaeales > Bathycorpusculaceae > DRVP01. Next base: position 12,492 of record CAZRXM010000030.1, read on the forward strand.
AGGGCCTCGATGGGCTAACACTTTGAGGATATCAATGTACATTTCAAGTTTGGAACGCCTCATCATCTAAACCTCTTTGCCATATTTCCCAAACTTTATATAAAGCTTTTATGGATTGAAACTACGTCTTTTTTCTCTTTAATCTCCATTAGTAGCCCTTTTTGCTTGCACACGTTTTAACACGTTTATTCTATTCTGGAAAGCTGTGACAAGGTCATCTAGCAATATTTTTTGAAAATCTGTTGACAAACCGGTGAGATTTTCCTTGAAAACTTCAGCCATTTTAACTTTTATACGCCTCCTCTGCTGAGGGGTAAATTCATGCATCAAGGATTTTCCTCCAGTACGACTGGAAATACTCCCAGCATATTTAACTAATTTATGAACCCAAAATTTAGATTCAGAATCAACTTTTAGAAACCTTCTTCCGCTAAGGGAAGGGGAGGATTAATTTTATATTCATCAAGTTGAGAAGGATGTTAATGTGGGGTTGAATAGTGGTTACGGTGTTTACCTCTGGTTTCTTTGACCCGATCCATAGGGGTCACATAGC
>CAZRXM010000031.1:0-12701 GCA_964604045.1 uncultured Candidatus Bathyarchaeia archaeon
GAGGCTCAGAGCCTAGACCAAGCTAGCCGACAGCCCCTTAAACGTGTTTTCACATTTTATCTTTGTGTTAGGTTTAATAAAGGTGTTTTCTTAAACCTTTAAACCCTTATCTGAGGCTATAGCTATTTGCCTTATCGGGGCTTGAAGGGTGTCCAGTCAACTTCAACGTCTGCGTGGGGTCCGCGTCTTGAAGGCTGTTTCTTCAGCCATCCGCCTGCAGATTTTGAGTCTTCTTTTTGACAGGGGTGAGCTTTCCTACACGGAGCTGATGAACCTTTTGAAGATGAGTCCAAGCCGGGATGCGGGACGCTTCGCTTACCATTTAAAGTTTCTGCTTAGAACCGGCTTGGTTGAGGTTGACGCGTCTTCCAAGAAATATAAGTTAACTGATTTGGGATGCACGGTTTTGGAGGTCGCCGAGGAAATCGAGAGGAGGGGGTTTAAATCCCAAAGGGTTCTTGTCCGCACTTCACGTTTCACCCTTGAAGAGTTTGACGTAAACCGCATCGTTGACTCCCTCGTAAAAGAGGCAGGGATGCCCGTTGAACAGGCTAAGAAGGTGGCTAAGGAGGCTGAAAAACGTCTCCTAAAAGCTAAAACGAAGTATTTGACAGCCCCATTAATAAGGGAGGTTGTAAACGGAATCCTCATCGAGAAGGGTTTGGAGGAACACCGCCATAAACTCACCCGTCTAGGACTTCCAGTATACGATGTGACCCAAAGGTTGAGGGAGAAAGACTTCGACAACGCCTCAGCCGTTCACGAAGAGTTCGGGAGAAACGTTGTCGCAGAATACGTGCTTCTAAACGTTTTGCCAAGAGACGTAGCAGACGCCCACATGTCTGGAAAACTACACATAGAAAACTTAGGTGACTGGATTCTAAAGCCGGAGGAAGCCGTGCACGACCTAAGGTTCTTCTTTGAAAAAAATTTAGCTCCCCAACTTTTCCACAGCCCTAGGAGTTTGCATTCAGCCTTAAACCTAACCTTCAACATTCTCCTACACTCGGCAAGGGAGATCAGCGGCACCCAAACTCTCGAATACTTCAACGTTTTTCTAGCCCCCTTCATGAAAGGCTTGAGGCTTGAAGAAGTCAGAGAGGCTTTGAGGCTTTTCGTCTACAATTTAAGCCATCACGTGGACGTCGCGTTAAGCCTCGAACTCACGGTTCCAGACTTTTTGGCATCTAAACCCGTTGCTGGAGAGCCAGCCCGGGGCGTTTACGGAGATTTTATAGAAGAATGTAAAGCCATGGCCCTCCTCACGCTGGAGGTTTTGGCTGAGGAAAGCTTAAGCAGGCCGCCGGCGAACCCTAAGGTTGTAGTTAAACTGCGGCGTGAAGCCTTCAAAGACGAAGAAGCCTCAAAAATACTTCTTACAGCCCACAGTTTGGCCGCTGAAAGGAGCATACCTTACTTTGCAAACAACCTCAAAGAGGGAGAGGGATGCACAATTTTTTCACCATCAGCCTTCCAGCTCAAAGCAGATTTAAAGGGCGACTGGGAAGTCGACACCCTCCGCACAGGCGTTTTAGGAACGGTAACTATAAACCTTCCGAGAACAGCCTACGAATCAAACGGAAACGAAAAAACTTTCCTTGAAAAGCTCAGAGAAACCATCGAAATGGCCATGCAAGCCGTTGAAATCAAAAATAGAACGCTTAGGCATACCGCAGGAAGCTTCCTACGTTTTTTGACTCAAACTTTTAATGGCGACCAATATTTCAGGCTGGAAAACTCCGCCCGCCTAATAAACCTCGCCGGCCTCGAAGAAGCCTCGGAAGCCTTTACCGGTGGGAGAAGCCTTTATGAAAGCGAGGAAGCCTCAAAGTTCGCCGCGAAGACGCTTCGTTACGTTTTTGAAGTTCTCCGCGATGGGGGAGGACGAGAAAGAGGTTATCTGCCATCTATGAAGCCTTCCCTAGAGGCTTCCCGTAGACTGGTTAGGCAGGATATTGAACGCTATGGTTTAGCGAAAACCCGCTTCCGCGGAACGAAGGATAAACCCTACTACTCAACTTTCAAAAAAATAGAAGCCCGAAATCTTGAAGCCTCGTTGAAGATGCTGGCGGTTTGGAAAGATTTTTACCCGCTTCTCGCAGGCGGCAAACTCACCGTGGTGGAGTTGGGCGAAGCCGAATATAGGACTGAGGAACTCTTGTCTTTAACCAAGAGGCTTGCCCTAGACTATGGAGTGGAGTTTTTCACGTACAACTTTAGCCTAACATATTGTGAACGGTGCGGGAGAAGCGTTCGGGGAGTAATCCACAAGTGTCCAGGATGCGGCTCCGTCAACTCTTTAACAATTTTTAAACGTTACCCGTGAAGGCTATTTCACCGCGCCCAATACCAACGCGAGGAGAGCCATCCTCACGACTATGCCGTTCCAGACTTGCTGGAAGTAGCGGGCGTGGGGTGTGTAATCCACTTCTGGAGCGATTTCGTCCACGCGGGGTAGGGGATGAAGTATGATCATGTCCTTTTTGGCTTTCTTCAAAACCTCCAAGTCTATCTTGTAGGAGCCTTTGACCTTGATGTATTCGGCGGGGTCTGGGAAACGCTCCTTCTGGATTCTCGTCACGTACATGACGTCCAGGTCTGGAACTACCTTGGCTATGTCCGTCTCCTCCACCACCGGAATTTTGCCCCTTATTTCTTCCAAGACCTCCCTCCGCATTTTCAGGGATTCTGGGGAAACTAGGTAAAGCTCCACGTTGTAGTTGGAGAGGGCGTAGGCAAGCGAATGCACGGTCCTGCCATACCTCAAGTCGCCCACCAAGGCTATTTTTAGACCGTCTATAGTGCCCTTCTCCTTCAGAACTGTGTAAAGGTCTAAAAGGGCTTGGGTGGGATGCTCCTCGGCGCCGCTTCCACCATTAATTATTGGCACTTTGGCGAACTCCGCAGCTAGCCTCGCTGCGCCTTCAAGGGGGTGTCTTATGGCTATTACGTCGGCGTAGTTCTCCACCGTCCGAACAGTATCAGCCAGGTTTTCGCCCTTCCTCACCGAAGCTATTTCGGCCTCCGCAAAGCCTATGGTGGAGCCTCCAAGCTTGTGCATGGCTGCCTCAAAGCTTAGGCGGGTGCGGGTGCTTGGCTCAAAAAACAGCGTGGCGAGGATTTTACCCTTTAGCATGTCTGAACCTTTCTTGGCTAGGGGCTCCATGGCACCCGCAACTTTCAAAATGTAGTCTATTTCCTCCCTTGAGAAATCGCGGATGGATATAATGTCCCTTCCAGCGAACTCCAAACCTGCACCCTAAACAGAAGCTTCACGTTTTGCTTAAATAGCTTTTCACCGGCACGCGTTGGCGGGTTTAAACTTTTTATCCCTCCATCTAACTATAAGCTCTGGAAAGGGGAGATTTAAATGAGCGAGACCATGCTTTATGTTTCAAAAATAAAGGACGGCACGGTTATAGACCATATCACAGGAGGCCACGCCCTAGACGTTGTTAAAATTTTGGGGATAACGGGTAAAGAGAACCGAATAATCACCATTGCCATGAACGTGCCGAGCAAGCGCTTCAAGGTTAAAGATATAGTAAAAATCGAGGGGAGGGAGTTGAACCCAAGAGAGGTTCACAAGATTGCTTTGTTGGCGCCCCATGCAACCATAAACATTATACGCAACTACAAGGTTGTGGAGAAGCAGAGGGTTAAGCTTCCAGGCGTTATTGAGGGCATTGTTAAATGCGCGAACCCCGCCTGCATAAGCAACAGCAACGAACCCGTCCACCCCAAATTCTACGTGAAAAGCGAGGATCCGTTGATTCTGAAGTGCCACTACTGCGGCTATATGATGGATAAAAATGACATCCTTAAACAGTTCTGAGACGAGTGTTCGGTTTTTAGGTAATGCTTATATCCGAAGACGTGATATTCCAAACATGGATATGTCAAAAAGGACATATTGAACACGTAGAACAAAAATACAAGTCAAGGAAGCGGGTGAAATGATAGAAATCCTAACAACCCTCTGGACCACCTTTATAGCTACACGGTATGGTACTTCACAATGGCGAAACATTATGCGCCCCAGCTCTGAAATTACCTCGAGATGGTAGCCTCTCTTGACCATTGGACATTGCAAGAAAACCTGAAGCCTTCCAGGTTGACCTGAAAACCTTTTTGGACCAGCATCCAGACACTTGGAAAAACTCATTCTAAAACATTTATGCCAAGCGTTAGGGCTTAAAGTGGAATAAAAAGAGTTCAGTTTTCCCGAGTCATAGGTGCCTTGAGAAAGATTTACACAATAATTGGATTTGAAAAGGTACGGGAAGCTCGTAGAATAGCATTGGACTCAAACGGTTAGAATATCGCTATCGTGCTTTTGAGGGGTCTCGAAATACCAAAGGATCCTATCTAGAATATGTTGGATGCCTATGGCGCGGTTAACAACGCCATAAGTTCAGACATAACCAGTGAGCAAAGCTTCCCAAATGCGGTAAATGGGTCAATGAACCTTAAAATAACTTGCACAGCTCCTCAGAATCTAGGTGTTTAAGTAGCTATAGGACTACTTGGATTACTATGATAGTTGCTATCAGGGCCGCCAACATTTTTAGGGCTTTGCTGTTGAATTTTTGAGCTTCCTCGGATTTTTTGGCGTCCACAAGCTTCATGATATAAACGGAAACTGACAAATTGTAGAGAAATATGGCGTAAACGGATATCATCATTCTGTCCGCCAAAGTCAAATAACCTATGGGGGGCAGGCCGCTGATTAGTGAGAGGTGCAAGGCTGAAGCAGACATGAGGGTTGAAACTGCCAGTCCTATTCTTTGGCCAAAGTTTTGTGGAGATATGAAGAAAGTTAAAAGTGAAATTGTTGTGATAATCAATATTGGAAGCACACTTTTAACGAAGGAGGAAAGCCCCGGCCGCTTCAAGTATAGGCTGAATACAAACCGTGAATAGGCTTCGTCGCCGTAAGAATGCTTCACAGAAAACGTCTCAAAGCCTCCAATTTCCCATCCAGCCACATTAACAGTCTCGTCCACAGCCGTTTCCGAGTCAGGCTCGTACACCAGATGTGAAGCATTAAGCCTTTTGTGTTCAAGCTCTATGGTTAAAGTGTGGGTTTCAAAGGGGTAACGTGTAAAATCAAAGGTTTTGACAAATTCTCCTCGGATGCGATATTCGATGCGGCCCTCCTCTTCCCTGACAATTTCCGGTGTTCTTGTCGGTGCGCCGTTAACAATTTCAAACTCCTTAACCGTTGAAGCATTAATCTCGGATGTATTAAACCTAAACCACAAATAAAAGTCTAGACGATAGCTGCTGGCGGCCAAGTCAACCCTCTCCACATTCACAAGCCATACTCCGACTGAAACCTTGACGGGGATTGCCGTTGAAACCTGCCCGGCCTGAGCCTCAATTATCCCATGTACAAACAGTAAAGCGGACACAAACATTGAAAGGCAAACAGTTAACGCAATACCATTCAGCCGCATAGACTCCCACCGGGATTTCAGCCTTTTAAAGACTCCAATATTTAAAAGCTTTCACCCCTCCATAAACTCCTGCAAACGTTCAAACTAAATTTTAACGGCCTCAACGGTTCTCCTCAAAAGAGTTTGGGCTGCCTCCTGAGTGGGCCACCCTCCCAGTCCACAATCCGGCCCTGTGAAGGCCAATCTTTCCCCAAATCTAGCCTTCGCAGCTTCGAACCTACGTCTCATGACTCCGACATCTTCGACAATTTGCCAAGTCTGCGGCTTTTTTACTCCTTTTTCGTAGAGTTCAGCGAGAATGGCGTCTATGTCGGTTCTCGCTATGCCCACTCGGATTTTTTTGTCCGCCTTCTCCAACATGCTTTTAGAAACGGCTTCGAGGTTTTTCGGCGAGGCCGCATACTCGATGGAGACAACGTCTAGGTTTTCTACGTCCAAAAGGTCGACGAGTCTCGTTGTGGAGTGAACGTGAACCTGTTTCACGGCTCCGTGAAAGTTGAAGGCTTTCTCTAAAACATCTAAAACCGTGTCTCTGTCGGCGGCCACGTCGCGGAAGCCGAAACTAGGCTCGTCTATTGAGACCACCACAGTCCCAACATACTTATCGTCCAGAAGCGAGTTAACACAGAACCTTCGCACCGTTTCAGCGAACATTAGTAAAATATCCTTGTAGGCGGTTGCTCCAACTTCGGCGAGGTAAAGCTCGAAGGGGCCTGTCACGCAGACGCGGAGGAGAATCCTTTCAACGTTAAGCTCTTCGCAAAGCTTTCTAGCCTCGTTCTTGATGACCGCAACCTCTGGAATCACGGCGTCCCTGTAATCGACAATGTATGTGCCCCTTTCCATGGCTTTGTGAATAACTTCCGTGAACTGGCGGCGTATATCGTAATGCTGTGGATAGTTAACGACGTCTAGTCCAGCTTTGCACTTCGCCATAAACGAGGCCTTAACCACGTTGTGGAAGTTTCTAAGGAGGGACTCGTCATCCTTTGGGTCTTTACCTTCAGCTATCCAGGCTCTGGCTACAGCATATGCTTTTTCAAAGGCTTTTCGTTCAACAAAATCTGGCAGTGGGAAACTTCCCATGTCGTCGACTAGCACTTGCATGGATTTAATGACGCTTGCCAAAATTATAAAACTACCTTTAGACATGCTGTTTAGGCAAGTAAAACATATATAAGAGGCTTTAATGCTTGAAGGCTTGAGGGTGAATATGCCAAGCCTTTGGAAATTGCGCCTATCAATGTTGGCAGCCCTAGCCATAATAATCACCCTTTCAACACTTGTCTTCGCCGCCATTCTAAGCCTCCTCCAAGTGGGCCTCATATACATCGCAATATTTGTGGTGGTCTTCAACGTTCTTCAGTGGCTCATATCCCCGTACATAATTGACGCCATATACCGCACTAGGGAGATCCCCGAAAACGAAAATCCAAGACTTCATGCCGTCTTGGAGAACCTAAGCCGTAAAAGCGGCATTAAAAAGCCGAGGCTTATGCTCGCCCGCATACCCATACCCAACGCCTTCGCATACGGCTCACCCATAGCTGGAAGCCGCGTCGCCGTCACAGAGGGGCTACTTAAAACCCTAAACGAGGGGGAGGTTGAAGCAGTCATAGGCCACGAGCTCGGTCACTTAAAACACCGCGATGTTCAGGTAATGATGGTTGTATCGCTTTTACCAGCCCTGTTCTACTATGTCGGCTATTCAATTATGATATCCTCCATGTACGGCAGGCGCAAGGAGGAAAGCAGTGGTGCGGCGCTGTTGGGCATGGGTTTAGTTGCCTTCTCAATGTTCCTTACATATGTGTGCGTGTCCTTCCTAAGCCGAGTCCGCGAGTATTACGCTGACAGACATAGCGCCACCATCGTGGAAAAGGGCGCCCAAAAGCTTTCAGTGGCCCTAGCGAAAATTGTGCAAACCGCGAAAAAAGTTAAAGTGGCTAGGAGAGAAACTCAACACTTGAATGCCTTCAAAGCCCTCTTCATAGCCGACCCGGACAGCGCGGAAGCAGATTCAATGATGCTTTCAGCTATGACCAGCGGTGACCAGAAACTCGTTGAGGAAATCCTCTCTCAGAAGCTAACATGGCTCGACAGATTAAACGAGATCTTCTCAACCCACCCCCACGTAGTTAAAAGAATCAAGGCTCTGCAGGAGCTCAGCTGAAATTCGGTTTTTGCGAGAAATCCCTTAAATAATCAACACGACAACTACTAGTATTCCACGGAGCGACCTCTATGAATCTGACCACCAAAATAATCGCGGAAGCCAAAAAGGAGAACAGAAAATACTTAATGGAGAACGAGGCGAAAACCATCTGCATGGAATACGGCATACCCGTGACAAAGTTTAAGCTGGCCAAAAGCGAGGCTGAAGTTGTTAAAGCTGCAGAGGAAATAGGCTTCCCAGTTGTTTTGAAAATAGTTTCACCAGACATAATCCACAAGTCAGACGTCGGCGGCGTCGTGTTGAACCTCAAAGACGTGAAGGAGGTTAAAGCCGCCTACAGACAGATAATGGAAAACGTTAAGAAACACAGGAAAGACGCCAAAATAGTCGGCGTGATAGTCCAAGAAATGGCTCCCCAGTCTACAGAAGTTATAATAGGCGCCATAAAAGACCCCCAGTTCGGGCAAACCCTAATGTTCGGCTTGGGAGGGGTTTTCGTGGAAATTTTGAAGGACGTAACCTTCAGAATAGCCCCCATAACAGAGGAGGAGGCCCGCGAAATGGTCACCGAGATTAAGGCCTACCCTCTGCTGAAAGGGTATAGAAACCTGCCGCCAGCCGATATCGAGACAATTGTTGAAATACTGCTAAGCACTTCTAAGCTTGTTATGGACCACCCGGAGATAAGGGAGCTGGACTTGAACCCAATAATGGTTTACGAGAAGGGCGCAAAAACCGTAGATGCAAGGATCATCCTTGAATAGCCTTGAAAACCTAACAGAAAACGAAATTTTCTCGAAAACATCAATCCCTTGCGGGGCAAGCTTTTTCGTAAGGTTGGATGGTTGGAGGTTTAGGAGGCTCTCCGAAGCCGTTGGCGCTGAAAGACCTTTCGACGAGAGATTTGCCAAATGCCTAGTCTACGCGGGAAGAACGCTTTTCGAGAGGGGGTTTAACCCAACCCTAATCTACATTGTCAGCGACGAGTTGAACGTTTTATTCGCGAATTGGACACCTTTTCATGGAAGGGTTGAGAAAATAGATTCGGTCATGCCCAGCCTGGTTTCGGCAGCCTTCACAACACGGCTGCAAAGCTTTTTCGAAAAAGCTGTTCCAGCGGCCTTCGACTCAAGAATAGTTTTGGCTGCAAACGAAGACATGATAGTTAAATACTTGGCTTGGAGGCAGCTTAATGCCTGGAGAAACCACAACAACGCCTACGCATACCACTTCTTCAGAAAGATGGGTTATAAGCCCTCAGAAATAGCCAGAAAACTAAAGGGGGTGAAAATAGAGAAAATCCATGAAACCCTTTTTAGGCATGGAATAAACTTAGCTGAAACCCCATCCTGGCAAAGGAGAGGAATCCTACTCTACAAGGAGCCCCTCCAAAAGAAGATTGGAGGTTGCGAAACAACCCGATGGACCCTTGTGGAAGACTGGGATCCACCCATCTTCACCAGGGATGACGGTGTGAGGCTAATTCACAAAGTTTTAGAGTGGACGAAGCAGAGAGGGGCGCGAAATGTCGAATAATGAAAAACGGGTTAACGTTGAGGAGCTGAGACAAAAGTTGACGGCTCTGAAGGAGGAGAAAAAGAGGATTGACTCTGAAGCAAGAGAGCTGACCTGGAAGAGGGATGAAATTAACAGCCGAATAAAACGTTTGAAGACTGAGGTTCTGGAGCTAAAAAGACTTAGAGACGAAGTAAACGCCGAGGTGAAAAGGCTTAAAGAGCAGAAAAACGAAATAAAGATGGAAAGAGCCAGAAAAATTAAGGAAATCAAAAAAATCCAAACGGAAATTAAAAACCTAATGGCGAAAAAGCCAAAAAAAGAAGCCGCTGTCCTTCAAAGGGAAATCAAAGCCATGGAATGGAAAATACAGACAATACCTCTAAGCCTTCAAGAAGAAAAGCAGCTAGTTGAAAAAGTTAAACAGCTTGAAACCCAGCTAAACATTCACATAAAAATTGAACAGTTAAACCAGAAAAAACTTGAGTTAACAGCAGAACTCAGAGCCCTTGAGGCTAGAGCCAAAAGTCTACACGAGAAAATGATGAAAGAGGTTGATAAAAGCCGCAAAACTCACGAAGAGATGTTAAAAAGGCTTGAGGAGGTTAGGAATCTTAAAAAGGAGGCAGAAAACGTTCATAGGATGTTTTTGCAGGCAATAGATCAGGCTAAGTCCGTTAGGGAGGAGATTGAGAAAATCGCTGAAAAAATAGCCTCAATAGAGGCTGAGGAAAGGAGAAAAAGCGAAGAAAACCTTTTGGAAAACATCGCAAAGCAGGCCTTGGAGAAACTAAAGCGCGGTGAAAAACTGACTTGGGAAGAGTTCAAAATACTTGCTGAGCAGGACCTAGCATAAAATAATTAAAGTAGCCGATTCCATTAATGATTGGACAGAGAAAGATGACGGAAAAGGCCGGAGAAAAGAAGAGAATTCTAGTTTTATGCGTTGATAGGGATGGAGATTTAGGTTCAAAAACGGAGATAAAAACGCCGCTGATAGGCAGGGATTTAAACCTCAACGCTGCAGTGGCTTTAGCCCTAAAAGACCCGGAGGAGTCAGACGCAAACGCCATGTTTGAAGCTGTGCGCCTCTACGACCGCCTTGTCGGAGAAGCAAAACCAGAAGAGGTTTTTGAAATAGCCACCATATCCGGGTCCGAGCTTGGTGGAGTTGGAGCCGACAGAAAAATCGTGGCTGAACTAAGCGATGTTTTAAAGGCTTTCCCAGCAAACGAGGTGATTCTAGTTACAGATGGCTACTCGGATGAAGCAGTCCTTCCCCTTATAGAATCCAGGGTGCCCGTTTCCTCAGTTAGAAGAGTTGTTGTAAAACACAGTGAGTCGATAGAGGAGACCGCGGCCTTGTTCACGAAGTACTTAAAGACTGTTTTGGAGAACCCCCGCTACGCCCGCATAGCTTTGGGACTTCCAGGCGTGCTATTCCTCATTTTGGGCATACTGTCCATTTTTGGTTTAGTTCACTATTATTTGATGACCTTCGTTATAGTTCTAGGAGCTTACATGTTTGTGAAGGGCTTTAGTGTCGACAGAATGGTGAGAAGGGCTTACATTTGGATGAAAGAGTATTCGCCCCCACCCCTACCAGTGCAGATTTCAACCTTCTCCACCATTGTAGCGTTCTTATGCATGGGTATAGGTATATACCTTGGTTTAGACGCTGCGGCTGGGTTAAATCTGGATTTTTCCAACTGGCTTGGGGTTCTGCCCCAAGTCACCGGTCTCTTCATAAAGTATTCTAAAGATTTAGTTGTGATAGGTGTTTGTCTGGCTTTAACTGGAAGGGCTATACGTTGGTATTTTGAGAGAGATGCCCGCCTACTGCGTAATGCAGCCCTCATTGTTTTGATTGGATGGAGTAGGCAGATCCTCGAAGCTACATCTGAAATACTAATTAACCCCAAAATCGGCTATGAGGCGCTTATTTTCACAATTGTCATCGGCATCTTGATAAGTATAGCATCAATCCTTGTGGTACTTGTGATCTACCGGTCTGCCAGAGGGTTCTTTAAGAAAAGGGCGATGGGGGAGCATAAAGAGTTTGAGGAAGGCTAAGATTGCAATAATAGGCGGGACGGGCTTCGAAAAACTTTTCACATGTCCGGAGAGAGTTGTCGTCGGAACCCCTTATGGTATATCCCCACCCATATCTGTGGGGGAAATAGGCGGCAAAATGGTTGCTTTTCTCTCGAGGCACGGTCCAGAACATAAGGTTCCACCCCACAGGGTGAATTATAGGGCAAACATTTACGCGTTGCACCAGCTTGGAGTTGAAAGGGTTTTCGCCGTGAACGCTGTGGGCGCCATAAACAGAGAGCTTAAGCCCGGAGATGTTGTTTTGCCCCACGACTTCGCCGACTTTACAAAACAGAGAACCCCAACATTCTATGACGAGCCGCCCGTAACCCACGTCGACATGTCCCAACCTTACTGTCCAGAGCTTCGTGAAACAGTCATCCAATGTGCCGAAAGACTTGGCTTAAAAGTCTGGAGCCGCGGCGTGCTCGTTTGCACCGAGGGACCCCGATTTGAGACCCCAGCGGAGATTGAAATGTTTAGGAGGCTTGGCTTTGACATTGTTGGCATGACTGGGGTTCCTGAGGCTGTTTTGGCTAGGGAGCTGGAAATCTGTTATATGGCTATCTGTTTCGTTTCGAACATGGCGGCCGGCATGCAGGAGCGTTTAACACCTAAAGAAGTTTACGATGTTTCCATGAAAGTTCACTCGAAGATCGAGCAACTTTTAATTGAAACCATTAAGACTTTACCACTGGAACGTGTGGGCACTTGCCCATGTGCAAGCGCTTTGAAAAACGCGAGGATTAAGTGATGCTTAAGGCTGTCCTCTCAGCCATAGGCGCATACAAACTTTACGAGAAATGGCTTTGGCATCAAGTCAAAAACCACGAGAAGCCCGAGCACATAGCGATAATTCTGGACGGAAACAGAAGATGGGCTTCGGAGAAGGATCTCCCACCATGGCTTGGCCATAAAGAGGGCGCCGAGAAGGTTGAACAGCTTCTAGCCTGGTGTTTGAAGCTAAACGTTAAGTCGATAACGCTTTACGCTTTTTCAACGGAAAACTTCCGACGCCCCAAAAAGGAAGTTGAAGAAATCATGAAAATTGCCGGCGAAAAGCTTCAAAAAATTCTGAGGGACGAGAGAATCCACAAAAACCAGGTGCACGTGAAAGTTATTGGAAGGAAGCACCTGCTTCCGGAAAGCCTCCAGAAACTCATCGAGGAAGTGGAGAAGGCAACCCAAAACTACAGTAAACATTTCCTAAACATCGCCTTCGCTTACGGCGGAAGGGCCGAAATAGTGGACGCTGCGAGAAAGATTGCTGAGAAAGTGAGGAACAACGAGTTGAAACCTGAAGACGTTAACGAAGAGCTTTTCGAAAAATTCCTCTACACGTCGCACCTTCCAAAACAGGACCCAGATTTGATTATAAGAACCTCTGGCGAAGAGCGGTTAAGTGGCTTTCTGCTTTGGCAGTCAGCCTACAGCGAACTCTGCTTCTTAGACGTTTA
>CAZRXM010000032.1:0-11955 GCA_964604045.1 uncultured Candidatus Bathyarchaeia archaeon
GAGGAGGTCATGGAGGTTTCCAGCGAAAACATGGTTTTCCCAGCCCACGCTTGGACACCTTGGTTCAGCATTTTCGGCGCATTCAGCGGCTTCGACAGTGTGGAAGATTGTTACCAAGACATGACGAAGCATATTCATGCAATTGAAACCGGGCTTTCCTCAGACCCACCAATGAACTGGCGGCTAAGCAAACTTGACAAGTTCACGCTGGTTTCAAACAGCGATAGCCACAGCTATTGGCCCTGGCGAATGGGAAGGGAAGCCAACGTCTTTGAGGTGGAGAAAATAAGCTACCGGGAGATAGTAGACGCTATTAGAAAGAAGGACAAAGCGCGGTTCAGATTCACCATCGAAACAGACCCCGCCTACGGGAAATACCACTGGACAGGCCATAGAAACTGCCATGTTTCTCTGCCGCCTAAAGAAGCTATAAAACTCGGAAACATCTGCCCAGTGTGCCGCAAAAAACTGACGAAGGGTGTTGAACAACGTGTTGAAGAACTTGCAGACCGTCCAGAAGGGTTTGTCCCAGAAAACGCTATAGGATATATGCGTCTGCTTCCGTTGTCCGAGATCATTGCGGCAGCCCTCGGAGTGGACTCCCCATCAACACAACATGTCTGGAATTTATACAACAAGCTTGTAGAAAAATTTGGCGACGAATACACCGTTTTGATAGACACCCCGAGGCAAGCCTTAGAAAACATAACGGACCAAAGAATCGCTGAAGCAATAGTGAGGGTCAGGGAGGGAAGAATAAAGGTTATACCGGGCTATGATGGAGTCTACGGCCAGCCCATAATCTTCGATGAAGACACGAAAACTCACAGGGAAAAAGTTCAACAATTGAACCTTACAGACTTTATGTAAAAAAGTTTTGACCATTCCACATGTGTATGTGTGTTGTACGCGTACACGGCAAAGTTTATTAAGTCGCAATATGTACGATACATTGATAATCATGTCCATGACAAACCAACAAACATGCAAAGAAAACGAAAGAATAGTCAAAATAGTTGACCGCGTTTTAAGGCAGATTTTCGGAAATGACGCCACACGCCTAATATACCGTTACCTTGAAAACTGTTATTCCGTTAAATCAAATGAGATAGCTGACAAAATCGACTTGTTTGCAAAGGGGCTCGAGGAGTTTTTGAGGAGCGGGGCCTACGTCATTGAACGAAAAATTTTGGAGGACATCTATTCAAGTTACGGACTGCCTCAGAGATTGGAATTGGAGAAGCTGCGAAATGAGGATTTTGCAAACCAGATAAAGTTCATAATGAGGCAAGCGTAAACAACAACTTTTGTCGGTAATCTTATTAGCTTCCTTTTGCGATTAAATCCTTCAAACTATTCCAGTCCCTAGAAGGATTAAACATGAAGGACGTTTTAAGTAGGGTTGTGGAGGAAGCCGTCCAAAAGTTCGGCGCTGAGTATGCTGAAGCCCGCGCCCAGAAGATTTTTAAAACAATGCTTACCGTTAAAGAGGAGAAAGTTGAAGCTGCGAAGGAAGGAATTGAAAATGGAGTCGCGTTGAGGGTTCTGGTTAACGGGGCTTGGGGTTTTGCCTCCGTAGGCTCCTTTGAAGTTGAAATGTTAAAGGACGCTGTTTCCCAAGCATGCAAAATGGCGAAAGCCGCAGGCGAAAGATTGAAAAATCCAATAAAAATTGTTAAGGGCAAGGCTGTCGAGGATCGCGTGACAGCTAAACCTAAAAAGAAACCCTCCGAAGTATCCATAGAAGACAAAGTTAAAACAACGCTGGAAATATCAAAAACAGTTCTGGAGTTTGATGGCCGCGTGAAAAGCTGTACAGTGGACTACTTGGACCTCGTTGGAACCAGCTTTTTCCTAAACAGTGAAGGCACCTACATAGAGCAGGACAAGCTTTACGTCTGGTCAAGGGTTCTTGCTACAGCAAGGGAAAACGACATTTACACTTTTAGTCGAGAAGAAGTGGGTTCAACGGCTGGCTACGAAATTTTCGACGTCGAAAAACCCCAGAAAGTGGGGGAGAGGGTTGCGAAAAGAGCCGTAAACCAGTTGAAGGCAAAAACCCCGAAGGGCGGAACCTTCCCGGCGGTTCTAGGGCCAAACGTTGTCGGCGTATTTGTCCACGAAGCCTTTGGACACTTGGCCGAAGCAGACTTAACTCTGTCAGGATCCGTTCTCATGGACAAGCTTGGCAAAAAGGTGGCCTCCGACGTTGTGACCATATACGATGACGGAACCATTGAGGGAGCTTTCGGCTCCTACAAGTATGACGATGAAGGCATTCCGGCGCAGAAAACGCTTCTGGTGAAAGATGGGTTCGTCGTGGGTTTGATGCATAACAGGGAAACAGCCCAAAAGTTCAACGTCGAGCCAACGGGCAACGCTAGAGCTGAAGATTTCCGCGTTGAGCCGATAATACGTATGCGAAACACTTTCATGGCTCCAAGGGACTACACCTTTGAGGAACTCATAGAAGACATAAAGTTCGGCTACTACTTCAAAAGCTTTAGAGGGGGACAGGCAAACCTAGACGGCACTTTCCAAGTGGGCATACAAGAGGGCTACGAGATAGTAAAAGGTGAAATAGGCGAACCGGTGCGCAACGCGTCCATAAGCGGAAACACCCTTGAAACACTGTACAAGGTAGATGCCGTTGGAAAGGATTTCGAGCTTTGGCCGGGAAGGTGCGGCAAAGGCCAAACGGCTTTTGTATGTGACGGTGGACCCCACATAAGGGTTTGGGAGGTGCTTGTTGGTGGCGGTGCTTAAAGAGGAGGAAACATTAAGCCTAGCCGAGTTTGCCGTAAAATCCGCGCTGAAAAAGGGCGCAGACGAGGCGGAAGCCTTCGCCTATGAAGGATTAACGACAATGGTTGCAATTGAGAGGGGGCAAATTGCCAAAAGCTCAAGGATTATTGATCGGGGCTTGGGGATAAGAACCGTAGTTAACAGAGCGATGGGTTTTTCCTACACAAATATTTTGACGAATAAATCAGCCATCGAAGAAACCATTTCAAAAGCTGTGAAGTCCGCTAGAGCAAGCAAACCCGACAAAGACTGGCAAGGTCTACCATCTAAAAAGCCTTTACCAAAAGTAAAAGATGTTTTTGACGAAGCTATATGCGAACTTTCTCCAAACGATTTAGTGAAGACAGCCTCCATTATGCTGGAGGCTTGCGAAAAAACCGATAAAAGGGTTTTTCCAATAGAAGGGGGTGTAGGCGCCTCATACTTGTCAAAGGCTGTTGTGAATTCAAATGGAGTTGCTGGCTTCGACTATGGAACAATTGTTGAGTGCAGTTTAGCCACAGTAGCCCGAGAAAGCGGTGAAGTGACGCCCGTCTGCTTCGAATTTAACGCTGAAAGATTGTACGGGAAGATAGATCCGGAATGGGTTGGCGTTGAAGCGGCGAAACAAGCCGCTTCCGCTTTAAAGGCTAGGCGTGTTGAAACGAAGCCCATGAAAGTTGTACTTGCCCATTTTGCTCTACAACAACTACTCTACTACACTTTGATGGAAGCTGTTAAGGCTGACTGCATACAAAGAAACCAGTCAGCCCTGCAAGGCAAAGTGGGTGAAAAAGTGGCTTCAGAAATCGTAACCATTCATGATGACGGACTTATGACCGGGGGGCTTCGCACATGGAAATTTGACGGTGAGGGGATCCCCCAACAGAAGACGGTGATAGTAGAGAACGGCACGCTGCGAGGCTTCATATACGACAGCTACACTGCAAAAAAGGAGGGAAAAGAAAGCACCGGAAATGCCTTTAGGGCGGGCTACCCGTCTACGCCACGCATAGAAGTCACAAACTTCCGCTTTGCCCTAGGGAAGAAGACCCCTGAAGAACTTATTGGGGAAATCGATGAGGGGCTTTTGGTTTATTCCGTGCAGGGAGCTCACAGCAGCAACCCGGCAAGCGGAGAATTCTCTGTCGTAGCTACACCGGCTTGGAGAATCGAGGATGGCAGAATCGCCTATGCGGTTAAGGGCGCTATGCTTGCTGGAAATATTTTTGAAGCGTTAAAGAATGTTTCAGCGTTGGCCAACAACGAACGGAAAATTGGGCAGCTGGTTGCGCCTTGGATAGTTGTGGAAAACGTTAAAGTTATTGGTAAGTAGCTGAATTAACGTTCAACGCTTTAGAAGGGCTATAGATGGCAAAACCCGAATTGAAAAAGAGGCTGCTGAGAATCAACACTTTACGAGTTGTTGTGCAGTTTCTTTCCTTCATATTTTTCAGCGCCACCATATTCGGTTTAAGTTCACAGGCCCTACTCTTGCCAGTCATGTGGACTTGGGGGTTCCAACAGAACATCGTGGGCGACGCTTTCACAGCCTTACAATTCATGCCTAGCGGCTGGCAGCAGACCAGCCAAATTTTTCCATGGTTTGCAATATCCTCCTTCCTAATAGTCGGCGTCCTAGTTGGCAAGGCCCTTTGCGGCTGGGTCTGCCCCTTCGGATTCGTTCAGGACTTAGTCAGCTTCGTAAAGGCAAAAAAGATGGAGGTTTCACCCAAAACCCACGAAGACATGAAACTCCTGAAGTATCTGGTTCTGGGAATAACACTCTTCATAACCGTAACGTTTTCCTTAGCCAAATTCTATAGAGTTCACGGAAACTATGAAAAGGCTATGGGAATCTTTGCCTATGCCCCTTTCACGGCTATAAGCCCCGCAGAAACACTTTTCGCGGTTTTGCCCAAAATGGTTAGAAACTTTTCAAGCGCAGTTGCTGAAAAACCAATCCTTGAAGTTTTAGCCGGAATTTTAGATTTGCCCCCGCTTTTCTGGATTCAACTCTTCATCCTTCTGGGCGTGCTAGTTTTAGCCGTCTACATCCCAAGGGGTTGGTGTAAGTATTTATGCCCTCACGGGGCGTTGATGGCTGTCCTAAACAAATTTAGTTTTATTGGTTTAAAGAGGGATCCCGTGAAGTGCATTAAAGGCGAATGCCGCGAATGCGTTAAAGCATGCCCCATGCAGGTGCGTATCTTAGAGCAACCCTGGGAAAAGTTTAGCGATCCGGAGTGCATTTACTGTCTAAAATGTGTTGACGCTTGCCAAAACAAGGCGATTAAAATAAAATATCCCTAGTTAAGCCCAGAAGACCCGGGAATACTCGTTTAACACAAGCTCGTAAACGTTCCTTGTTTGCTGGCTTACTTTTTCCCAGTTAAACTTTTCCAGAACTACATGGTAGGCGTTCTCTCTAAGTCTGTTAGCATAAACATCATCAAGCAAAACTCTTAACACACCCCACGCTAAAGAATCCGGGTCGCCTGGATAAACCTTAACCCCTGTTAAGTCGTGTTCAACTATCTCTGCCAAACCACCTGTGTCCGAAACTACAACTGGGGTTTTGGCAGCCATGGCTTCAAGAGCAACTATTCCAAAAGGTTCGAAAAGCGAAGGAACAACACAGACGTCTGCACATTTCTGAATGTTTCTAAGGGTTTCGTTATCCACAAAGCCAGTAAACAAAACTTTATGTTCGAAGCCCATGCGTTTAATATGCTCCGCCAATGTATCCTTCATATAGCCATTTCCAACTATGACAAACTTAGCGTTGACCTTTTCCAGAATTTTCGGAATAGCGTTTACCAAAACGTGAACTCCCTTCTCATACACAAGTCTTCCCACGAAAAGAACTATCTTTTCCTCCGGTAGGGCGAAGCGTTTTCTAAACTCGTGTAGGTCTACGCCGTTTTTTTCATATTCTTTCACGTCTACCCCGTTTGGGATCAGAACAAGCTTGTCTTCCGGAAGCCCGAAAACCCACTTGACGTGGGAAAGCATGTAGTTGCTGCAGCATATGACCTTCCAAGCTTCATATGTTAGCCATGCCTCTGTCTCGTGAATCATCCTTTCATAGTCTGAGTGAAGTCCATTTCGCCTACCTATTTCCGTAGAATGAATCGTTGCCACTAGGGGTCTTCTGAAAACATGTTTTAATCCTATGGCGGCTGTGGCAACAAGCCAGTCGTGGGCGTGAAAAACATCCACTCCGCCGAGCCTTTTAACTATCGCTGCAGCTTCCTTCTGCATGTTCATATTCATCAAGTAAACCCAGCTCGCGAAATCCGGCGAAGGGTTCCTATAAGAATCTATTCGAAAAACTTCGACGCCATCAACGACTTCATGATCAGACGCCCCTGGAAAATCACATGTCACCACATAAACCTTCACGCCTTTCGCTGCAAGGTCTACGGATAGGTGGTAAACGTGGGGTGAAATCCCCCCTATGATTCTGGGAGGAAACTCCCACGTTAACATCATAACCTTCAACTGGTCAACCATGAGTTAGACCCTTCTTTTCTGCACAGTTCGCCATAAACGCCCAAGAGGGTTTTCAGCCAAGACGGTTTTTCAGGTTTCACAACCCTCACTTTAGCTTCGGAAACTCGGTATATGCGCAGGACCTCTCTAGCCATCCACTCAGATTTAACAACAACCCTTTCAGCCTCATATGTGCCAAGCCATTCAATGCTCTTAATAGCCATGTTAAACGGAGTATTAGCGCCATGGGAACGGTGATCTTCTAAGCTTTCCACAGAGTAAATGACGGGAATATTGAAAGCCTTCTTTAGGGTGACGGCTGCCGGTATAAAGTGCCAGTCCTGCACGTCTATAATGTCTACATGCCCTCCGCTCCTATAATAGATGTTGGCGGCAACCCTTTCAACCTCCTGGTTTAAGGTTAAAACCCATGTGAGAACACTTATATGAGTTTTAACGGGGTTTGTCACCCTAAAAACCTTCACACCCTCCTCCCCAAACTCGCCAGTTAAATAGTCATGATACGTGACTAGGAATGTTTCTACTCCGTTTCTGGCAAGCTGCAACGCCAATTCTTTGACGTGGCTAGCGAGTCTTCCCACGACCCGCGGTGGGTACTCCCATGAAAAGAGGATGACTCGCATTTGTTCCGCCAACTACGTGAAAAGCGCGCAGACTTTGATTATTCCCTTTCCAGTTAAGTAGTACCATTTTTTCCCTTGTCCATCTGTGAAGCTTTCAACATAGCCTTCACAACAATATCCATCCAAAATTTTCTCAACATCAACCACGCTTAACTGTAAAAGCAAAGCTAGCTCCTCGCTTTTCCTAGCCAAGTTCGGGGCGGTGGCACATAGGTTATGAAGAGTCTGCAAAATTTTTTCAGAAACTGGAAGATCCTCCCTCATTTTTCCACTCCACCCGGCGAATATTTCTACTTGAAGTGTAATGTTTAAAAGTATTCCGTCCCCTCTTTGATGAGACCAAGCAGTTCTTTAAGTCTTGTTTGAAAAACCTTAAACAAAGCCTTCCGTAGCTCCTTACCTTTCACGTTTGAAAGCCTGAGTTCTCGGAGTTTCTCAGCTAAAGTCTTGTCGCGCAGCGAGTGTAAAGCCCAGTTTTCAAAGTCTCCGCGGCTCAAGTGAAAGCTTATCGACTTGAGATCAACTTTTCTAATGGCGTTCACCATGCCTTTTAAACTGTAGACGACGATCCCTGTAAAGTTTTCCTCTCCAACCCCCCTATAAAATAGGAATGGTTCATTTGCAGCCACAACCTCGAGACGAACACGGTTTTCAAAGTCTAACGCAACAGCTTGAGCCGCCACATAGGCGTCCACTGGGTTTTTGAAAGGACTGAAATATGAATGAACCTCTCCCGGCCCCCCGCCTCCAGTGAACATATAGTATAGGTGGTCGCTTGTTTGTAGACAGCGCCATACTTTTAATAGGTCTTCGTCCCCTGCTTCTCTGACGAGGGGTTCCAGACGTTTTACTGATGTGAAGTAGGCCCATTGCATGGTGTTTCCAAGCCAACAACTTGTGTCTCGTTCCAAATCAGCCCAAGAAACTGCCCCTTGATGTTCCGGAACGTCGATTTCTCCGATAGGCTCGTATTTTTTGATGACTTCGGATGGAGTCGCCATTTGAAGGTGCTCCCATTTCAAGATTTCGCCGGGCAAGTGTCTCAGAAACTCATGTATACCTGTTTCCGGCCAGTGGTGTTCACCGAAAGTTTCGTAGTCGGGGAAAATGTTTATGCAGTGTCCTGGGGTTGCCGCCAGCCAGCTTGCGTATTTGTCAGCGGTCAGGGGCCATTCACTCCACCATCGAGCTGAAAACCTGAAACCAATATCATCTGTCAACTTATAGTTTCGGAGGAGCAGTTTAATTTTTCCGCAGTTTTTGGGTTTGTAAAGGTAATTGGGAGACTTTTCATGAAGTATTCTCTCCGTGCCTTCTGTAAAGATCCCGGAAAAGCCTAGATCCTCTGCTATTTTGGCAATGGTGTTGTTGTAGATTAGCTCGGTGTTTTCAAAAACGTGCGGTGTAAAACCTAAAAGGTCTCTGATGACTCGTATGTGCATTTTCACTTGCTCTATGAACTCGTCTTTTTCTGGAAACATGCCTGCCAAGGAGTGATAATAAGTCTGACTTAGAAACTCCACGCACCGGGTTTCAGCAAGCTGTTTGAAGGATTCAAGAACATCCTTATTGAACATTTCGCACTGTTCAAGAAAAGTTCCAGAAAGGCTGAAGGAAAACTTGACCTGTTTTTTCTCCCTTCGGTATTCATCGATTAAGTCGAGCAGTATTTGGTTGGATGGAAAGTAGCATTTTCTACAAGCCCTTTCGAAGATTTCCCTGTCAAGGGCATGGTCGAAATAGTAGTCTAAAAGCTCTTTTTTCTTTACGCGCTTGAAGGTTTCGCCTTTCCAGAAATAGTTCTTTTTGAGACGGTGAGGCTGATGCACTTCAAACACGAAAACTATGTCAGTCAAGCTCATCCTCTCTGCAGTCTGCTTTTAACATACATGCCTATTTGTGGTTTGCTAATGTTTTAGTTTGATTCGGATTCAGAATTCATAACCTACTTTATTTGCTATGGAAACCTCTCTAAAACAAAAAAGTGAATAACGTGTCAATTGAAAAACTGAGCATAGAAAGTCGCCACGAATTGAGCAGATGATTATAAACGAAATAAACTTGGTCGAGAAAGGCTTAACAGTGATTTGCAGCGACGTCCCAATAAACGAAAAGACTACATTGGACATTCTATGCCACGACAGCAACGGTCAACTTGTCATCATACAAGTGAGCATAAAATCGATGACAGAGAAAAACCAAGACTAATACTGATTGCACTCAGCTTTTCAGACGCTGTCAAGCGGGCTGTTGAAAGCATGAAGGGAATACGCGTAGACTTGTACGAGTAGGAACACCTTAAGCTTGGGGACCATAAGGGTCTCCGTCTCCAACCCATTTTTGCATTGAAAAGCCGATAAAGAGGAAAAACTACTGGAGAAAAAGCATGAACCAAAGGCGCCAAAGAAGAAGGAAATGCCAAAAGAAAAGCCTTCACCCCTGCCCCCAGAGGGGGAAGAAGAGCCGAATCCAAGCCATTAAAAGCTGAGCCGCCGAAAGAAGAGAAACCTCAAACGTCGCCCCCTACCAACTGCGCCGAAACAGCCTATGGAAAAAAAGAACTTAAGAAAAAGCTGAGGCTTTTCTAGACAGACGTGAAAATGTCGTTGAATCTTATCTTCTGTGTATTGCCAAGATCAAATACTCCAGTCTACCACCATCACGGTGATTAATGCACAAAAATAGTGGGAGATTGAAAGGCTTCTAGGATTTTCGAGAAGCTGCCTTTTCGAGAGCGACTACTCCTGGAAGTTTCTTGCCCATTAGGAACTCTATTAGGGCACCACCAGCTGTGCTTACATATGATATTTTGCTGTGTAGACCTAGTTCTTGCAGGGCTGCTATTGTGTGGCCTCCCCCAGCAAGCGAGAACGCTTTTGAGTTGGCAATTTCCTCGAATATCCTTTTTGTCCCGAATATGAATTCGCTGTTTTCAAAGACACCCATAGGCCCGCTTACAACTATCGATTTTGCGGTGCGGATTATTTCCGCATACTGTTCAACAGTCTTTGCGCCTATATCAAATATGGGATAGTTTACCGGCAGTTCCTCAACAGAAAACTCTTTGCGCTTCTTATCCACCTCCACGGCCACGTCCGACGGCGTTTTGATTTTGTCTGGGTATTTCTGAAGAAGTTCTTTTATACCTGGAACAAGACCCAAAAGCTTCTTATCTTCCAAAAACTTCATGTTGGGCTCGCCTAAATTGTAGCCTTTCGCAACCAAAAAGACGTGGCCAACTACACCGCCTGTAAGTACATAGTCCGCTATTCTATTATCCAAGACGTATTTCGAGATTTCCAGAGAGTCATCTGCCTTGGCGCCTCCAAGCACGTAAACACATGGCCTTTCCGGATTTTCCAACACACGGCTTAGAGACTTAAGCTCTCTCTCCATTATGCGGCCAGCTACGCTTGGCAACACAGCCGTAAAACCAACAATGGAGGCGTGGGACCTGTGGGCTGCGGCGAAGGCGTCATTAACGAAAAGGTTGGCTAACGGAGCTAAAGCCTGAACAAGCTCTGATTTAGCGTGTTCTTCCGGAGTGCCCTCTTTAGTTTCGCCTGTGAAGTTTCTGACGTTGTCTAAAACGAGGACTTCGCCGCTTTTCAGCTGCCTAATGGCATTTTTGGCTTTTTCTCCATAAACATCATCGACAAACTTAACTGGTTTACCTAGGACCTTGCCGAGGATTTCCGCATGTTGTTGTAATGGTATAAAGTCTGGATCACCCTTTCTGCCCTGGTGGGCTAGCACAACGACCTTTGCACTTTTTTCAACCAGCTCCTTGATTGTCGTTTCGCCATGCGCCCTAATCCTTGTGTCATCCAAAATCTTCTTAGTCTCAGGGTCGACTGGGGAGTTGAAGTCAACTCTTACGAGAACAACTTTGTCCTTCACGTCGACATCGTCTAGGGTTAAGAATTTAACCATATGCTTCCCTCTCTTCCAGTGAACAGAAAAATAAAGGTTGTTTGTTTTTAAACTTTAAATCTGAGTTTGCTAGAAGCCAGCTTTTTTCCCTATGAGTTCAATAAGCTCAACCATTCTGCAGGAGAATCCCCACTCGTTGTCATACCATGCAAGCACTTTGACAAGGTTTCCAGCGACAACCATTGTGGATAAGCCGTCAACTATAGCGGAATATGGCGTGTGGTTAACGTCTGTTGAAACTATTGGTTCTTCGGTGTAAGCCATTATACCTTTCAATGGACCTTCAGCCGCCTTTCTAAAGGCTTCGTTAACCTCTTCTTTCGTCACGTTTTTCTCCAGAACCGCTGTTAAGTCCACTATTGAGACGTTTGGAACGGGCACTCGGAGGGCTATTCCGTCAATTTTTCCCTTCAGCTCCGGAAAGACTAGGGCTGACGCTCTGGCAGCGCCTGTTGTCGTTGGTATTATGTTTATTGCACCAGCTCTTGCCCTTCTTAGGTCTCTGTGTACGAGGTCCATTATGCGCTGGTCGTTGGTGTAGGCGTGGGCTGTCGTCATTAATCCGGCTTTAACGCCGAAGTTTTCATGGAGCACCTTTACGCATGGCACTACACAGTTTGTGGTGCATGAAGCGTTTGAAATTATGTGGTGGTTGTTGTGGTCGTATTTGTCGTGGTTCACGCCTAAAACAATGGTTATATCTGGGTTTTCAGCCGGAGCCGATATCAAAACTTTCTTGGCTCCTGCTTGAAGATGTTTGGCTGCATCCTCACGCTTCGTGAACAAACCAGTTGACTCTACTGCTAAGTAAACGTCCAAGTCTTTCCATGGGAGTAGAGCTGGGTCTTTTTGTGTAAGCACCTTCAGTTCTTTGCCGTTTACTATTATACTGTTTTCTTTGGCTTGAACTTCGCCTGGGAATGGGCCGTGGACCGAATCATATTTCAGGAGGTGCGCCAGCGTTTTTGCGTCTGCAATGTCATTTACGGCTACGAAGTCTATGTTTGCTTTCCTTTCTATGGCTGCTCTGAATAGAAGCCTTCCAATTCTTCCAAAGCCGTTTATAGCTACTCTTATTGCCATTTAAATCACCATTTTA
>CAZRXM010000033.1:0-11590 GCA_964604045.1 uncultured Candidatus Bathyarchaeia archaeon
CCGCCAGCAAGATGCTTTGAAGAACCGTTAGACAAAGGTGCCTTGAGAGGGACGAAGCTGAACAGGGCGAAGTATGAGGTTATGTTGAAAATGTATTATAGGAAAAGGGCTGGGATGAAAAAGGAGTCCCGACAAAGACAACTCTTAAAAAGCTTGGCTTAGGGGACATGGCCAAACAACTGAAGAAACGCGTGAATATCTGGGAATAGCTGCCTAATAGGACCTTGCGAAGTAAACAAGTTCCTTCGCTTCACCGCCACAGTAAATGCATTTGGAAACAGGGTCCTCTTTTTCGAAGGGTATGATCCTAATCGTGGCGCCTGTTTCTTCCTTTATCCTCCGTTCGCACTCTTGGCTACCGCACCACGACGCTTTTATGAAGCCACCTTTTGTTTGAAGCACTTCCTTAAACTCCTCATAACTCTTAACGGTGGTGATGTGTTCTTCCAAGAATTTTTTAGCTTTGCTGAAGAGGTTGTTTTGAATATCTTCCAAAAGCTTCTTGACGACGTCCACAACCTCCTCGTCATTAACCACCATTTTTTCAAACGTATCCCTCCTAGCCAGGGTGACGTGCCCTTGTGCAACGTCCCTCGGGCCTATTTCAATGCGCACCGGCACACCCTTCAATTCCCAGTCGTTGAACTTCCAGCCAGGCGTGTACTCCCTTCTGTCGTCTAGAACTGTGGATATGCCGGCTTTTTCCAGTTTTTCGCGGATTTCTTGGGATTTGGCGAGGATAGCGTTCACGTCGGCTGTTTTATAGGGGATTGGAATAATTACGGCTTGTACCGGGGCCACTTTCGGCGGTATGATAAGACCTTTATCGTCGCCGTGCACCATAACCATGGCGCCTATGACGCGGGTTGAAATCCCCCAAGATGTCTGCCACACATAGTGTTCTTCCTCATCTTCCCCAACGAACTTTATGTCAAAAACTTTTGAGAAGTTTTGTCCAAGGTTATGGGATGTGCCCATTTGCAGAGCCTTGCCGTCAGGCATTATCGCCTCCAAAGTGGTTGTGTAAAGGGCTCCGGCGAACTTTTCACTTTCAGACTTCCGTCCAACAAGCACCGGAATAGCCAAATAGTTCTCCATGATGTCCCTGTATTCGTTGAGTATCAGCATGACCTCTTGGTCGGCTTCCTCCCTTGTAGCGTGGGCTGTGTGGCCTTCCTGCCATAGAAACTCCCTTGTCCGCAGGAACAGCTTTGTGGATTTTGTTTCCCACCTTACAACGCTACACCACTGGTTAACCTTGACGGGCAAGTCTCGCCAACTCCTAATCCACCTGGCAAACATCGCATAAATTATTGTTTCAGAGGTTGGCCTAATGGCGAGGCGCTCCTCCAGAGGAGTGCCCCCGCCGACGGTAACCCATGCGACTTCCGGGACGAAGCCGGCGAAGTGTTCAGCCTCCTTTTTAAGAAAGCTTTCTGGTATGAAGAGGGGGAAATATACATTCCTATGACCTGTTCTCTTTATTTTTTCGTTGAAAATTTGCTGGATTTTCTCCCAGATGGCGTATGAAAGTTCTCTGAAAACCATGCAGCCCTTTATTGGAGCGTAATCTGCCATTCCGGATTTTAGGATCACCTGTGTGTACCATTCAGAAAGGTTTTCAGACTTTTTGACGGTAACGCCCAAGTCGGACATCATGGTCACACTCCTGTTCTAAGCTGCATGTTAAATATTAACCTAGTAGGGTGTTTTCTACTAAAACTGGCAGGTTTTCACGGGTTTTGGCGATGTGGAAGACGATCGCCCATCTTCAACCACTTGCAATAGGAAAGTTGCCTTATTATTTAAGGCTTCTTCTGCCCTAAGGAATGACAAGTGTTTTAAACTGGAAAGGTTAAGAGTGAGTGTTAAACGTTTAAAGCGTGGTTTGATTGAAAGCCCTCCTCGTAATAGGAGACGGAATGGCTGATAGACCACTTAAGGAGTTGGGCTGGAAAACCCCTCTTGAAGCCGCAAATAAGCCCTCCATGAACCACGTGGCAGGTGTCGGAGTCTGCGGTCTGGTGGATCCAATAGCCCCGGGAATACCACCGGGTAGCGATACAGCGACCCTTGCGCTGCTGGGCTATGACGCCTTGAAGGTTTATTCTGGAAGGGGCGTCTTTGAAGCCCTTGGATGGGGGATAGAGGTTGCAGAAGGCGACGTCTGTTTCCGATGCAACTTTGCAACCGTCGACGATAAAATGACAGTTTTGGATAGAAGAGCTGGCAGAATAGCCACCGAAGAAGCGGCTGAACTTGCAGAGAGCCTAAAAAAGGTCAAGCTTTCAAAGCCCAAAGTGGATTTTGTTTTTGCAAGCACCGTTGAACATCGAGCCGTTCTGATTCTCCGCGGCCTAAAACTGTCAAGGGAAGTCAGCGACTCGGACCCGGCGGTTAATGGAAGAAAAGCCCTTGAAGTTAAGCCTTTAAACAACAGCGTGGAAGCCAAATTCACAGCCGAAGTCCTCAACGAGCTTGCCCAGAAATTTCATGAAGTCTTAAAGAGGCATCCGGTGAACAGGGAGAGGGAAGCCCGTGGGCGACCTCCCGCAAACTTCATTTTGTTTAGGGGGGCAGGGACCTTGCCGAAAATTAAGCCTCTAAACGAGCTTTACGAAGTTGAAGCTTCATGTGTTTCTGCAACCCCGCTTATTCGGGGCGTCTGCAGGGCAGCGGGCATGCGACTTTTAAATGTTGAGGGTGCCACTGGAACGGTGCATACGGATTATATGGCGAAGGCTAAAGCCGCCGTTCAAGCGTTAGGAAACAGCGACCTCGTTCTCTTGCACGTGAAAGCACCCGACGCAGCAAGCCACGACGGAAACATCAAACAAAAGGTTGAAGTGATAGAGAAACTAGACAAAATGCTCGCCTACATACTTAACAACATTGACTTAAGCGAAACATATGTGGCTTTAACAGCGGACCACACAACATCGTGCATAACTGGAAACCATGAAGGTGACCCTGTGCCACTGGCCATAATGGGCCCCTATGTCCGCAGCGACGACGTAAACGAGTTTGATGAGAGAGCATGCGCAAAAGGAGGCCTCGGGAGGCTTCGAGGAAAGCACCTCATGCCCATTCTCATGAACTTTCTGGGGAAAGTTAAGAAAATTGGAGCGTAGAGGTTAATGGACGGGCATTAAACGCCACTCTCGGTAGTCTGTGATCACCTTAATGTAGCCCCGAAGCATCTTGTCCACCTCAGCGTCTCCAGTGTCAACCCTTAAAACTCCGCCTTCGATGTCGCGGAGTTTATTTTTGGTCGCCGCTACAATAATCCTCTGTTTTCCAACGCGCCTTATGACCTCCGGGCTTATTTGCTGGTTTCCTCTGCCAAGCAGTATTCCCTGCCTGCCAATGGGTGACAGGATTATCCAAGTTTTCTGCCAGTCATCCACGTTCTCCAAGATTTTCCTCTCGTCAACGTCGAGGACAACCTTGCCGTTTTTGTATATGTCTACGCCTAACACGGTTTTGGGCACACGCAGCAGATCTGCAACACACTTAACGGTGGTTCCAGGACCGAGAATATATGTGGCGTTAGGTTGCATCTCTTCAACTATAAACCTCGCTATGGCCATTTGATTCTCCCTCTCATCTACTGTTTCAGGTGTCACCTGCTTGCTTCCCTGTATACGCATCGGGAGGAAAGGCCCCTTCAAGTAGCCGTAAAGTTTCACGGCGAAGGTGTCGCTTCGAATGGCTGATTCATCCGCGTCCATAACCTCAAATTCTTCGACGGCTGCTTCTCCGCGCATGTAGGCTAAAACAACTTCCGCTGCGTCTGAAGGATTTACAGCGAAAATGCCGCTATACATTTTTACGCCCGACGGGACACCTAAAACTGGCACTTCAACGCCCTCCGCCCTCATCGCGTCTAACACATCCTTAGCCGTGCCGTCCCCGCCGACAAAAACTATTAAGTCCACATTCATTCTGCACAAGAGTTTAACAGCGGTCTTTGTATCTTCAGCCGTGGTTTCCTCTCCAATACTCATAGGCAAAACCTGGACACACAGCTCAGCTTCTTCAGCCTCCCTTTCGCCCATGACACCGGGGCACGTCAAAATTTCAACAGTGTTTCCTCTTAAGACCTCTTTAAGCTCCTGAAGAAACTCCACAGCCCTTTTTGGCGCCACGGGGGTTGCTCCTCTAGCAATGGCCTCCCTTAAAACGCCATCTGTCCCTTTGAGGCCCACCCTTCCACCCATGCCGGCTATGGGGTTAACGATAAAACCCAATCGCATGTTTATCTCACTAGAGATAAAACGTGCAAGGTATAAACTGTTAGGCGGGGGCAGTTTGATGGTAGAACATGGAACCTTTTCGATTCTCGCCATCTCCAAAGACTGGAAGCTTATGGGCGTGGCGGTGGCTTCTGGTTCAACAGCCGTGGGACTGAGAGTACCACACGCCTTGCCGGGCGTGGGCGTGGTTGCTACACAGGCATATACCAACATTGCTTATGGGATTGAAGGCTTACGTCTGCTGGCTGAAGGCTTAACACCAGAACAGACCCTGAAAAAGTTGTTAGCAGGAGACCCTCAAAGGGAGAAAAGACAAGTCGCCATAATGGACTTTGCTGGAAGGAAAGCCGTTTTCACGGGAGTCGAAGCACCAGAAGCACGAGGGGAGATTGTTGGCGAAGACTACGTGGTCGTTGGAAACCTTTTAAGAGATATTGGGGTGCTTGAAAACATGGCGAAACGCTTCGAAGAAGCTAATGGAAAACTCGTTTTTAGGCTTTTAGAAGCCTTGAAGGCTGGAAGTGAAAGCGGTGGAGATAAACGAGGAGAAAAATCCGCAGCTATAACGGTGGTTGATGAAAAAGACGTCCTGCTTAAACTAAGGGTCGACGAAAGCCCAAACCCTATTCAAAAGCTTGTAAACACAGTCGAGAAGCGCTTATATACCGCGGAAATTGAAAGGCGAACTCTACAAGATGGGAAGGCTAATTGTATAGGAAAAACATGAAGAAAATTCTCGTCACGGGCGCTACCGGTCAAATTGGCTCAGAACTTACGCTGGCTTTGAGGGAACGTTTTGGCGGCGAAAATGTTGTCGCAGCTGGACATAGAAGGAAGCCTGGTGGAAAACTTCTAGAAAGTGGACCCTTCGTTTACTTGGACGCAACGGATAAAAGAGCTTTGGAAAAAATTGTGGAAGAACACGACGTTGACACCATTTACCATCTGGCCGCCGTTCTTTCCGCTGCTGGAGAAAAAGACCCGCAGACGGCTTGGAGGGTTAACATGGAAAGCCTCTACAACGTTCTAGAGGTTGCGAGGGAGAAAGGGCTCACTAGGGTTTTCTGGCCAAGTTCCATAGCGGTTTTCGGCCCAGAAGCCCCCCGCGTTAACACCCCTCAAAACACTGTTTTGATACCTAAAACCATTTATGGTGTAAGCAAGGTGGCTGGCGAACTCCTTTGCAACTACTATTTCCACCGCTACGGCGTTGACGTTAGAAGTGTACGTTACCCCGGCATAATCAGCAGCGAAACACTGCCCAGCGGCGGCACAACAGACTATGCTGTTGAAATTTTTTACGAGGCTATTAAGCGTAAGAGGTACGTCTGCTTCCTGAGGGCGGACACAGTTTTACCCATGATGTATATGCCGGACTGTATAAATGCAGCCCTAAAACTGATGGAAGCCGACCCTTCGAGAATTAAGTGCCGCACAAGCTACAATGTGGCGGCGATGAGCTTCTCGCCGGCGGAACTCGTGGCTGAAATAAAGAAGTATATTCCAGACTTCGTGTGTGAATATAAACCGGACTATAGGCAGCAGATTGCCGATTCGTGGCCTATTACTATAGACGACAGCGCAGCAAGGGAGGATTGGGGTTGGAAGCCTCAGTATGACTTGGCCGCCATGGTTAAAGACATGATTGAGAAACTTTCGAAGCGTTTTGCTGAAGGTCTCCTTTAAGGTGGTTTCCCGTGTTTTGGATAGGAAACGTTATAATGAAACTAGAAATAGACTCTAGTGGGGTGGAAACGTGGTTGAAAGGCATCCGACCCGATATTTGGCTGAGGAATATGAACGGCTTGTGAGGGAAAACCTCAACTGGGAGCTTAAAGTTTTGGAGTCAGCGTGTGAACCCGTGTGCATCGTTAACGGCAAAGAGGTTTTGATGCTTTGCGCAAACAACTACCTAAACCTTGCAACCCACCCGAAAGTGGTAAACGCCATGATAGAGGCAACCCGTAAATACGGAGCTGGAGCTGGAAGCGACAGATCCATAGCGGGCAACATGATACTCCACGAAGAGCTTGACCGCCGCCTAGCTAAATTCAAAAGGGCGCCGGCTTCCCTCACCTTTCAGACCGGTTTCATGGTTAACGAGGGGCTTATCCCCCAGCTTGCAGACAAAGGCGACTTGATTGTTTCAGATGAGCTTAACCACGGCTCCATAATCGATGGGTGCCGTCTCAGCAGAGCTGACAGAGCCATATACAAGCATAAGGACGTGGAGGACTTGGCGCGGATTTTGGACGAAGCCGAAAAACACGACCCGCCCTACAACCACATTTGGATAATAACCGATGGAGTTTTCAGCATGGACGGGGACCTTGCACCTCTTCCAGAAATTGTTAAGATTGCAAAGGAGCATGGTGCCGGCGTTTATGTGGATGACGCCCACGGTGAAGGGGTGTTGGGAGAAGGTGGGCGGGGAATTGTAAGCCATTTTGGGCTTAAACGGGACGAAGTTCACGTGGAAATGGGAACCTTCTCGAAGGCTTTCGGCGTTATAGGTGGACACATAACAGGTAGCGAGGAGCTCCGCAACTTCGCCTACAATAAGGTTAGAAGCTGGCTGCTCAGCGGCGCAGTTCCACCTGGAGTGGCAGCCGCATGCATAGCGGCTATAGACGTCCTCGAAACAGAGCCGGAGCATGTTCGACGCGTCTGGGAAAACCGCAACCACTTGCTAGATGCACTGCAAGACGCGGGGTTCGACACAGGCAATACTGAGACCCCAATAATCCCAGTCATGTGTGGGAAAAGCAAAGCCGCTAGGGATTTAGCTGACTACCTTTGGACGAAGGGCATATTTGTTCTGCCGATCTTCTACCCTATGGTTCCAAGAGACAAGGCGAGGATACGTGTCCAAGTATGCGCCAAACACACGCCTGAACAATTGGACAGAGCAGCTGAAGCTTTCAAAGAAGGCGGGAAAAAGCTCGGCATAATCTAAACCTTTAAACCTCCACCTCATATTTTTCTATTAATGCTGAAAAGCATAGCTGAGGAAAAACAACGGCTTCGGGAAAAAATCTGGCGGGAAATGGAGAAGGCTGGGGTAGCGACTTTCCCGCTTCCATGCTGGGGTAGAATCCCAAACTTTGTTGGAGCTGAAAAAGCCGCCGAAAGGCTCCGCCAACTCGAGGAATGGAGAAGGGCGAAAATAGTATTTGTCAACCCAGACTCCCCCCAGAAGAAGGTTCGGGAAAACGCTCTAAGAGATGGAAAAATCCTCATAATGGCTTCTCCGAGACTCAAAAAAGGCTTCATACTGATAGAGCCGTCAAAGGTTAGGGGGAAAGAACATTTAGCCTCAACAATTAAAGGCGCTTTCAAGTTCGGCGTTGAAGTTCAAGATTTCCCAAAACCAGATCTAGTCGTTGAAGGCTCCGTCGCCGTTGACCTCGAAGGACATAGGCTTGGAAAGGGCTACGGCTACGGCGACACCGAAATAGAAATCATAAGGAAGAAGTTTGGGGAAGTCCCCGTCGCCACAACAGTCCACGACATACAAGTGGTTGAAAAAGTGCCCTCAGAACCGAGAGACGAAAAAGTTTCCATAATCGTTACACCGACAAGGGTCTTTCGTGTGGCTACACAGCCTCAGAAAAATTAGAGGGAATTTGCACTTCACCAACGGAGCTTTTCAAGGGCTTTGTCCACGTCTTCCAGTCCAAGCCTTTTCAGAACTTCTGACCTCGGTATGCCCCTTTCATCCCAGCCCACTAGGTCGTAGTATTTGCGTTTCTCTTCCTCCACACGGATCTTTTCAACAGTTTTACCCTTAAACGGGCCGGATGGAAGGGGCTCATAGAACCGTGGTGGGTTGTCGTCGTGAATTTTGGGATCCCACCGTAGGTCTGGACCTCCCAGCAGCAGCATGGCCCTCTGCAACTGGATTATTTTCATGGCTTTAGTGTTAACCCACTCGTCTTTAGTCAACTCTACGCCCGTTACAGCCTTATAAAATTCGAAAACAAAGGCGCGAGGTATGCCGAAAACGTTGAAGTAGCAGTATACACCAGAATCGTGAAAAGCCATCATAAGCTCGCTTCTAAAATCGTCTAAGGGCATGCATGCCACCGACGTGTGGTCTCCGCCTTGAACGGAGACTGCGTAAGAATATATCTCGGGGTAGTCTTTTTCACTTCGGATACCATGGGCGCCGACACCGATACCTTTTACATGAACGGCGTAGGGCGTGACATCTACACCCTTCAGTTGCCCGATTTTTAAGGCAGCCCTGTACGTGCCCTCGGCTAAAATGTTGCCCACACCCTCGCGGTAGGCGATTTTCCTTGCCAATGCAGCGAAGGCTTCAGCATCCCCCCATTTGAGTTCAATGCCTTCTAAGTCCTCTTTAGTTAAGATTCCCTTTTGAAAAAGTTCAGCAGCGAAGCCTAAAACGTTGCCCGTTTGTATGCCGCAAAGCCCTAAATCGTCGATAACCGAAGCCATGTAAACGTTTTCTTCTGGAGTGAAAATGCCGAGGTTTGTGCCCAGATAGGCTTGAAGCTCGTAGTCCGGGTTGTCGGTTATGGCTCCCCTAAACTTTCCAGCCCTGACCACCGCTACTTTAAGGCATGTGGTTGGACAGCCGAAGTCTCCCCAATACTGTTTTATCCAAACACGGTTTTCAAACTGGTCGACACCGAAGCTTCTTTCGTCGTGCCACTCTTCCTGCCAGTTCCGCACAGGCTCGGAGCTTGTTTTTGCACCAACATCGTAGCCAGCTGACCCTGTCCCCCAACGTCTCCAAAGCTCACTCTCATAAACGTTGTCGCAAACTTCCTGTACAAGCCTTTGAACAGTCTCCATGTCGGCAACCTCGGGCAGAGGCCCTGTTCCCTTAACTGCTATGGCTTTAAGCTTCTTAGCGCCCATCACCGCGCCATATCCGCCATAACCAGCGGCATGCGACCACTTGGCCGCCACAACAGCCGTCCGCACCTTATTCTCTCCGGCTGGACCAATGTAGAGGATGGACGGTTCCTTCCACTCGCCCTTCCATGGGTAACGCTGTTTCAGAAGCATTCTGCACTCCCTAGTTAAGGAGGAAACTGTCCGCTTGGCGTCCAAACCCCAAAGGTGGGATGCATCCCTAAGCTCCACGTCTCCATCCTTGATGAATAGGTAAACCGGCTTTTCGGCTTCACCAGCCACAATGATGCCGTCATAACCAGCACACTTCAGCTCAACGCCGAACTCGCCACCAACGGTTGAACCGACAACCCCATTGCATTGGGGGGACTTGCCCGAAACACATATCCGGCCACCAGGGAAAAAGCCAGTAAGCGGCCCCGTCAAAAACAGGAGCAGGTTTTCAGGCCCTAATGGGTCCACAGTTTCCCATTGGCTTCCAAGCCTATCCCAGAGGATTCTGGCGGCTAAACCTCTGCCGCCAACATAATCCTTCAGGACGTCGTCGCTGAAACGCACTTCCTTGACGTTACTGGTTGAAAGATCTACTTCCAGAAACTTTCCAGCATACCCGTAAATCATAGTAGGCGTTTTCCCTCCTCCCCATAAATTTTAACGGCTAGGTCTCTCGCAATCTCCTCCGGGGTGCGGGCGTAAAGCTTGTAGGAGTGGTCTCTTCGAGGAACAACCATTAGAACGTTCCATAACCCTTCCCGGCAAACCCTAACGCACTGAGGGTCTCCACCGCAAAGGTCGCATATTAAAACCCTTTTTTCGGTTGGATGCATGTGGGGGATTCTCCCCGGACAAGCTTCAATGCATTTCCCGCATCCAACACAAGCTTTTGCATCCACAAGCACGGCGCCCGTTTCCCTATTCACGGACAAGGCTTGGGTTGGACAGGCCTCTACGCATGGATAGTCCTCGCACTGGGCGCAGAAATGTGGAAACTCGATTCCGGGAGCGAGCATGAAAACCCTTATTCGGGAGGCTTCGGGCCATACCCGCTTTTCATGGAAAAGCGAGCAAGCTATTTCGCATCTCCTACAGCCACTGCATTTTGAAAGGTCTCTGGCAATCCATATGGCTTCATGTTTTTCTGTTTCAGCCAACAGCGAAGCCTCCAGCACACTTCCAGAAAACTTGTGGTAGATACAAGTTTCATTTAAAACTTGGCTCGCACTTTCTCTATGACAAACTCTTTAAGGACAATAAGTTAAGGAGGGAGAGGTGAAACCTTGCATGTAGACAGTCTCCTAGAACAGCTTGCCGAGTGGTTGCAAAACTTTTCCATCCAGTATGGGTATTTAGGCATATTCCTAGTGAGTTTGCTCGGCTCCGCTTCAATTTTCTTCCCAATCCCATACACCGTGGTACTTTTCACAGTAGGTTCCCTTGAGACATTTAATCCAATTCTAATTGCTTTCGCCTCAGGACTTGGCTCAGCCGTAGGAGAGTTTTCTGGATACTTGCTGGGGCTAGGTGGCAGAAAAGTGATAAGCGAAAAAGGTAAACGCAATGTGGAGCTTCTCTTAAAAATTTTCGGGCGATATAGCGCCCTAGCCATTTTCATGTTCGCATTGACACCTTTGCCCGATGAATTGTTGTTTATTCCCCTTGGAGTTATGCGCTACGGCTTCATAAGGGCGTTTATCCCAGCTTTCCTAGGCAAACTTTGCATGAGCCTAATAATAGTCTATAGCGCCCGCTTCACCATTGGAATAACCCGCCAAATCTTCGGGATAGAAAGCAGTTGGGTTTCAGCCATCATAAGCATGGTCATCGCATCGATCCTCCTCATAATAGTCTTCATCCTCATGTTTAAAGTGGATTGGGAGAAAACCCTTGAAAAACATATAAAGCCTAGAAAATAGGAGGGACTGAAGACAAGCTTTCCACAAACGTAATAGGTGGAAAAACATAATTTTCATAAGCGGCGAAAACCTTGAGAGTCATAGCCGACCTACACATTCACGGACGCTACAGCCGGGCGACGAGCCAAAGCATGCGCGTAGAAGAAATCGCCCGCTTCGCCAAGATTAAAGGCCTAAACCTTGTTGGAACTGGAGACTTCACTCACCCCAAATGGTTGAAGGAACTCCAGGAAACATTAATCCACGATGAAGAGTCTGGGCTTTATAGGCTGGCCAGCGATCCGAATTTCCCGGTCAGTTTCATGGTAACAACGGAAGTCAGCACAGTCTTCACTTTTGAAGGGGAAGTCAAGAAAATCCACCACGTGATTTTAACGCCGAGCATAGAGACGGCTGTCCAGATCAACGAGCGTCTGTCGAAGTATGGGGATTTATCCGTCGATGGACGGCCCACCCTCGATGTGAGTGCTCCACAGCTTGTTGAGGAGGTCATGGAGGTTTCCAGCGAAAACATGGTTTTCCCAGCCCACGCTTGGA
>CAZRXM010000034.1:0-11068 GCA_964604045.1 uncultured Candidatus Bathyarchaeia archaeon
TAGCTCGCTCCCAGTCTGCCAGAAACCTTTCAAGTCTTCCAATGCTAACCGGGTCGCCAACCTTGCCGAGCACACACATTTTTTGGCATTGTTCTTCTTGAGGGCAGACCCGCCCGCAAATGGCTGGAAGACTATTCTTCTCTTTAATTTTCCTAATGCCCTCTTCGTATTTGCCCTCCCTGAGCAGTTTAATGAAGGCTGGAATATCGATTTCAACAGGGCAGCCCTTCACACACTGGGGCTTTGGACATTGCAGGCAGCGGCTTGCCTCTTCTAGGGCTTGCTCCTCATTATAGCCCAAAGCCACCTCGTTAAAGTTGTGTCTACGCACTTCCGGCGGCTGCTTAGGCATCGGAACAGCTTTTTTCTTAACCTTTGGTTTAGACTCACTTTCCGCCACACTTACACCCTCCGAGCTCCCATAATAGGGCGCTTAAACGCTCCTCTGGGAGAAACATGCGTTGACGCTTAATCAATTCCTCATAATCCACGAGGTGTCCGTCAAATTCCGGTCCATCCACACACGCAAACTTCATCTGCCCACCAACGCTTACACGGCAGACACCGCACATACCCATCCCGTCCACCATTATGGGCATGAGCGTCACGACGGTTGGAATCTTGTGCGGCCTCGTCAACTCGCAAACCGTTTGAAGCATTGCCACGGGACCCATGGCAATGCAGCGATCAAACCTTTCACTAGCCAAAACATCTTTCAGGAAGTCTAAGCCTTTATAGCCCTCTGAACCGTCATCCGTTGCCACGTACAGCCTATGACTTAGTGCTCTCATCTCTTCTTTAAAGAACAGCAGCTCCTTTATTCTTGCACCTATGACAGTCACAATAGTGTTTCCAGCCTCCCGAAGGGCTTTAACCTGCAAAAGCATAGGTGCAATCATTACGCCGCCGGCCACGCATAGGACTTTCCCGAAATACTTGATCTCTGAGGGATTTCCAAGAGGCCCTGTTATGTTCCATATGCATTCACCCACCTTCATCATTCCAAGTTGCCTTGTTGTTTTGCCAACCTCGTTGAAAACAAAAGTTATGGTTCCCTTCTTAACATCGTAGCCGGCGATGGTTAAAGGCACCCTTTCACCCTTCTCGCCTATGATGACTATGATGAACTGTCCCGGCTTGGCTTTTCTCGCAATCTCCGGGGAGTAAACCTCAAAAAGCTTTATTTTTGGGGCTAACTCCTCAACCCTCACAATTTCGTACATTTGCATTTTACCTCTCCCTCCGTAGGGGCTCCTTTAGGGGCTGTAAGGCTGCCACTTTCTTAACGAAAGCCTCGAGTTTTTCCTCGAAACTTCCAATTTGCCGCGGAGAAGCTTCTAAGAGTTCAAAGCGTTCTAAAAGTCCAGCTTTCTTCAAAAAATCCTTTAGAACCTCCATGTTTCTTTCAGCTGTGTCCCTTCCCTCTTGAAGTTTACAGTCTTCAGCTGGGCAGACGACAGCCATAACTCCATCGAAACCGTTCATCAAAGCGTTTACAACGTGCACTGGGTCAAGAGCCTTGAAGCAGGGTATTTCGAGGGTGACAGCGTTCCGCTTAAACAAAACTTCCTCAGGATTGTCAAGGGCTTGAAATTCAGACCACTGGCAACAGAAAACAAGGATTAATGGTGACTTCCCATCAGCCTTAAGCCTAACGGCGGAATCACAGTAACGCTTCAAAACGTTTTCAAACTCAAACCCTTTGAGTTGAATGGCGTGGTGGGGGCAGACGAGAGCACAAGCCCCGCACCCCATGCAGTACTCGTAGAGAATTTTGGGAGTTGCGAAGTGCTCCGCTTCTATGGCTGCATAGGGACAAATGAAAACGCATTTGTCGCAGCCCACACACTTCAAAGTGTCATAAACAACTTTCCGCGAATACTTGACAACCCTAACAGCGTCCCTGTCAAAACCCAAATCCTCCAGAACCCTTCTGCTCAAAAACAAGCGCCGCGTGTTAACTTTTGTACCCTCTTTGAAGCGGCAGAATAAATCCTCACATTGGATTGAAACCACATTCTTGATGCCTAAACCCAAAACTTTGAAAATGAATTCTGTGGGAACCCTTCCAGAACACGGCAAACGTAGCGGAACATAGTTTTTCAAGCTTAAACCCTGCTCCTTCAGAATCTCCTCGACTTCAAGGGTTGAAGGCGAATTCCCACGGCACATAAGGACGAGGGTTTCCGCGCCGGTCTTTCTACGCGCCCCTTCAACATATTTAACTAGGCTGTCATAGTCGTAGTAGAGGATTTCAATGGCAAAAACTGGACAGGCGCTATAGCATATCCCACAAACCTGACATTTTTGTACGTCAATTTCCATCTTCCCCGTTTCCGAATCCCGTTTTATAGCCTCGTAGGGGCAAACGGAACAGCAAATTGAGCAGCGGCTGCAGTAGTCTTGGTTAACACTCACTACAATGGTATGCTCCTCGCACATTTGACATTTCTCCGAAAGACGTTTTCAAGTTTTACACTGAAGTTTTGAAGATAAAATATGCGGGCAATATAATATTTTTGGAATAGAAAAGCACTATTTTTTAATACCTATAATAATAGGGTCGCCGAATATAGCCGTAAGCCTCCAAAGCAGCGGTAATTCCCTGCCCCACAGCTGTCCCAACTTGTTTAACTGGATGGTTCGTAACGTCGCCGGCGGCGTATACCCCGGGTATGTTCGTTCTTTGGCGAACGTCTACAACGATGTAGCCGTGATCGTCAACCTCAACGCCAGCCTCTTTGGCAAATTTGCTGTTAGGAACCTCCCCCACTTGGATGAAGACTCCGTTGACAGGCAACTCGAAGGTTTCCATGGTTTTATTGTTGAATAAAACAACCTTTTCAACAATGTTTCCGCCCTCAATCTCCTTAACCTCGGTATTCCAAAAGACCTCAACGTTCTTCTTGTCCATCAAAGCTTTAATACGGGTCTCCTCGGCTCTGAAAGCGTTCCGCCTATGAACAACTTTAACCTCTGAAGCTAAATCAGCTAGGTAAAGGGCTGTCGCCACGGCGGAGTTTCCGCCTCCAACAACGAGGACCCGTTTACCCTTAAATAGGGGGCCGTCGCAAACGCCGCAGTAGCTAACCCCCCTTCCCTTAAACTCTTTCTCCCCTGGGACACCCAACTCGCTGTAGCTTGACCCGGAAGCAATAATCACAGCCTTAGCCTTGTAAACGCTCTTATCCGTCTTCACCGTCTTCTGTTCGCCCCTCAATTCTAAAGCCTCAACCCTTTCAAACTCATGGATAACGGTTCCGAGTTTCCTACACTGCGCCGCAAACTTTTGCGCCAACTCCGCACCGCTAATGCTTTCAAAACCGGGATAGTTCTCAATAACCGGAGCGTCTCCAGCGGTGCCTCCGGCAATCTTCTCCTCAATTATCAGCGTTTTCAGCCCGCTTCTAGCAGCATATATTCCAGCCGTTAAACCAGCGGGGCCTGCTCCAACTATTATCAGCTCCCATGTTTCCATTCAGATTCCTCAATCATCTTCTTAGTCCGGTTCGTTTATCTCTATTTCGAAACACTCTTGACACATAGTTTCGAACATTTCATATTCCTCTCGCGATATTATCCTCCCACAGCATAGACACTTGTAACAACCCATCTCTTCTCATTTATGCCGCTCATGTTTAGCCTTGAGACGTTATAGGGCTAATGCCAGCAGTTCAGCCACGTCTAAAACTTGGATTTTGCCCTCGTTTCCAGTGGTTTTAACAGCATCCTCCATGGTTAGCATGCAGAAAGGGCAAGCCACTGCCAAAACTTCAGCCCCAACATCGACGGCCTCCTTGACACGGACCTCCGCTAGCCGCGGTCCTGGTATGTCTATCCACATTCTACCGCCTCCGCCTTCGCAGCATAGACTCCTGCTTCTTGAACGGTCGAATTCGAGAAGTTTTACGCCTTTGATGCTTTCGATGATTTTTCGGGGTTCATCGTAAACGTTGTTCTGTTTGCCCAGATAACAAGGGTCGTGGTAGACAACCTTCTTGTTCAACTCCTTCGTAGGAGCCAGCTTTCCATCTTCAATAAGCTTCGCCAGAAGCTGAGTGTGGTGTAGTGGCTCGAAACTCGTCTGATTATACTTGTTTTTGAAGGCATTAAAGCCGTGGGGACAGCTTGTAACCAACTGCTTGACACCATACTTGCCGAAGATTTTCATGTTTTCCTCCACAAGGAACTCGAAAAGCCCTTTCTCCCCTATGCTGTAAACCTCGCTTCCACAACAGTTTTCCTCCTCGCCTAAAACGCCGAAGTTTAAGTGGGCGGCTTCAAAACACTTAACAAGGCTTTTCGCAACATTTTGAACCCTCGGATCGTAGGACGCAGTGCAACCCACGTAGTATAGGATTTCCGCCCCTTGAGAAAAGTGTTTAACATTTAGCCCTTGACTCCACTCTATACGTTTGCCGCGAATCCTACCCCACGGGTTCCCATTCTTGAAAACGCTTTCAAGGGCGTCCCTAATGGTTGGTGCTATCTGCCCCTCTTCGACGGCCATGCTTCTAATGTCTATCAGAAACTCGTAGGGGTCCAGGTCCTTGGGGCAACGTACGCCACACGTTGAGCATGTCGTGCAGCTCCACAACTCGTTCGGCGGATGAACGGTAAGCTTCCCAAAAGTGGAGACTTCCCGCATGTATTTTCTAATGTTAAGGTTTGCCTTTTTGGCCACCGGACAGCTTCCAGTGCATGTGCCGCATTGGATGCATTCACGAAGTTTATGTTTTTGAACAAGTTCTTGAACATTCATCTTCTACATCACTTTCCTTGAAAGTTAAGGATAAGATTTTAAAAGCGTTTCCCCATCTATGAAGGACTAACGACCATACAACCGGGGATACTAACCTATGTTAGAAGAGGGTAAGAAAACTGGGAAGCCACCTCGTATAGGCATTTTTGTATGCGAGTGCGGCGGCAATATCGGAGACGTCGTCGACGTGAAAGCCGTCATTGACGCCGTTAAAGGCTGGGAAAACGTTGTGGTCGCTAAACACCATAAGTATCTCTGTTCAAAGCCAGCTCAAGAAATGATAGCTGAAGCCATAAAAAAGGAGAACCTTGACAGGGTTGTGGTGGCCTCATGCACGCCCAGAATGCATTTGGCCACTTTTCAAAGCGTTCTGGAAAGGGCGGGATTAAACCCATACATGCTTGAATTCGTTAACATAAGAGAACAAGATTCATGGGTTCACGGTCCAAAACCAAACCCGGAGGCAACGCGGAAAGCCATAAGCCTCATACGAGGCGGGTACGAACGCAGCTTAGAACTTGAACCATTAGAGGTGATAAGCGAGAAAGGTTCCAGGGAAATTCTCATAGTTGGCGGCGGCATAGCTGGCATAACCGCCGCCCTGCAGCTTGGCTATCTGGGATATAAGGTTCACTTGGTGGAGCGGAAGCCGAGCATAGGCGGAAACATGGCAAAGCTCACGAAGGTTTTTCCTACGTTGGACTGTGCCCAGTGCATTTTGACGCCGAGAATGGCTGAGGTCGGAAGGAACCCCAACGTCAACTTGTTAACCTACGCCGAGGTACAGGACATTAGCGGACGACCTGGAAACTATACCGTGAAGGTTTTTATGAAGCCTAGAGGCGTCGACATTGAGAAATGCCGAAGCTGCGGTGTCTGCGCCAAAGTTTGCCCCGTCACTGTGCCAGACGAGTTTAATGAGGGTTTGTCCCAGCGGAAAGCCGCTTACATAGAGTTTCCTCAAGCCGTCCCATCCGCCTACGCCATAGACTTTAACGCTTGCATAAAGTGTGGAAAATGCGAGCAACTTTGCCCGGCCAAAGCCATAAACCTGAACGATACAGGCAAAACGGTTGAGTTAAACGTAGGCGCAATAATATTGGCCACAGGCTACAAACTCTACGATGCTCGGAAATTGGAGAACTACGGATACGGCATTTACAAGGATGTTGTCACTATGATGGATTTGGAGAGGCTGACA
The DNA here is from genome assembly GCA_964604045.1 of uncultured Candidatus Bathyarchaeia archaeon. Lineage (GTDB taxonomy): Archaea > Thermoproteota > Bathyarchaeia > Bathyarchaeales > Bathycorpusculaceae > DRVP01. Next base: position 5,964 of record CAZRXM010000034.1, read on the forward strand.
TCTGCCACCGGACCGACCGGAGGCTATGTTAAAAGGGCGGATGGAAGCGACGTCCGGAAAATTGCCATAGTGCTCTGCGCTGGTTCGAGGGATAAAAACCACATCCCATACTGCAGTCGAATATGCTGCATGTATGCCCTTAAACAAGCCTTTGTTCTCAAGAAAATGCTTGGAATAGACGTGACCATCTATTACACAGACATTAGAGCCACGGGGAAGGGTTATGAGGACTTGTATTGGCGAGATCAGGAAGCGGGCGTCGTCTTCATAAGGGGTAAGGTTGCGGAGGTATGGAAAAACACCAAAGGTAAGCTTGTAGTCCAAGCAGAGGACACCCTAACAGGCGAGGTCAGCGAAGACGAATACGACATGGTGGCTTTGGCGACGCCTATGGTTCCGCCTGACGGATTAAAGGAGCTGGCTGAAAAAATGAAGGTACCCCTAGGCGAAGACGGCTTCATCACCGAGAGGCATCCGAAACTCGACCCTGTGGACTCGCTTGTCACGGGAATATTTGCATGCGGCTGCGCCCTAAGCCCAAAAGATGTGCGAGACACGGTTTCAGATGCTTTGGGTGCGGCGGCAAGGGCGGCACTTTTCCTGAAAAGCGAGTACATAACCACAAGTCCCGAAAAAGCATTTGTCATAGCCGACCTCTGCAACGGCTGCAGCGAATGCATAAAAATCTGCCCAGTCAACGCCATAACAATGCATGATGGGAAAGCTAAAGTCGACCCATTCCAATGCAACGGTTGCGGCGCCTGCATTCCAGCATGTCCACGGGAAGCTATAGACTTCAAAAACTCTACGTTTAGGCAGATAACCGCAACCATTAAAGGGGTTTTAGCGGACAAGGCGCCGCAAGAAATACGGATAATCGCCTTTGTAGACAAGAACGTGGGCTACACTGGCATGGACTTCCTTGGGCTTGACCGCGCCAGCTACCCAGAAAACATTCGTATAGTGGCTGTTCCAACCACCGCCATTCTTGGGAAAAAACATATTCTAACAGCTTTTGCTTACGGAGCAGACGGCGTACTAGTCATTGAGGGAAGCGAAGAAATAGATGAAAGATTCACTAAGAAGCGCATGATAGACATGGGAAAGGAGCTGACAGCTTTTGGAATAGAAGCAATGCGATTAAGGTACAGTTATGTGCCGCTTCCAGTTTACAAGAAATCCGCAGAACTCTTCACAATGTTCACTGAAAGAATCAAAAAGTTCGGACCCGTACCCGAGGAAAAACGAAGAAGCATAAGGGAAAAACTGCAAGGCTAAATTTCAACCTCACGCTTTAAACCCCTTTCACCTAGAAGAGTAAAGGTTTAATGGAGGTTCCGCGTTATCTAGGACGGTGCGAAAATGAGGGATTATGTTCTCACCACCCGAAGAAAAAACATTTAATATTCCCAGAAACAGCTCAGAAGATTTTATGGAATTTTTAAGGAAAATCGAGGAAAAATGGCAGAAACGCTGGGAAGAAGCAAAAATCTTTGAAGCAAACCCCGACCCATCAAGGCCCAAATTCTACATAACGGTGGCTTACCCCTACCCGAATTCTCCACAGCACATAGGCCACGCTAGAACCTACACGCTGGCTGACGCATATGCAAGATACATGCGCATGAAAGGCTACAACGTTCTTTTACCAATGGCTTTCCACTACACTGGAACCCCCGTTTTGGCTATGGCGAGGCGGCTGGCGGAAAACGACCAAGAACTGATAAACGACTTCATAAACATCTACAAAGTCCCAAAGGAAAAACTGAAGGACTTAACAGATCCGCTTAGCATGGCACGCTACTTCCACGAGGAGATCAAAGAAGGCATGAAGCGCATAGGCTACTCTATAGACTGGAGACGCGAATTCACAACGGTTGATCCTCAATACAGCCGTTTCATAGAGTGGCAGTTCCGCAAACTTCGCGAAAAAGGCTACATTAAACGCGGAAGCCACCCGGTGGGCTGGTGTCCAAAAGACGGAAACCCCGTTGGACAACATGACACACAAGGCGACGTGGAACCGGAAATAGGCGAATTCACGCTAATAAAGTTCAATCACGGCGAATGGATTCTCCCAACAGCAACCCTACGTCCGGAAACGATCTTCGGCGTAACAAACATATGGGTCAACCCCAAAGCCACGTATGTAAAAGCCAATGTTGACGGCGAAAAATGGATAATAAGCCAAGAGTGCGCCGAAAAATTAACCTACCAAAACCGTCGGGTAAGCATTCTCGAAAGTTTCTCTGGAAAAGAGCTCATAGGCAAGAAAGCAACAAACCCGGTGATTGGAAATGAGATTTACATTTTGCCAGCGGACTTCGTTGACCCTAAAAACGCAACGGGTGTAGTTATGTCCGTGCCAGGACACGCACCTTACGATTACGTTGCCCTAGAAAACCTGAAAAGTGAAACCTACAAACTTGCGGAGTACGGACTTAAAGTAGAGGACATAAAGTCAATCGAAGCCATCTCGATAATCGAGGTTCCCGGCTACTCTGAGGTTCCAGCAGCCGATGTTGTTAAACGGATGGGTATCAAGGAGCAGACAGATCCCAAACTTGAAGAAGCAACGAGAGAAGTCTACAGAAACGAATTCCATAACGGAAAAATGAAAGGAAACACTGGAAAATACGCCGGTATGTCCGTGGCTGAAGCAAAAGAAAGAATCAAACAGGATTTAACGGCTTCGAGGAAGGCGACAACCATGTATGAGCTTATGAATAGGCCTGTAAAGTGCCGCTGTGGCGCGGAATGTGTCGTGAAAATTTTTGAAGACCAATGGTTTATAGATTACGGCAACCCGGAATGGAAAGCCCTAGCTCATAAATGCCTAGAAAAAATGAAAATCTACCCGGAAGAGCTACGCGTCCAATACAAGTACGTGATAGATTGGCTACGAGAGAAAGCATGCGCCCGAAAATCTGGCCTTGGAACAAAACTGCCTTGGGACCCAAGCTGGATAATTGAATCCTTGTCAGACTCAACGATTTACATGGCTTACTACACAATAGCCCACCACATTAAAAAGCATAACATCCAGCCTAACCAGCTCACAGACGAAGTTTTCGACTACATTTTCCTAGGAGAGGGAGAACCCGAAAAGATAGCTGAAAAAACTGGAATAAAATCGTTGTTACTGGAGGATATGCGAAGGGAATTTCTATACTTCTATCCATTGGACAGTAGGCATTCAGCCCACGAACTGATTCCAAACCATTTAACCTTCATGATCTTTAACCACACAGCCATATTCCCAGAAGAGCTTTGGCCAAGGCAGATAGTGACAAACGGAGTTGTCACAATGGAGGGGACGAAGATGAGTAAATCCTTCGGCAACATCATACCCTTAAGGGAGGGCTTAGCCGCCTATGGCGCAGACCCCATAAGGCTAAGCGTCCTCGCCACCGCCGAACTGCTTCAGGACGCAGACTTCAGCCCAGCCGTCGCTAAAGCCATGCTCGGGAAACTGGAGAGACTTTACAAGCTTGTTTTGCAAGCCGTTCAAACAACCAGCGAACATGAGGAAAACATAACAACCATTGACAGGTGGATGTTCAGCCGCCTCCAAGGACACGTCGAAAAAGCAACGGAGGCTATGGAAAGACTGGAAATGCGAAAGGCCATTCAAACGATACTGTTCGAGATAGACCAAGACCTCCAATGGTATCAGAGACGCACAAAAGCGAAACATAGCATTGTTCGCGAAGTTTTAAAAAGCCAAATATTAATGCTGACACCCTTCGCTCCACATATATGCGAGGAACTATGGGAAATCATGGGATACAAGGGCTTCGTATCAAATGCACCATGGCCAAGGCCAGACAAAACAAAAGTGGACCAAAAAGCCGAAGAAAGCGAAAACCTTGTCAAGAAAGTTTTAGAAGACACCCGCAACATAATAAGGGCTACAAAAGCAAAACCCCGAAAAGTTTTCTATTACACAGCGGCATCATGGAAATGGAAAATCTACCTAACGGCGCTAGAAAAATCCATGGGAGGCAAAATTACACTAGCTGCCTTGATGAAAGAACTGCTGCAGGACCCAGAATTGAAAACAAAAGCTAAAGAAACAGCAGACTTTGCAAACAGAATAATAGAAGAAGTAAACCAAACACCAACGGAGGAAAAACAAAAACTGATCAGAACGGGTCAAATAAACGAAAACCAGATTCTAAAAGAAGCAGAAAACTTCCTCAAAAGCGAGTTAGACGCAGAAATAATAATCTTCGAAGAAAACAGCCCGGAACGCTACGACCCCAAAAATAAAGCGCATTTAGCAAAACCCCTACGGCCAGCCATATACATAGAGTCTTAATAATAACTGAAAGAAACCAGTGCCCGTTCTATTGATAGCTAAACTGCAGCACTAGGGATTATAAGAAGCTCCTTAGAATAGTCAAAGTTTTACTGTTCACCCTAACATGATAGTTTCTTCTTCCACCACTCGTCGTTGTAACATAAAAGTCTTCACCTTCACGAAGCTTACAACCGTATAAAAGAGCTAAAATTGTACGGCAAATGTTAACCGTTGTGACCTTTTCATTTCTGACTATTCTCTCAATATCCTCCTGTAAAACCCTCGGATTAATGGTGTAAATTACTTCAGAACGGCCACCAGCCCTCTCGTAATGAACCTCCATTTCCCTTAACAAGTGTTGAACAATGTCATAATAAGGAGACTTACGATACTTTATAAGAAAAACATAATTCACAAGGGGGATAGGAATTTCCCCTGTCCTAATTTCGGACAAGCACCTTCCCCAGATTGTATTAGAAAACAATATTATTAATAAGGTTTAAGGAAAAACCTCTACGTCGCAAAATGTTGGGTAAAGCTTATCCAAGCCTTCCAAGAAAAATAAATGAGGGGTCCGTAGCGCAGCTTGGACAGCGAAATCCATGGTCCAAAAAGCGCGTCGGCCTTCTAAGCCGGAGGTCCCGGGTTCAAATCCCGGCGGACCCGCCATTAAAATTCCTCTTTCGGGAGAAGCAGCTCAAAATGGGCTGCTTTGCTCGTGCGACCTTGGAACTGTCCTGGGACGGCCCCGGGAATGTTGGTGGGACGGTCCTATGGCCGAAGATCTCTTAGAGAGGTTGAA
>CAZRXM010000035.1:0-10566 GCA_964604045.1 uncultured Candidatus Bathyarchaeia archaeon
TTCAGCCCTAACACCGATCTTGAGTCCTCCGCCTTTGACCTGGCTTGGCTACCGCCGCCAATATCATGCTTTAAAAAGCTTTCTTATTAACTATTCCCTTCAAGCATGACCCGTACTTTACATGACAATTTATATAGCCAAAAGAGGCTTTTAGCGTCTGGAAAAAGGGCTGAGAACCTGCTTGCCAAGTTGACTGCGCGGGCAACGAAGACGAGGATAAACATTCCTTTAGTGCTTGCCCTCTCAGTAATAATGGACATTGACTTTTTGAATGCCATTCCTTGGAGCTGTTCTATGTTAGGCATAGGGTCCAACCCACTCCATACTCGTTGCCCTAGCCTTTTTCCTGTCCATCTTAATTATTTACCGTAAAGCGGCGCTGCCCTATTTTGCGGCACTATTCAGCATCCGCTTTTAAGCGACCTTTTTATTGGCGGTAGGGTTCAGATTTTCTGGCCCATAACCACAGCCATGTATGGGTTGGAGATCGGCTACCTAAGCCCTTTGGGCATAACCCTTGAGTGGCTAGCCTTTTTAACGACGGCCGCTGTAATGTTCAAAACTGTGGACATGCGCGTCTTCTTTCCGCCCACCCATTCAACCTAATTCTCTTTATACCATTGTTCACGGTCCTAGCGCCTATGGTCTTCGGCTTGCCTGAGCCGCTTCCAGCCGTTCTTGTGCCACAGCACCTCGTTTACTTCCTCCTTTTCGCCGCGGCGCTTTATGTGGACTTAAAGGAAGAGTGTAAAGTGAAATTGAATAGGTTGAGGTTGCACGAAAAAGTTTATTAGTTGGGTGTTAGTTTACGTGTTTTGCCTCGAATATATTGGAGACTTTTTAGTTGGATGATCCGTGTTTCGGAGGGAAATTAAAAAGCTTGAAAACCTCCTTAACGAGGAACCCTTCCAACCGTTTGGTTAGGTTTACGAGGTTGATTAAAAATGTCTAAAGTGGAGTTCACCAGAGAGGACGCTAACATACTCTTAAAAGCCTTCTTTAAGGAGAAGGGCCTAGTACGCCAACACCTAGACTCCTACAACGAGTTCATAGACCACGGTTTGCAAGAGATAATAGACGAAGTTGGCGAAATCCCAATTGAAGTTCCTGAATGCCCGTATAAAGTTAAGCTTGGCCAAGTTTGGATAATAGACCCGCAGACTCGGATAAGCGGCCCTTACGTCACCGAGGTTGACGGCACGAAACATGAAATTTATCCGATTGAGGCTAGGCTTAGAAACCTAACATATGCAGCACCCGTGGCTCTCGAAATGACCCCTGTGATAGACGGAAGGGAACAGGACACCGAGTATGTTTTTATCGGCGACATACCAGTCATGTTGAAGTCTAAGCTATGCTTCCTCTCACAGCTTTCCCGCGAAGAACTCATAGCCTGCGGTGAGGACCCGGATGACCCGGGCGGCTACTTCATAATAAACGGTTCGGAACGCGTAATCGTAGCCATGGAGGACCTCGCCCCAAACCGCATAATAGTGGATGTGGACGAAAAGGGCGCCACACCGGTGTACCAAGCCAAGGTTTTCTCCACCACAGTTGGCTTCAGAGCCCGAATAGAGTTGAAAATTAAGTCTGACGGCGTCTTATACGTTACAATGCCCGGTGTGCCAACAGACATACCTTTCGTCATAGTAATGCGGGCTCTGGGACTTGAATCGGACAAGGAAATCGCGGAGGCCGTATCGCTTGACGAGGAAATTCAAAGCGAGCTAGAGCCCTCTTTTGAAAAGGCTGTAGGAGTGGACACTGTTAGAGACGCTATATTATATATTGGAAACCGCGTGGCCCACGGTCAGGTTGAGGAATACCGCATACAGAAGGCTGAAGCGGTCATAGACAAAAACTTCCTACCGCACATCGGAAGGACGAGCCAGAGCAGAAGGGACAAAGCCATATTCCTCGGAGAAATGGCATGCAGAATCATAGAGCTTAAGCTTGGAAAAAGAAAGCCCGACGACAAAGACCACTTCAAAAATAAAAGGTTGAGGCTTGCTGGGCCACTCCTTGCAGACTTGTTCCGCGTAGCCTTCAGAAACCTTGTCAGGGACATAAAATATCAGCTTGAAAGAATAGGTGTTAAGGGTCCCGTAATAAACATTTCAGCAGCTGTCCGCTCCGGAATAATCACTGAAAGGCTTCAACACGCCTTGGCAACGGGCAACTGGGGAAGAGGGAGGGTTGGTGTAACACAGCTTCTGGACAGAACCAACTACCTGTCAACGCTAAGCCACTTGAGGAGGCTCCAGTCCCCGTTGAGCAGGAGTCAACCAAACTTCGAGGCCAGAGACCTCCACCCAACCCATTGGGGACGATTATGCCCAAACGAAACCCCTGAAGGGTCAAACTGCGGCCTTGTCAAAAACCTAGCCTTGTCGGCGTGTATTTCCGTCGGAGTTAACCCCGAGAAAATCAAGCAAGTCTTATATGACATGGGCGTGACGTCCGTTTATGAGGCAAATGAAACCCTAAAACGTTATGGAGCAAAGGTTTTTGTTGACGGAAACATTATAGGCTACTGCGCTTCGCCCGAAAAGCTTGTACAAGAGTTTAGGCAGAGAAGGCGGAGGGGAGAAATATCCAGCGAAGTCAACATAGCCTACTATTCTAGGGCTTACAGCGAAAGAGAAGAGGTGTACGTTAATTGCGACGAGGGAAGGGTTAGGCGCCCCCTAATAATAGTTGAAAACGGAGTCCCCAAACTCAAAAAAGAACACGTAGAGAAAATAGCTAAAGGCGAATGGAGTTGGGAGGACCTCGTTAAAAACGGCATAGTTGAATATTTAGATGCTGAAGAGGAGGAAAACGCCTACATAGCCATAAGCCCTGAAGAATTAACCCCAGAACACACGCACATGGAAATTGCAACATACACGATTCTTGGAATATGCGCCTCAACAATCCCATACGCGGAACACAACCAGTCGCCGCGAAACTCCTACCAGGCTGCTATGGCTAAACAGGCTTTGGGCGTCTATGCCACAAACTTCCCGTTCCGAGTGGACTCAAGAGCCCACATCCTCCACTACCCGCAAACACCCCTTGTGGAAACAGCCCTCATGGAGGCCATGGGCTACAAGATCAGGCCTTCAGGGCAAAACTGTATAGTGGCTGTCCTATCCTACGAAGGCTACAACATGGAGGACGCCCTAGTATTCAATAAAGCATCCATCGAGAGGGGTTTAGGTCGCTCCACGTTCTACCGCATATACGAGGCTGAATGCCGCCAACACATGGGAGGACTCAGAGACAAGTTCACTATACCTGAGCCCGGAACTAGAGGGTTCAGGGGAGAACAATACTATAGGCTGCTTGAGCCCGACGGGATAGTGAGCCTTGAAGCCCAAGTCGCCGGTGGAGACGTTCTAATAGGTAGGGTAAGCCCGCCCAGATTCCTCGAGGAGTACAAGGAGTTTGAGGTTAAAGGCCCCTCCATGCGCGACACGTCTGTGGACATGCGGCCTTCAGAAACGGGCGTTGTGGATGCAGTCTTCATAACTGAGTCCGGTGAGGGAGGAAAACTCGTCAAGGTTAGAGTTCGAGACCAGAGAATCCCAGAGCTCGGCGACAAGTTCGCTTCGAGACACGGCCAGAAAGGGGTTATAGGCCTGATAGTTCCCCAAGAGGATATGCCCTTCACAGAGGACGGCATAGTTCCAGACATCATAATAAACCCCCATGCAATCCCCTCAAGAATGACCATCGGACAGTTTGTTGAATCCATAGCTGGGAAGGTTGCGGCTTTAAGAGGCAAACCCGTGGATGGAACACCCTTCTCAAACGAAAGGCCTGAAGACCTTAGAAAAGCCCTTATAAAGCTCGGTTTCAGCCACACTGGCAGGGAAGTCTTCTATAACGGTGTTACGGGCGAAAAGTTTGTGGCAGACGTGTTCGTAGGTGTCGTCTACTACCAGAAACTGCACCACATGGTTGCAGACAAAATCCACGCTAGGGCAAGGGGGCAAGTTCAGATGTTGACGCGGCAGCCAACCGAGGGTAGGTCAAGAGGAGGAGGCTTAAGGTTTGGCGAAATGGAACGCGACTGCCTAATAGGCCACGGTGCCGCCATGCTGCTCCACGACAGGCTTTTGGAAGAATCTGACAAATACACCCTCTACGTTTGTGAGAACTGTGGCTACATCGCCTACTACGACATTAAACAGCGGAAATACGTTTGCAGGCTTTGTGAAGACAAAGCGAAAATATCACCTGTAGTGGTTTCCTACGCCTTCAAGCTTCTCTTGCAGGAGTTGATGAGCCTTTGCATAGCTCCAAGATTAAAGCTTAAGGAGAGGGCATAAATGGCTGTCGAGGAAGCAGCCCATAAAGTTGTAGACGAGATCCGTTTCGGAGTGCTTTCACCCCAAGAAATTCGCAAACTTTCAGTGGTTGAAATCCAAACTCCAGACACCTACGATGAAGATGGCACCCCGATAACGTCGGGACTCATGGATGGACGGCTTGGAACGCTGGAGCCTAGGCAGAGGTGCAAAACCTGCGGAAACACAGCAGCCCGCTGTCCCGGGCATTTTGGACACATTGAACTCGCTGTCCCTGTAATTCACGTGGAGTTTGCAAGAATAATTTACGACCTTCTGAGGGTGACCTGTAGAAACTGTGGAAGGATCCTGCTTTCAGACGAATCGATTAAAAAGCTGAGGGCTAGAATCGAGAAGACGCGCCAGCTTTTGGGAACAGTTCCAGATGAGTTCTTCAAGAGGATTATACAGGAGATAAGGGCGAAGACATGTCCCCACTGCAACGCCCCTCAGTACAAGATAACCTTCGAAAAGCCTACAAAGTTCAGTGAAGAGCTTCCAAGCGGCTCCCAAGTTTTAACGCCAAGCATGGTTAGGGAGAGGCTTGAACGCATACCAGACGAAGACCTTGAACTGTTAGGGTTCGACCCCAAAAACGCCCGCCCAGAGTGGATGGTTCTCCAAGTGCTGCCAGTCCCACCCGTTTACGTGAGGCCTTCCATAACTCTGGAGCACGGCATTCGGTCAGAAGACGACTTAACCCACAAGCTTGTGGACATAATCCGGATTAACCAGAGGCTTAAAGAGAACATGGAGGCTGGAGCGCCCACCCTTATAATCCAAGACTTGGCTGAACTCCTCCAATACCACGTAACAACATACTTCAACAACGAGGCTTCGGGCATCCCTCCGGCGAGACATCGTTCCGGAAGAGCGTTAAAAACGCTTTCCCAACGATTGAAGGGTAAAGAAGGACGTTTTAGAAGCAACCTCTCCGGAAAAAGGGTTGACTTTTCAGCGCGAACCGTTATTTCCCCAGACCCAAACCTCGACATAAACGAGGTTGGAGTTCCCATAGAGGTTGCCATGAGGCTGACTGTACCTGAAAAAGTGACTCCTTGGAACATTGAGGAAATGCGGAAGCTTGTAATAAACGGGCCTACAAAGTATCCTGGAGCGGTTTACATAATTCGCCCAGATGGAAAACGCATTAGACTTGAATTTGTGGCTGACAGGACTAAGATTGCCGAGGCCCTTGAGCCCGGCTTCATTGTTGAGAGGCATCTCCGCGACGGAGACATAGCCATCTTCAACCGTCAACCGTCCCTTCATAGAATGTCTATAATGGCGCACTACGTGAGGGTTCTTCCATATAAGACGTTTAGACTGCACCTCTGCGTCTGCCCACCCTACAACGCCGACTTCGATGGAGACGAAATGAACCTCCACATACCCCAAAGCGAAGAAGCCCAAACGGAAGCTAGACTATTGATGCAAGTTCAAGACCAAATCCTCTCCCCAAGGTTCGGCGGCCCAATAATTGGGGCAATCCGCGACTTCATAACAGCTGCTTACCTTTTCACAAGGAAGTCAAACTACCTCACTAAAGATGAGGTTTGCCGACTGCTTGTGGCAGCTGGATACGATGGACCATTGCCTGAGCCTCAAATTAAAGAGCCTCAGCCCATGTGGAGTGGTAAACAAATCTTCAGCTTGTTCCTACCAAAAGACTTGAACTATATTTTGAAAGCAAACATTTGCCGCGGGTGTCCAAAATGCATGAAGGAGGACTGCCCCTACGACGCCTATGTCGTTGTTAAGAACGGGGAGCTTAAAAGCGGTGTAATTGATAGAAGGGCTATAGGCGCTGAACAGTCCGAAAGCCTCTTCCACAGAATAATAAAGGATTACGGAACCGAGGCGGGACGCGAGTTCCTTAACAAAGTTACAAGGCTTCTTAAATTGTTCCTAACCATGAGGGGCTTCACATACTCGTATGAGGAACTCGTCCTTTCACCTCAAGCTGAAAACAAGATTAGAAAGATCATGGAGAAGGCGGAGAAGAGAATCCACGAGCTTATAGAGAGCTACCGCAATGGCACACTGCAAGCTCTCCCGGGGCAAACCCTAGAGGACACCTTTGAGATTTACGTTATGAACGAGTTGGCTAAAGCTAGGGATGAAGCCGGCAAAGTCGCCGAGGATGACTTCACGTCTGAAAACGCTGGCATAATCATGACCCGAACGGGCGCTAGGGGTTCCGCCCTCAACATTGGACAGATGAGCGCCTGCGTTGGACAGCAGTCTGTCCGTGGCAAACGAATAATGAGGGGGTATGTCGGCCGTGCCTTACCACACTTTAAACCCGACGATCCAACGCCTAAAGCAAGGGGTTTCGTTTACTCTTCCTACCAGAAAGGGCTGGATGCCGTAGAGTTTTTCTTCCACGCCATGGGTGGACGTGAAGGCTTAGTGGACACGGCTGTTCGAACGCAGCAAAGCGGCTATATGCAGAGACGTCTAATCAACGCCCTCGAACATTTGAGGCTTGAATACGACGGCACGGTGCGAAGCTCTACGGGCGAAATAATCCAGTTCAAGTATGGCGAGGACGGTGTTGATCCGGCTAAAAGCGACCATGGAAAAGCTGTAAACGTCAGCCGCCTCATAGAGCAGGTTAAAATCGGAATAGAAAAATGTGAGCCGGCGCCCCCAGAATACATTAGACAGAAGCTTAAGGAAGTGGAAAGCGAGCTCACACCCCTCCTTATAAACGAGTTGAAGCAAGGCTTGACTGAAGCTAAACTCACCAAAGAGGGTGTTGACAGAGCAGTGGAGTTAACAGTTGAACACTACAAAAAAGCCCAAATGGAGCCCGGCGAAGCAGTCGGCGTTGTTTCAGCCCAATCCATAGGAGAGCCTGGGACTCAGATGACCCTCAGAACGTTCCACTACGCGGGTGTTAGGGAGCAGAACGTAACCCTAGGCTTACCAAGGCTTATAGAGATTGTAGATGCTAGGAGGGTTCCATCCACACCCATCATGGTAGTATACTTGGACGAAAAACACCGTAAAAGCCGGGAAGCTGCAGTGAAGGTTGCCCGCAACATCCTCTACACGACGCTTGAAAACATTGCAGAGGCAATCTATCAAGACCCGGTGCGCGAGGAAGTAGTTGTGGAGCTCAGCAAAGCCATGATGGAGGACAGAGGGGTCACCATGGAGGATCTGAAGGAAAGGGTGAAGCTGGCCAATTGCACCGTTAAGATAAGCGGAAACAGAATCCACATAAAACCCAAAAAGCCCGAAGTCCTTAGAAGGCTTCTGGAAAAGGTTTCATCCATCTATATTAAGGGCATACCGGGCATAAAACGGGTTCTAGTGACGGAGGAGCAAGGTGAGTGGGTCATTAGAACCGATGGTTCAAACTTGCCGAAGGTTTTGGAGGTTTACGGTGTGGATGCCACGAGGACGACAACCAACAACATCCATGAAATAGCCAAAACCCTTGGAATAGAGGCGGCGCGCAACGCCCTCATTCACGAGGCTAAAAGCGTTTTGGACGAGCAGGGCTTAGACGTTGACATACGCCACGTTATGCTAGTAGCCGACATGATGACCTTCACGGGTGAAGTGCAGCAGATCGGAAGGCATGGTGTGAGCGGCAAGAAGGCCAGCGTCCTGGCCAGGGCAGCCTTCGAAATAACGGTTCCAAACATTGTTGAAGCTGCTGTCAGGGGAGAAGTAGACCCCCTAGAGGGAGTCACCGAAAATGTTATAGTGGGCCAAACTATCCCAGTTGGAACAGGATTAGTGGAGCTGTACATGTCCACATACGAGCCTAAAGGCGAAGGCGAATGATAGATGTTGACAAGGCCATAGCCATAGCCGTTAAAACGGGTAAAGTCTACTTCGGTGCAAACACGGCTATCAAAAGTGCGAAAACCGGGAGGGCGAAAATGATCATAATCGCATCCAACTGTCCAGAGGAAATCCGCAACGACCTCGAATACTACTGCAAGCTCTCCGGCACACCGTTAATCGTTTACAAGGGGACGTCAACGGATCTGGCCATGGTTTGTGGAAAACCCTTCATAGTTTCAGCGTTAACTATAAGAGACCCCGGCGACTCAGACATTCTTAAACTAGTAGAGACTGATAGAGAAGCGGAGTCCAGCGGAGGGGGCGAATGACCAGCGGCATAAAATTCACAACAACAGAAATGAAGTATATTGCTCTCTTCGAAAGTATAAGCGGCGCCAGCGTCAAAGATTGCATAATCGATGAGGAGCAGGGCCGCGTGATCTTCGTTGTAAAGGAAGGCGACTTGGGTGCAGCCATAGGCAAAGGTGGAAGAAACATAAGACTTCTAGAGAAGATGACGGGAAAAAAACATGAGGTAATTGAGTACTCAGACGATCCCGTCCAGTTCATTAAAAACGCCCTGAAACCGGCCACCGTTCAAGAGGTTAGAATAACCGAAAGACCCGACGGGAAAACCATCGCCGTAGTCACCGTTCACCCGAGGGACAAGGGCGTCGCCATAGGCAAAAATGGCAGAAACGCCGAGCGCCTACGCATGCTTGTAAGGCGGTACTTCCAAATCCAAAACGTCAGCATAGTCTAAAAGGCTGGAAAAGTGAAAATGAAGAAAAAGCCAGCCGCTTTCATAACGATTCTCTTAGCACTGAACTTGGTCGGCGAAGCCTCAGCGGCAGAAGGCGAATCCCCAATAAACAGTTTTCTAGGCAGCCCCCTGCTGGCGTTGACGGCAATAATGGTGGTAGACGTAATAGCCTTTCTCTATCGGAAACTAAAAAAGTAAACGCAAGCGCATGGTCTCTAAACGGTTTACCTTCACTTGGATAGAAGCAGATCTATCAACGCTTTTTGGTCCACCTCCGCCCTTGTCCGCCAGTCCAAATACAGCTGTTCATGTTCGTCTTGGGCTATGTAGCCATAGCGGACGTAACGGTCTATGTTAAGGCTTGCCTTCCAACCAGGCAGTTTTTCACGTAGGAGTTCTTCAACCTCTTTGCGGGGGGCCTTCCCCCTTTTCGAGATTATGTAAGCTATAGTTATAGCCAGCCCAGCCAAGTCGTCTATTCGCCACCCTATCATTTTTGCCTCTTTAGGCGTCAAATCGCCTCGCAGCGTAATGTAGAATCTTGCCCTATCCAAATCCTCCAGGGTAGCTTTTTCAGATAGGGGTTTTTCTCCCTCTTCAAAAACCATTTTAACTTGAAGGTCTAAAGGTTTTAAGTACTCATCCAGTATGTTTAGGACTTTCGGGTAGTCTGAACCTAATGCTTTCCGGAGTTCCCAGCCCTTCACTCCCGGCTTTTTGTGGCGTCTGTAGAAAAGCATGTGAACGGCGCGTTTGATTTTGCTAGCGTAAACGGCTTTCCGCTTACTCATATGGCTTCAGTCCCCCCTCTTTTCCATCTTTCCCACTCTTCACGGGTTATAGCTATGGGAAGTGAGACCAGCTGTCTTTTTCCCGTTCGCTTTTGCTGCTTTTCGAAAGGTTTAACGAAAATCTCCTCTTCAAGCGGGTAAACCTCAAGGGTTGCATATCCATAAGTGACAAGGAAACTAGTCAGGAAGGCTCTGTGAACCGTCTCCTCAAAAGTTTCAGCGCCCACAAAATCCCAATAACGGATTTTCCCCTCTTCGCCTTTCTCCGCTACAAGCCTCTTCAACTCGTTCCAGAAGCTCTCTAATTCCTCCGTGAAGGCTTTATCCCGCAGAATTTCCAGCCTCAAAAGTTCCTCCCGAGAGGCTACGCCACCTATTTCCTCAGGGCGTGGGAAATCCTTCCACCTATCCCTTATGGGCGGGAGGCTTTCCCAGTAAATTAGCGCTTCCCTTAGGCTGTGGAGGGAGATCTGTTCAAGTTCAACTATTGGACGCCAAGCGCCGAGAAAAGCCTCCACAAAGGCTTCCTTGTCAAGGATTTTTATTTTCTCCTCTAAGAGAAATGGGTCCGTGTATAAGGATGTGGAGCGATGTTTAACCCATTCGCTTTGAAGTTTCACAACAGAAGCGAGGTGGTTTATGGCTTCAGCATCCAAACAAAGGTCTTCGGGCTGCTCCCAGTCTGGGAAAAATTCCCTTAAAATCCTAATTATCTCGTCCACGTCCAACAGAAAAGGGTCGAGACCGCGCTCTTCAACAGTCTTACACATTTCAATTATCCTTTGAAGTCTCTCCCGCCCAATTTTAACGCGCTCCTTCTTCGACTGCATCAGGCAACCTCTTTAACTATTGATTTTCCCTCCACGTTCTGAAC
>CAZRXM010000036.1:0-10463 GCA_964604045.1 uncultured Candidatus Bathyarchaeia archaeon
ACCCCGAGAGTGGCGGAGCAAGCTAGAGAAACGAGACTACATAGAGAAGCTTGCTGAAGACCTTTGGAAGCTGAAGGTTGCCGCAGACGGAGGCTAACACATAAACTTAACATTTTTATGTCTGTTTTCAATACGCCATTATAGCGTAGACAAGACGCCTCGGTAGCTCAGCCTGGTAGAGCAACGGCCTTGTAAGCCGTAGGTCGCGGGTTCGAAGCCCGCCCGAGGCTCCATCAACCTTTAAAAGCTCTGAGAAAAACAGTTTTTACAAACTTTGCCACATAGTAATGCAAGTTTCGCTTGAACTTGAATATTTGGTGCTGATGATGAGGGCTCTATATCAGGGTCTGTGCTTAAACTGTGAGGGCACGGTTTCCGATGAAAGGCTTCTCAAGGTCGGCGTTTGCGAAAACTGTGTTGAAAAGGCTGAAGCCCTAAGCTGGAAACAGCTTTTGAAAATTTTGAGGGAGAAGTGTAGGCTCTACTTCGCCGAAGAAATTTTCATTTTCCACCAGAGGCTTAAGGAGTTTTCCCAGTTCTTTAAGAAGGCTGTTGGCCAGAGGATGTGGTCCCTCCAAGAAACTTGGGCTAGGAGAATCCTTCTCGGCAACAACTTCTCCATAGTGGCGCCCACAGGTGTGGGAAAAACCGTTTTGGGAACGGTTTCAGCCCTCTATTTCGCTGTTAAGGGCAAGAAAAGCTACATTATCGTGCCCACAGCGCTCCTCGTCCAACAAGTTGTGGAAAAGATTGGTGTTTTCTCGGATAGGCTTGGCGTCAAACCTAAAGCGGTCTGCTACCATGCAGGCATGAGCGACTCGGAGAGGAAGGAAGCCTTAGAAAGGGTAGTGATGGGTGACTTCGAAATCCTAGTTACGACTGAAAGGTTTCTGGTTAACCGCTTTAAGGCAGTTGAGGGTAAAGCCTTCGACTTCGTTTTCGTCGACGACGTGGATTCCTTTCTTAAATCTCCAAAAAACATTGACAAGGTTATGAGGCTTCTAGGCTTCAGCGACGAAATAATAGCCTCAGCCTTTAAAATAATAGAGCTGCGGAGGGAGGCAAGCCGCCTAGAGAGAATGGGAAAACCCCATGAACATGTTTTGAGGGAAATGGAGAGGCTTCGGAGTCAAATTGAGAATTATAAGAGACAAAGCAAGATAGGCCTGCTTGTGGTTTCAGGAGCAACCGTTAAGGCTAGAAGAACCAAACGGATAAGGCTTTTTGAAGAACTCCTAAACTTCCAGATAGGTTTCAAACCCGAATTCCTGAGGAACATTAAAGATTACTATTTGCCAGCGGAAGCCACGCTGGAACAGCAGGTTCTCTCACTTATCCAGAGGTTTGGCGGAGGCTGCCTAGTTTTCGTCCCATCTATCTTTGGAAGAGAGTATGTGGCTAAACTTAGCGCTTTTCTAAACGCCAACGGAGTTAAAGCCTACGCCTACATGAAGATGGATGAGAAGATGCTTGAAAGGTTCCAGAACGGCGAATACGACGTCCTAGTCGGGATTGCAAGCTTCAGAAGCCCACTAGCAAGGGGCATAGACCTACCGGAAAGAATCCGCTACGTGGTTTTCGCTGGAGTCCCTAGAACAGAGATAAGGCTCAGCTGGGATGAATACAACCCCGTCAAACTCCTAACGCTTCTAAAAAACGTTAGGGAGTTTCTGGATGCAAAGGCGCAGGACAGGGCAAGCCAGCTGATAAACGTCATCGGAAAGGCTTTACCCGTGAACAGGCAGACCGTGGAAAAGGTTAAGGAAGCCTTGGAGACGGGCACGCAGCTTGAGGGCTTCGACGAATACGTTAGGCGAATCGTTTCGGAAACTAGGGATTTCCTCAAGGAGGCTATAACTCCGGCGGTTGTTGAAGCCATATCAAAGAGCAAGGAGGTGTCCCTCAAGCAGAGGGACGGCGAATTCTACCTTGTGGTCGCAGATCCAGTGGCTTACGTTCAAGCCTCTGGAAGAGCTTCCAGAATGTTCGCAGGCGGCATAACCAGAGGCGCCAGCTTCATCCTGGTGGATGATGAAAAGGCATTTTACGCTTTGAGAAAACGTTTAGAGTTCATGCTTGGCGAGTTTACGTCGCTCAAATTCAGCTTGAAGGCTGTTGAAAGATGGTTTAGGGGCGTAGATGCAGACCGCCAAGCTATCCGGGACATTAGGGAGGGCAAAATCTCTAAGAGGCTTAAGGACTTCATTAAGACAGCTTTGCTTATCGTCGAATCTCCAACGAAGGCCAGGACGATTTCGAGGTTCTTCGGGAAACCCTTCAAAAGGAGGATTGGGGAGATAACGGTTTTCGAAATAAGCACTGGAGAGTTTGTGCTCAACATTATGGCAAGTATGGGCCACATCTATGACCTCGTTTTAAACGAGGGTTTCCACGGCGTCAAAGTTGAGGGTGGACGCTTCATACCCATATACGATTTTATTAAGAAATGTCGGAAGTGTGGCGAACAGTTTACTGGACTTGATTTTTGCCCAAAATGCAAGGGCCAAGACTACTACTCGAAGAAAGAGCTTGTCAAGGCTATGAGGAAAATCGCCCTAGAAGTTAACTGCATCTTCGTCGCCACAGACCCCGATATTGAAGGGGAGAAAATAGCCTACGACGTTTACTGTTCACTTTACCCCATGAACAAGCGCATTGAGAGGCTGGAGTTTCACGAGATAACCAAAAAGGCTTTTCTCCAAGCCGTTAAAGAGCGACGGGAAATCAACCTCAAAATGGTGGAAGCCCAGCTTGTCCGACGCATCGAAGACCGTTGGATAGGGTTCGAGCTGAGCCGAAAACTGTGGCAACGCTTCCAAAACTATAGGCTTTCAGCTGGAAGGGTTCAAACTCCCGTTTTGGGCTGGATAATAGAGCGGGTAAACGAGTCAAGGAAGAAAAAGAAGGTTTTGTCCGTTGTGCTTTCAAACGGCTTAAAGGTTTCAATCGAGAACCCGACTTTGCCGTTCCCACACCAACAGTTTGAAGAACAGCTGAAGAACCTCAAAGCAAGAATAGTTGACTTGACATCTGAGGAACGCACATTGAGTCCTCCTCCACCCTATACGACGGACACGATGCTCAGGGATGCCTCAGCGAAGCTTGGCTTCCCAGCCACAAAAACCATGATGATCGCCCAAGACCTTTTCGAGGTGGGTTTATGCACATATCACAGAACCGACGCCACAACAGTCTCAACTGTAGGCATAGGCATAGCCAAAGAATACATCCGAGAAAGGTACCCGTCCCTCTTTGTCCCCCGCAGGTACGCAGTGGAAGGCGCCCACGAATGCATAAGGCCTACGAGAGCCGTGGATGTGGATAGGCTGAAAAACCTCATATCCCTTGGGCTTCTACGTTTCCCGAAGAGGCTCACCGCAGACCACTTCCAGCTCTACGACCTCATATTCAAACGTTTCATTGCAAGCCAAATGAGGGAGGTTAAGCTTCTCTACCAGAAGTTTAGGGTTCTGGTTGATGGAAACGCGGTCTCCATGGAAAACCCAGTAAACATAGTTTCCGAAGGCTTCAACGTTGTGTTACCCATAAAAACCGTGAATCCAGTCGAGGAAGGCGAATACGCCATAACCTTCGGAAAGATCCTAACAGTGCCCGCCGCCAGACCCTTCACGCAGGGAGAAATAATCGCCCTCATGAGGGAGAAGGGCATAGGGAGGCCAAGCACATACGCGAAGATAGTCTCCACAATTCTTGAAAGAAACTACGCCGTAGAACGGAGGAACAAGCTGATCAGCACGCCTTTAGGTTTCAGGGTTTACATGTATTTGCGCCAAAACTTTGGAAACTACACTTCAGAAGAGACCACGCGAAGGCTTGAATCGTTGATGGACTTGGTGGAGCAGGGAAAAGCCGATTACAACGAAACCCTAAAAGAACTTTATCGAGAAATCCTAGAGATAAAAGAGGCAGCGTAACAGTAGACGTTTAGGGGAAAGGCGTTGCGGGAATTCATCCTCTACTCACGTTTAGGGCGAACAGACGCGAAGTGGACAAACCTCCATGATGCTGGACGCCTAGACATAGTTTACGAGTGCGCCGTTGCAAGCTTGTTCTTGTCCCACGCCATCCGTAAGGACGTGGTTTTCCACGCTGTGCTGAACGGTCCACCGTCGCCGCCGGTGCATTTAAAAGTGGAGGGGGCAACGCTTCATGATGTCAGAACGGACCAGCAGACTTGGACAAACATTTTGAAAAAGGTTTTAGCTGGCAAAACCCATCCAGGGGTTTCCACGGAAAAACTGGGCTTCGAAGCCCTTTTAAAAATGAAGGCCGAGAAATCTCAAATATACGTTTTAGAAGAGGGCGGAAGAGACATAGGCGAAGTCAGCGTAGGCGAGAACTCAGTTTTCGTCTTAGGTGATCATGTAGGCTTGCCAAGAAAAGTCGAGGCTTACGCACTTCGCTACGGAGAAAAAATATCTCTAGGAAGAAAACCCTACCTAGCGGCTACGTGCATCTCAATCCTAAACTATATTCTCGACAGGAAGGAAACGTCTTTAAACCTACCTGGGAATGCTTAGTATAACCCGACTATAAGCAGTCAAAGTTTTGCAGACACACGCTCTTGAAACGAATTCAACCCATTTCACGTTTTCGGTGAAACAAAACCCGGCGGCTGAGCGGTAAATTTTATTTATGCGGTTTTCGGTTTAAACTTGTTGTTATTGGACATTTTAAAATTCCCTCGGTTGGAGGCGATTCGGGTGGCAGCCATTCGGGAGCTGCCAACAACCCCCGTTTCGAGGTTTGAACGCATCGGCGCCCACACCCACATTAAAGGTTTGGGTTTGGACGAAAACTTGAAGGCTGTTAAAATCAAGGACGGGATGGTTGGGCAAGAGAAGGCCAGAGAAGCCGCAGGCCTAGTTGTCAAAATGATTAAGGAGGGCAAGCTAAGCGGCAAATGCATAATTCTCGCCGGACCACCCGGCACTGGTAAAACAGCCATAGCTGTGGCTATCTCCAAAGAGCTAGGCGAGAATGTGCCCTTCATCCAGATGAGCGGCAGTGAAATATACAGCACTGAGCGGAAGAAAACCGAGGTCCTAATAGAAGCCATTAGAAAGTGTATTGGCGTTGAAATTCATGAAATGCGGAAGGTCTACGAGGGCGAGGTCACTATGGTTGACATTCGAACGGCACCTCATCCATACAACCCATACCAGAAGATTCCGGAAAGCGTCAGATTAACCTTGAAGACAAAGGACGAGGAGAAGACCATCGAGGCTGGTGCCTCCATAGCCCAGCAGATAATCGCCGAGGGCATATCTGAGGGACACGTTATACAGATTGACGCCGAAACAGGTAGAGTTGTAAACCTTGGACTTTGCCTTGAAAGCCAGAAGGGAAAAACCTACGATGTGGACACTAGACGGAAGATTCCACGCCCAAGCGGTAAAGTCCTAAAAGAAAAGGAGTTTGTTTACATGCTTACTTTGGCGGACTTGGACGAGTTGAACGCTAGGCAACGTTCAGGAAGCCTCTTCTCGCTGCTATTCGGCGGGCCAGAGTCAAGGGAGATTGACACCGAAGTGCGGATGGCCGTTGACCAGCAAGTAAAGGAGTGGGTGGACAGCGGAAAAGCCTTCATCCATCCGGGTGTTTTGTTTATAGACGATGCACACTTGTTAGACTTGGAGGCGTTCAGCTTCCTCAGCAGAGCCATGGAAAGCGAGCTTGTACCAATAATTATCCTCGCCACAAATCGTGGTGTAGCCCGCATCCGCGGAACCGACATAAAAAGTCCACTGGGTTTCCCACTTGACCTTCTTGACCGGGCGGTCATAATTGCCACGGAGCCCTACGACATAGAAAGCATTAAGGAAATCCTCAGAATCCGCGCCGCCGAAGAGAAAATAAAAATTGACCCTGAAGCTTTGGAGAAACTCGCCGAGGTTGGGGCTAAGAGTTCCATGCGGTATGCCGTTCAACTCTTAAGTCTAGCAGCCCAAAACGCCAGAGCCCTAAACAAGGAAAAGGTTACGGTTGAGGACGTGCAGCGGGTGGATGAACTTTTCATGGACGTCGGCGAAGCCGCCGAATACCTGAGAAAGTACGAGGAAAAACTGCTTATCCACTAGATTTCAAGGCTGTAAAATAGATTCTTATCCGTAAACAACAACCTTTTAACCGCACCCCCTCTTAATAAACATGGGGACAGTTATGTCTGAGAAAAAGCAGAAGCAGGAACCTTCAAGTCCAGTGGGGCTGAGCCCCGCAGAAGACTGGGTTTTCGTCTTGGAGCCAGCAAAAATCGAAATAGGCTCCGGATACACCATATCCCTAAACCAAGACGAGGACGGCAATCCCATAATTAACGTTAAAACCTACGGAGACGTTGATTTGGCAAAAATCAAAAGGCACATCGAATGCTTATATCCAAACGCCCAAATAAGACACGTGAACGAGGAGCCAACCGTCACCATAGTAAAGAAAAGCCCACGGAAAAGGAAAACCGAGAAATAGCTTTTCTCGCCCAGAATTTTGAACTTTGAAATGAGATTGAAATAGAGTCAAAAATACATTCATATAAATTTTCCTCACAAAAAGAGGAAATTCAACATTCAACTTCGCCTTTTTCGCGG
The DNA here is from genome assembly GCA_964604045.1 of uncultured Candidatus Bathyarchaeia archaeon. Taxonomy (GTDB): domain Archaea; phylum Thermoproteota; class Bathyarchaeia; order Bathyarchaeales; family Bathycorpusculaceae; genus DRVP01. The sequence goes on from CAZRXM010000036.1 coordinate 6,606, forward strand.
GGATCCCTTTTAAGGTTTGTTCATGGCTTAAAAGGATTGGACGACCGTTTAGTTTTTATGTCTCCCATAAGCCATGATGTAGAATTCCGCTAATAGAGCGAGACCATTAATGAAAAAGCGTGGGAATGTTGACAGAGATCCAAAACAACTGAACGTGGTTTACATTCGTTCAGTAGCTAACTCTCTTGGTGTGGGTATGGTGAACCCGTTTGTTGGACCCTATGCTGTCAAGGAGCTGGGGGCCTATTCTTCCGAGATAGGTTGGCTTCAGTCGGTTAGCAACGTATCAAACAACATAATGCAGTTTTTCTGGGGAAGGCTCAGCGACAGGCTTGGACGGAGAGTTCCCTTTATAGTCTTTGGTGGTTTAATTGTGGCTTTGCTTTGGCTCCCCCTACCCTTTCTTAGCTCTGCAAGCCAGCTGGTGTTTCTAATAGCCATACAAGCGCTTTTAGGGTCTATGGCTACTCCGGCTTGGACTGCCCTAATAGGCGACTTAGTGCCACATCATCGCCTTGGAAGAGCCAACGCCACAATAAACATGTGGGCTTCGCTGGGCAGCCTAACCGCCACGCTGGCCTCCGGCATAATCATGGTGAGCTTTGGCAGAACCCTCCGTGAACAGATTATAATCCCGGTTATTGTTGCAACGGTATGCGGGCTAATATCATCCGCCATAATGTTTAGGGTTAAGGAGAGAAGCCGAGGCAACATGTTGAAGGAATCCTTTGTTACAGACTTGGTTGCTGCAGTAAGGCTTGCGGGAAAATCCCAAGACTTTATTCGATACAACACTTGCAGCGCGGTTTTCAACTTTTTTATGTCAATCGCCTGGCCGCTTTTCGCCATAACCCAGGTTAAAGTTTTAGGGGCTTCAATGTTGGAAATTGCTCTGCTCCACGTGGTGCAGGGAATATTCACAATAACCTTCATAAGGTTAGCTGGGAGGCTTGCAGACACCGCCGGCAGAAAACCCCTGCTGTTGCTTGTAAGGTTCAGCTACGTTTCCGTCCCTTTAGCCTATGCCTTCGCCCCGAACATCTACATTTTAATAGCCATAGGCGCCTTCTGGGGTTCAGTGGCGGCTTTTGAGCAAGCATCCGTGATAACCTACCTGCTTGATGTTTCGCCAGAAGCCCATAGAGGAAGCTTCACCGCCCTCTACAACCTACTAATAGGAACCGTTACCTTTTTCGGTTCGCTGATAGGCGGCTACCTGTCAGATTTAACAATAAGCCTCTACGGCCTAACCTTAGGCTTACAAACAGTCTACCTAATCTCAGCCGTGGGCAGGGGTATAGGCGCCGTTGCACACCTTAAGCTTCGGGAAACCTTGAAAAAGAGTTTTTAGCCTAGAACCTCTTCCCAAGGTATTTACCGGTTATGGGGATTTCCGTTCTACATTTCGGACACTTGTTTTCGGCGGTTACCGAGTATTCCAAAACGTAGTAACCGTAGCGTTTTATCAAAGCTTTTCCACAGTTCGGACAGTAAGTATTTTCATACCGGTGACCTGCGACGTTTCCGATGTATGGGTATAGAACCCCCGCCCTCTTAGCCATCATGTAAGCCTTCTCTAAAGTTTCAACTTTCGTGGGCGGGTTGTGGAACTTGTGGGCTGGAAAATAACGTGTGAAATGGAGCGGAGTCTCTGGTCCAACGTTTTTTAAATGTTGTTCAATAACCCAGCCTAGCGTGTTTTCGTTGTCGTTGACGCTGGTGACAACGAGGTTCACAATTTCGACATGTAACCCCATTCGTTTTGCCTCCCTCGCGTTTCTCCAAACCTTTTCGACATCAACTCCCCCGCAAAAACGCCTATAGGTTTCAACGTCGCCTTTAACGTCGATCTTAAGCCCATCCAACCCAGCGTCCCGAAGAACTTTTAGGGCTTCCAGCGTCATATACCCGTTTGAAACAAAACAGCAATACTTAATTCCCGCACGTTTACCCATGCTAAAAGCTTCGACAACCCAGTCGGCGAGAAGCGTGGGCTCCTGAAAGCTTGCGCATAAACCGGCATCTCCGCTTTCAAGGGCAAACCTAACAATCTTCTCAGGCGGGTAATAAGCTGCTTCCTCCGGTTTGGGAGGCGTCTTCGACAGGTGGAAGTTTTGGCACCAAACACAGTCAAAGTTGCAGGACCACGTGGAGAAGGTTAACGCTGTTGAACCAGGCCAGTAGTGGAAGAAGGGCTTTATTTCTATTGGGCGGCTTTCCAGGGCGCTTATATCTCCATAAACAAGTGTGTAAAGCCTTCCACCTAAATTCCTCCGAGTCCTACAGAAGCCAATCCGCCCTTCCGGTATTTCGCATCGCCTTTCGCAAAGGATGCATCTAACATCGCCGTCTGCAAGCCTTTCGTAGAAAACGGATTCTCTGACGGTTGGATAGTTGGGCACTTGGCTCATTTCAATGCCTTCGGAAATGTTCCCAGCCTTTAGGCTCTATAACACGTTTCCTGCCGTTAAACTCTAGGAAAACTCCTCTTTCAGCCACTGTTCTCCCAATTTTAATGAGGGCTCCTCCCACCTTTTCCACGGCCTCCTTTGCCCTATCCCAAAGCTTCGGGCTTATGGTTAAAACAAGTTCGTATTCCTCGCCGCCGTAGAGGGCAAGTTCAACAGGGTCTAACCCGTTCAACTCCGCAAACTCTAAAACCTCTTCCGCCACTGGAACATTGTCCAATACAAAGCCAACACCGCTGGCTTTTGAAATCTCATGGAGACTCCACGCCAGCCCATCGCTTGAATCAATGGATGCTGTGACAGCTCCGCTGGCTTTTAAGGCTAAACCCTCAGCCAGACGGGCCTTAGGCATCAAAACAGCTCCGAGAAGTGCGTCTCTAATGTCCTTGGACGCTTTGAAGTTTTCAAGAAGAATCTTCAACCCGGCTGAAGTTCTTCCGAAAAAGCCTGTGACTGCAACTATGTCGCCCCGTCTCGCCCCGCTTCGCAGCATTACAGAACTTTTTTCCGCCATCCCGAACATTGAAACGTTTATGACGAGGTCTGAAGCCTCATTGGTGTCTCCTCCGAGAATATATACGCCGTACTCTCGGGCTCCAGCATTCAAGCCTTCAGCGATCTCCTCCACATCTTTTATGGTTGTTTCTCCAGGCAAACCCAGCGAGACGAGGGCAGCGTAGGGTTTAACGCCCTTCGCTGCGAAATCGCTAACGTTCATGACAACCGCCTTGCGGGCAGCATGCCACAAACCCATTCCTTTTGGGACGTCGGTCAAGCCAACCAGCATGTCGGTTTTCAAAACGAGAAGGTCGTTGTTTAAAGGGTAAGCCGACACGTCATCTCCAAAGGGGATAGGCATATTTGGCATTGCTTCCAAACGCTTTAAAATAACAGCTATTGCCTCCCTCTCGCCCACGTCCCTCAGCCGCAAAGCCTGCACCTTCGCCTCTGCTGATTAGCGAGGCTCAAGAGGCTCTTAAACGTTCTGCGGTCATCGAAGCTGGGGTACAGCGCCCCTAACAGCCTTAACGACGATTAAACCAACAACTATCGATACGCCGGCCTGCACAAACAAATCCCGAACGTATGAAATCAACGCCGCCGGATAACTTTTTATGAAGACGTTGACCACGAAGTAAGTGGTTGCCATGAGGAAACCGCCCACAACACATGCGGCAGCTTGGACGACAAAGGTTTTCCCTTTAGCTAGCCCTGGAACTAAGCCTTCAAGACCGTGGGCGAGAATCGAAACAAATCATCTTTCATACCCAACATAAAAGTCGGCGGCCACAGCGCCCACAATACCAACAAGTCCAAAAAGCAGTGCAGCCACGAAGACAACTAAGTCGCCTATGTGCGTATATCCACCGGTCGGCGAGGGAAACTTCAA
>CAZRXM010000037.1:0-10421 GCA_964604045.1 uncultured Candidatus Bathyarchaeia archaeon
AGTCGTAACAAGGTGGCCGTAGGGGAACCTGCGGCCGGATCACCTCCTATGCCATGAGGCCGAAAAGCCGACTGGAGGAGAATGGTGACGGAGACCACATAGCCAAGCCCTTAGATTACCTTTGTCATTTTGCCGCCTTATGCGGCAAAACCCTTTTTCAGCGATGCTGTACGTTAAAAGTCGTGTCGTCACACCGTCTTCTAAAGGAGAAACAGCGGTCTTCAAAAAGGATGGGGAGGGATTTAGGCTTTAGACTATTCCCCTTGAAGAATCCTTCCACGGGTGTATGGGATTAGCTCTCTTAAGGCTTCTATATTAGCCTTCAACAGTTTTTCCCGCTTGTCCCTGGAGGCTTTTTCCGCCAGAACCTTCAAAACCTTCTGTAGAAGGGTTTTTCCCTCGTCTTCTCCTGGCACCAGGACGACGTAAATGTTTGTTTTTGCTTTCACAGCTTCAACAGCTCCGCCTATGAACGTTGGCTCTCTAGTTTCTTGATCAAAAACAACGCCCACCGCTATTCTTAGGGGGGTGTTCCTCATCCAGTTTCTGCTTCCATGAACAACGAAGGCTCCGCGGGGCACATATTCGCCTGAAGCCCCAGCCTTGCTAAGCTGGTTTGGTTTAACCCAGTAAACGTCTAAGGAGGCGAAGCCCTCCCGCCAACCCCTTGAATGGGAAGCTGCGAACTCTGCAGCTTCGCGGATGCACCGTTCACTCGGCGTTCTCCCCTCAGTCTTTACGACTACGAAGGGGGCGCCTACTATGTCAGCGTGGAAAACTAGATCCTCTGGGGCTGTGTACCTTTTTACCAGCGTTTCGTTGCTTGCCGCGTCCTTGCCAGCCACCACGAGGAAGCCGTCTGAGGTTATGAACCACCTAAACTTTTCAAACCAGCGCTTTTGCCTTATCCGACGCTTGGCAAGCTCGTCCTCAACTGTTAAAGTGGCTGTAGCCGCTTTCTCTAAAACCTCTTTAAGCCTAGCCTCCGCCTCCAAAAGCCGCCTCCGAGTTTCTTCAAGTGCAGCCCTAGCGCCCTCCACTTTATGCCTCGCAGCCTTAGCCTTCTCGTAGTATTCAGCGGCGTTTGCAAACAAGTCCTTCCGCATATCTAGACTGAAAACGGCGTCTTCCAAGCAGACGTTCAAAACAAGCCTTTGGCTGTCAATGGATTCAAAAAACGTTGATGGTTTCAAGCCGGCCTTTTTCTCAGCTAAAACTTCGGAGGCCACAGCTTCCCACGCCGCGCCAAGCTTTTTCTTCTCCCAAATTTTGTCGAGAAGCGCTTGAAGCTGTCCAGAGTAAACGTATATCAAATCGCCGATACGCCTGTATTTTTCGGCTTTCTGCTCCGCCTCTTCTAGGGCTTTCTCTTGGTCAGCCAAAACTCTCTTTAGGCGTTCTATTTCACGCCTTAAGGATTCTTCCGCCCTTCCGGTTTTCGCCTTCTCCAAAGCCTTAATTCTGACGTAAAATTCGTCTAGAGCCTCGTTGAAACTGCTGTAAAACTGGTGTTTAAAACCTTCATAGCGTTTAAGCCTTAAAGGTGCAACTTCAAGCATTTCACCTTCATTGTCGAAAATTATGCACGGTTCGAGTTTGCCACATAGGACTTGACGGATGAGCTCTTCAAGGCAGTTGTATATTTCCTCCAATTGGAAGGTGTTGAGGTCGCTGCATGGTGTGGTTTTGTCTATTCCAAGCCTTAAGAGGATTTCCTCGGCGTATATGCCGCCTATGCCGAGGAAGCGGGCAAGGGCACGGACAACCTGCGTTTTCCCAAAGGCTTTCAAACCTTCGTGAAACGCTTGAAAACTCATCTCTAACGGGTTTTGCCCGCTAGATGGTGGAAAAGTGAAGGTTTCTCCGCGCAGGATGTTTCTGTCCCGCATCCGCTTATACTGTAAAGCCTGCACGATTCTTCCTTCGCTGTCCACGAGGATTATGTTTCCATCTCCGAAGAACTCGGCGACAAGCTTGAAACTGCCAGCCCTGCCGGTAAACGATAGGATGGCTATACGTTCAAACCTGTGCTGCTCAATGCTTGTCAAAGTACTGTTTCGTAAGTACTTCCTTAAAGCCATGCAGAAAGCTGGCGGAACGAGGGGCTTCTCTAAAGCGTAGGACGTTAAGTTTAGACGTCTCCCCGCCTCCACTATGAGCCTATAAACGTTTTCGCCCTTCCGCAGCTTAAAAAGCAGCGTCGCTTCGTCCAGCTGATAAATGTTGCTCACCCTAGCTTCAAGGACTGTTTCCCTTAACTCTCGGATAACAGCCGCTACATCGAAGCTTCTGAACTCTTCCCTCTGCAAAGTTCACCACTTGGATGCTGAGGAACCTTAATGCAGTCTGCGTATAAATAGCCATCTAGACCGTGGAGCTTGCAGCCTCAATGGCGCCCTGGTCGAGGGCACATTCTTGCCCGCCTACAACCTTCAAGCTTGCCGAAACCTTTCCATTCTCGATTCTTATAATGTTGTACGTGTTCTGGTAGAAACCTCTCAACCTATTCGTTGAAACGGTGCCGGCATGAATCACTGTGAGGCCGCCTAGGGTCCAAATCCAAGGCCTGTGACGGTGCCCGCACAAGACTAGGTTGACACAGTGCCTTGTCAAGGTCCATAGGAGGTCGCCTGCGTCTGAGACTATGTTCCGCTCCATGCCCGTATCTGGAACCGGGATCAGGTGGTGGTGTAAAGCCACTATTTTGAAGGCTTCTCTGCAGTTTTCAAGCTGGCTTTTCATCCATAAACCTTGATTGTAGCCTATTTCGCCGTCATCCCTATCTGGTCTGGAAGAGTTCAACATTATGACTGCAACGTTGCCAATCCACGTGAAAGATGAAGGATTTCCGAAGAATTTTGGGAACAGAAGGTAGCCCGTTGTCCGCGCGTCATGGTTCCCGCTTCCAACTATCAAATGTTTACATTTAACAAGCGAAAGGTATCGTTTCGCCTCCCTAAACTCGTTTATCAAACCATCTTCCGTTAGGTCGCCCGTCACAACCACGGCGTCAGGCAACAAATCGTTTATTTCGTCAATAGCCTCTAAAAGGGCGTCCTCATTGAACTTTGGACCACAGTGGAGGTCTGAAAGATGCACCAACAACACGCTTAACCACCTCTCCAAATTTCTTTAGCCCATCCAACATACATGGTGAAGGCATCCCCATTTTTCATGGCCAAAACCTCCGGGAACGCGGGGAACGAGGCAAAACAAGAGGGCGCGTTTCCTTCACCGGAGATGCCCTATGCTGGCGCCAATGTACTTAGTGGATGGTTTGGCACGCATAGGGCTCCGGAACATTTCTAAAACCTTTCTTTTTAAAGGAAGGTTCTAGCTTATAAGAATATCGTTTTATTGCTAAGCTTTATCAGTCAACTTTAAATTTTGTGGATGCTTACTATGCAGAAGTGGAAGTTATGAAGCCCCTTGAAGTCTTGTATTGGCTTAGGTTCGTCTTAGGCGTGGTTGCCGCCTTGGTTTGTGTGGGCTATGATTTGGCTATGAACATTATTGGAAACAACACCCGTGTTTTAACGACGGGTATAGCCTTCGCGTTCATTATCTACGTGCTGTCCTATTATATGATAAAGCCCAGATTCCTTTTGAAGGTGGATAATCCGCAAAAGGTTCTAACGACGGGCATCGGCATCTATATTTTGTCCTGGCTTGTTTTTTGGGCGCTTCTGTACACCATGATCATAAGCTGTTAAAGCCTATCGAGGAACTCGTCTATTGTTGCTTGGTCGTTTTCCTCCTCCGTTTTGCCGGGCATATCCCTAGCTTGGATTTGGTTGATGGAGTTTAGTTTGCTCGCCACCCTCGTGAAGTCAGCCCAGGCGGCGAAGAAGCCTCTGTCAAAGTCGCTGTGAAGCTTGTTTTTCACGTGTTCCAGAAACTCCCGCCTGTAAGCTTGGAGTTTTTCCTTGTCGTTTAAATCCAGCTTTGCGAGGAAGGCGTAGGGGTCGCTGTCGGACTTTCTGACTAAGAGCATTCCGTAGAGAGCCCTAAAATAGCCCCTATTCCACTCCGTCTTGTGTATTTTCTGCTTAAGCCTCTCCAGTTCCCTCTCAGCCTCGGCGAACTGTTTGTTAAGGATAAGTTGGAAGAATCGGGTGACAAGGGCTGAGGGAACCGGCATTTTAACGCCCACTTGTTTTAGCTTTGTCCTCTTCTGAAACGTCTTCTATGCCGTTCTCCGTGATTTTGAAGACTTCTTCCCCTTCGGGAAGATATGGGCTTGAAACAAGTCTGGCTATTCTGACTGGGCCATGGGCTGTTTTCCTAAGATATATACGCGTATGGCTTGTGTGGCCAACAATGTGGCCGCCCACGGGGTGGATTGCGTCTCCAAAGAACACGTCTGGCTTTGCCATAACCTGGTTTGTCACTACGGCTACGGCGTTGAAGGCCCTAGCAAGACGTATGAGTTTATGCATGTGCTTGTTCAGTTTTTGCTGTCTTACGGCAAGCATTTCCCTTCCAAGGTATTCGCTTCTGAAGTGAGCTGTTAAAGAGTCTATTATGATCAGTTTAACGTTGTTTTCCTTTATCACCTTGTCAGCGTTTTCCAAAAGGAACATCTGGTGGTCCGAGGTATAGGCTTCGGCGTAAATAACGTTTTTTAAAACTTTTTCAGGGTCAAGGCCTAAATGTTTGGCCATTTGGGCAATACGTTCGGTTCTGAACGTGTTTTCAGTGTCGATGTATAAGGCTGCACCGTTTAAGCCTCCTCTTTCAGGTGGAAGCTGCACGTTCACGCAGAGCTGGTGGCATATTTGGCTTTTCCCGCTTCCATATTCGCCGTAAAACTCAGTTATGGTTTGGGTTTCCAGCCCCCCATCTAAAAGCCTGTCTAAAGCTTTGCTTCCAGTGGTTAGCCTCAGCACGTTCTGCCTCATTCTCAGAAGCTCGTCGGCGCGTATGAAGGATATGCCGATGGAGGCGCGGGCAGCGTTAATTATGGCTTGGGCTTTCTTCTCGCTGATCCCCGCAGGCTCCAGCTCCCTAACAGTGGCCATGGCTATGGATTCAACGGTGTGAAATCCAAGCTCTCTAAGCTTCTGGGCTGTGGATGGACCCACTCCTGGAAGGTCTTCGAGGCTTTCATACCTTTGTTTTGTCAGGCTCTCCTCTTCCTCCTCTTCGTACATAAGCTTCCCACGAGACAGTTAGCTCAAGCCATATTTAAAGCAAACGAGAAACTAGAATGTTTAATCCACGGAGAGATGGGTTAAAGTGGCTAGAAACTTTTTTAAACTTTACGTTAGACAGTAGAGGTTTCCGGGCCATTGTCGGGGGAGAACGGTTGAAACCAGAAATTGTTGAAGACGTGGCTTTTAACCTCATTAAACAAGCGGTGATATACCTTCCAGAGGACGTCAAGCAAGCCTTAAGGAAGGCTTACGAGGAGGAGACAAGTGAGGCTGGGAAAACCCAGCTTAAAGCCATTCTGGAAAACATAGAGCTTGCAGAGAAACATCAGGCTCCAATATGCCAGGATACGGGAACAATAATCTTTTACGTAGTCGCTGGCGCCGAGGTAAAGGGGTTAGACAAGATTGAAGGCGCCTTAGTTGACGCCGCTAGAAGAGCTACGAGGGAGATTCCTTTAAGGCCTAACGCCGTTGACCCCTTCACCCAAAAGAACAGCGGTGACAACACCGGGCGGTTCATACCTTACCTACATTGGGAGATTGTGCCCGGCGACACATTGGAGTTAACAGTCATGCCCAAAGGAGGGGGCTCCGAGAACGTTTGCCTCACGGGAATGCTGGTTCCCGGTGAGGGCATAAACGGCCTGAAAAAGTTTGTGATAGAGTCCATTATCAAGGCTGGCGCCCAGCCCTGCCCCCCAACGGTAGTGGGCGTCGCCATGGGTGGTGGAGCCGACATTGCCATGAAGCTTGCTAAAAAAGCCCTCTTGAGACCTTTAAACGAACCTAACCCAAACCCTGAGGTAGCCAAGCTTGAAAGGGAGCTTTATGAGGCAGCCAACATGACTGGAATAGGACCCATGGGCCTTGGAGGGAAAACAACGGTTTTAGGCGTGCATGTGGAATACGCCTTCAGACATCCAGCGTCCTTCCCGGCTGCTGTGGCCTTCAACTGTTGGGCTGCTAGAAGGGCTTCTGCAAGAATCCACGCCGATGGATTCGTTGAATATTTAACCCATAAAGGGAAAGTTTAGGGTGAGGAATATGGCAGTTTACCATTTAAAAACACCCATATCTGAAGAGGAAATCCGCAGGCTTAGAGTAAACGATGTCCTCTACATAACTGGAACCGTAATAACGGCTAGAGACCAGGCCCACAGACGAGCTTTGGAATACGTGAGGGAGGGCAAGCCCTTACCGGTAAACCTCGAAGGCTTAGCAGTTTATCACTGCGGCCCAGTGGTAAGTAGGGAAGGCGATAAATGGGTTGCCGTGGCCGCTGGTCCAACAACGAGCACCCGCATGGACCTCTACGAAGACGAGTTCATTAAAAACTTCAAAGTCCGCGTTGTGATAGGCAAGGGTGGCATGGGCAAGAGAACAACGGAGGCAATGGCGAAGTATGGGGCGGTTTACGGTGCTTTCACAGGTGGAGCCGCCATACTGGCTGCTAAAGCCATAAAGAGTGTCCGAGGCGTGGAGTGGCTTGACCTTGGAACACCTGAAGCCCTCTGGATTTTCGAAGTTGAAAATTTTGGGCCCCTAACTGTGGCTATAGACTCCCACGGCAACAATCTCTACCTTGAGGTGGCGAAAAACGTTGAGGAGAACAAGAAGAGAATATACGAGAAACTCGGTTTACAGCCTTAACCTCAATTTTTCTAATTTTACAGCCTAATTTTCGATAAAGAGCCTAAATTCTGTTTCAAGCGGCAGAACCCCTTAATATTTAAACGGAAATAGATGGGGCGGGGAAACAATGTTCAAAACATTTAAAGGGAAAATAGCCCTATCCGGCATTGTTGTGCTTGGCATTGGTGTAGCCCTCCTAGTATTCACCTTCATCAGTGCTTATGGCTTTCTAACCCAAAGTCTTTCAATAGCTAGTTCAGAAGATTTTGTGCAAACCTTTGGCGCAGCCCTAGCCCCCTTAATCGCCACATGCATCCGCCTAATGTATCTTGGGGTGATGGTTTGGGTTGGCTCACTCCTAACGATAAGAGGGGTAACTCTTCTGGTTCACGCCTCAAAAGTGGCAGCACCCACTCAGCCGCAACATTTGCAACAGAAGGCAGCCACTGAACCGGAGATTGTTGTTATCCCACCAGAGCAGAAGGTTGAGAAAGCGGATTCTCCACAACCTTAACCAAGCTAGTTCTTTTCATGACCTTCCATTGGCTGTGTTTCCGGAGGGGCTTAATGGACGCTTCAATTCGCGTGATAGGTGTGGCTTCAACGTTTTTGTGGATTCTTTTAGTGGCTTTTTTCGCTTCAGCAGCATACTCCGTTAAAGATCTGCATTTAGATATTAAGAAGCCCCAGTTAAGCCTAACTCAAGAAGGATTCGTTGTAATCAGCATTCCGGTGAAAATTGAGAACGGCGGTTTCTACAACCTTTGCGACTTCAACTTGACCACAATGGTTGCAGATTTAAACGGCTCAAAAATCACCGAGGGCTCAACCCTTATACCCGTAGTAAGAAGGGGCGACAAAATCGACGCTTTCCACAACCTAACCTTCAGCCTATCCTCCTTTCTGCTAGATAAAGGAGTCTATTACCTATTCAACGATTCCCACTTCAATGTGACCGCCTTAATCAGCATGAAGTTGGCTGAGGTCATACCCGTTCAAGCCTTGTCAAACTTTTCCGTCCCATGGGGTGCCCCATTATACAATTTCCACGTTGGACAGCCAAACTTAGAACCTCACAACATTACACATTTGAAGGTCTATGTGCCCCTAAGCTTTGAAAACCACTCGCCAGTTGAGGTCAACGGCGAAATAAGGCTTTACATGCACAGCGATGGGGAAACCGTTGGCTACGGCGAAACAACTGTGGCGGCGCCTCAAGGGGCACTGTGCACATGTCTGGTCCTGCTTTATGTTGAAGCTTCCAGAATCTGTGAGGAAGGCTTCTTAGAGGTTTACCTTTCAACCCAGCTTTTCTCTTATGGACCTTTGGTGATTCCGTATGGCTGAAAATGGTAAAAGCTTAAGGGATTTAGCGAAGAAGCTTATCTTGAGAACTTTGAAGGCTTTTCTGAAAAGCCTCGTCTTTTACATGGCCTACCTTTTTGTTTGGAGCTTTTTCGCCCATTTTGAAAGCTACGTCCCGGGTTTGGGGCGAACCGTGGAAAATTTTGTCACTGTATATGTTTTGCTGGGGTTCTTCGGAGATCTTGTGGCTGAAACTGTTTTTCAGCATTTCTTTAGTGTGGCGAAGGCTCTTTTCGTCGTGGGTTATTTGACGTTGACCCTTAACGGCGGAATCCTAAACCTGAACTACATGGGTGTATCCTTAACAGTAGACCTCCGCCTCTTTCTTGCGGCGGCTGTTCTATTAAGCCTTCTCGGATTAGCTAGGTCTATGCTTCAAGCCATAAACTATGCAAATAAGAGGTCTGAGCCCCCTTTCCATTTGTGAAAATTAGAGCTCTCTACTCATTACGTATGCGTCTTCCCCATCTGAATAGTAGCCCTTAATAACCCTTACAACCCTAAAGCCCAGCTTCTCATAGAGGCTTATGGCTGGCATGTTTGAAACCCTAACCTCTAGGAAGGCTTGCTTGGCGTTGTATAGGCGCATTCCCTCTAGGGCTTTGCTTACCAGGGCGTAGCCTATTCCCTTGCGTCTGTGCTCGGGCATTACGGCTATGGAAACTACGTGGCCCTTCTTTATGAAGCCGCTGAAGCCGAAGTCTGAAAAGCCCAACTCTATGCGGCACATAACGTAGCCTACTATTTCACCGTCCACCTCGGCAACTATGAAGGTTTCTGGAAAACGGTTGTAAAGGTCCATGAAGAAGTAGTCGCCGTAGTTTTCCGGGAGACAGGCGCGGTTTATGTACATAACCCGCTGCAAGTCTCTGGGTGTAAACTTTCTTAGGGTGAAGGTTTGCTGCAAAGGCTCCACCATACGCTTTTCGAGGCATGTCTAGTTTGCAAATAAACTTTAAAGGTTTTCTCAAGGCTGTTCGGCTTTAACCTCTGGAAGCGTGTAGTTTCCGTAGGGCATAACCCAAACCTTGGCGTTTTCACCCACAATCCTGAAGGCTTGGTTAAGGGCTTCGTTCACCGTCCGCGCGGTTTTCAATCTAAAAACGTTCACGGCGTAATAGTCCGGCATGACTGAAACTAAGATTATTTGGGCTTTCTGCAATGTCTTCAGCAGATAGTAGGCTTTGTGTCCGCCCAAGACAAAGTTGCGTTTTACCTCCCTTTCAACGGCCTTCAAATCCTTAAACTTAACCATCCAGTCGTAAAAGGCTTGGTTTCCATAGCCCTCCGAACATTCAGCAGCCAGTATGATCACGCCGCCCCGCTTAACCACCTCTTGAGCGCTGTCAACACCCTTATAGGCTTGATAGAGGTTCACGTCTGCCGGATACCCGCCAGGGCTCACCACAACAATGTCCGCCCTCCTGTCCACGGGCACACGGTACATTTCGTCAACGAGCCTAACCCCCTCCTGGAAGGCCTTCTCTAAGTCGCCTGCAAAAGCCTTGACAACTTCGCCTTTAGTGTTAACCACAACGTTTAGAATGAAATCCACCTTCGCCATCCTGGCGGCTTCAACCATGTCCTCGTGGACGGGGTTACCCTCTAAAACTCCGGTTTTTGCGTTCGGATGTAAAAGCATGGCGTGATTCGCCTTTATGGTTTCCTCTCCGGCGACGCCCGGCAGAACGCTTTTTCTCCCGCCGCCATAGCCAGCATAATAGTGGAAACAAATATCCCCCGTTAGAACTTTCACATCTGCCTCTGCAAAAACACGGTTCAAATAAACTTTTGTTCCATACTTTGTTGTGCCAAAATACACGAGATCCGGAGCTTTACAGTCGTGGCTTATCACTTTTACACGTTTCACAACAGCCTCGCCCAAAAGACTAACCGCCTCTTCTCCGGAAACAGCCCTATGGGTACCGCATCCAAAAATAACCGTAACATCCTCGTCTTTAACACCAGCACTGTTCAACTCGTCGAGGATCGGGGGCACCATAACATGGCTCGGGGCAGGCCTCGTAGCATCATCAACAACAATAGCAACCTTCTGTCCAGGCTTGGCAATCTCGCAAAGCCTCCTAGAACCAATAGGCTCCTTTAAAGCCCTCTCAACCTCCGCCCTCGCGTCTGGAACACCAGGCTTCTCCTTGGGTTCTATAACCCCTAAAAAGTTGCGGGCTGGAACCCTCAAACAAACTTCGGTTTTCCCGTAAGGAAGCCAAACGTCAACCAACTAGTTTTCACCGTCAACCATTACTTTCT
>CAZRXM010000038.1:0-9907 GCA_964604045.1 uncultured Candidatus Bathyarchaeia archaeon
TACAAACTTATACTATCGATTTCGGATAAGATTCGGACTCGCTGACTTAAATGAGAATAAACCAGACCATCACCAACATTTTAGTCGTAAACATCTACTTGGCGTAGCCAAAAGCTCGTAAACCACGCCAGAATTTTCCTGGCAATCCGTCACAATCCCATCGCTTACTCTGGCGGTTTTCTTCCTATCCAACTATGCGGAAGTGGCCGTTCACCCGTTCATCACGATTCCCCAAATGGGCTAAGAAGCCACCTTCGTAGGCATAGTAGCCTTCGACACCCAGTAGTGGGACTCGGCACATACCTATTCTTCAAACCACGATGGTGGTACATAGCCATAGGCGCAGGCACAACAATCGCCATAGCAGCCGTCTACAAGCCCACGGAGAGGCAGCTTTCATCGCATCCGCCACAGTCCTAGCCCTAAGCACCTACGTCCTCATAAAAATCTGGATAGAAACTCTAAAAGAAAAAAGGGGAAAACATAGAAAGAAAATATAGAGAAGAGCCTAAAATTCATAACGCTGCTTGTTTCAGCGTTACTCATCGGAACAGCAAGCGCAGCAGTTTACAGCTACATGTACATGTGTGCTACACCGGTCAGAGTGAAAAGTTTGACTGAGGGAAAAGCCACAGACACGGAGATTGAAAGCCTTGCAACGATTGTTAAGCGGGTCTTTGATGTCATGAAAGTTTGCAAATAGGTTGCAGCGAGGAGGAAATATTAGAATTACGAACAAAACGGAAGATAACTTTCTACGACGCAGCTTACGCTTACCATGCGATGCGAAAAACCTAGCATTAATAATTGAAGACACACAACTTCTTAAGAAAATAACGCCAAAAGTCAATGCTTCAACTTTAAGCGACATCACTGGATAAAATCGTTTCAGAAACTTGTTTTCCACCAAAGTTTAAATGTAAAGGTCCAAATAATGCTTCAGTTGAACAGGTTAAACATGGAGTGATTAGGAGGTATGAGCAAGTCTTCGTTGTTTTCGGGTTTCTATAAGCTTAGTCCTAAAGAGCGTTTGGCTTTTGTTAAGGAGTTTGCGGGCTTAACCGATGAAGAATGCGCTTTATTGCAGAATACTGGCGGTTTGCCCTTGGATTTGGCTGACCGTATGATAGAGAATGTTGTTGGCGCCATTCCAATACCATTGGGTATTGCCGTGAACTTTCTGATTAATGGTCGGGATTATTTAGTGCCTATGGCTATTGAGGAGCCCTCCGTTGTAGCTGCGGCTAGTTATGCGGCTAAGATGGTGCGAGAGGGTGGAGGCTTCCACACAAGTAGTACTCCGCCAGTCATGATTGGGCAGGTGCAGGTGGTTGGTGTTAAAGATCCCTATGCGGCTAGGCTTCGCGTACTGCAAGTCAAAGAAGAAATCTTGAAAAAGGCAAACGACCAAGACCCTGTGCTGGTTTCTGTAGGCGGAGGCGCTAAAGACTTGGACGCCAAAGTAATCCATACTGTGCAAGGCCCCATGGTTATTGTGGAGTTGCATGTGGACTGCCGAGACGCCATGGGTGCTAACGCCGTCAACACCATGTGCGAGGCTGTCGCCCCACTGATCGAGCGGATCACCGGCGGCCGCGTTTACCTCCGGATAATTTCGAACTTGGCTGTTAAACGCCTGGCAAGAGCGTGGTGTGTCGTGCCCAAAGAGGCTGTTGGCGGCGAAGATGTTGTGGACGGCATTGTGAACGCTTGGGCTTTCGCTGCGGCTGACCCATTTAGGGCGGCCACCCACAACAAGGGGATTATGAACGGCATAATTGCTGTTGTGCTTGCCACATGCAACGACCACCGCGCTGTTGAGGCCGGCGCGCATGCTTATGCCGCTAGAAGCGGCCACTATACGACGCTTTCAACATGGGAGAAAAACGAGAACGGCGACCTAGTTGGCTCCATAGAACTGCCCATGGCGGTTGGCATAGTAGGCGGAGCTGTACGCACCCACCCCATAGCAAAAATATGCCTAAAAATCTTGGGCGTGAAGACAGCCAACGAGTTCGCCGAAGTCCTGGCAGCAGTAGGCCTAGCCCAAAACCTAGCGGCGTTAAGGGCCCTATCCCACGAGGGCATACAACGCGGCCACATGGAGCTCCACGCTAGAAACATCGCCATCATGGCTGGCGCCACAGGCGAGCTTATAGACCTAATCGCCCAGAAAATGGTTGAGGAGCGCAAGATCCGCATGGACAGAGCTAAAGAACTCATCGAACAATATAAAGCAACGGGAAAAATCTAAAAGATAGCCCTTTCCATTAAAAAGCGGCGGTTAAATGAAAATCCTCCCTGGGCCAGCTTCCAAAGAGCTTGGGGAAAAGATAGCCAAACTTTTAGGTCTTGAGCCCATCCCCGTCTTTTTCAAGTTTTTCCCAGACGGCGAGTCCTATGTGAGGCTTGAAGGAACCGTTGAAGGTGAAACCACAGTTATCGTGCAGACCACAAGTCCACCCCAAGACCAGCGTTTAATTCAGTTGGCTTTGATGGTGGACGCTGCTAGGAGGCATGGTGCTAAAACTGTTGTGGCTGTTGTGCCTTATTTGGCTTATGCCCGTCAGGACAAGGTTTTCCTAAAAGGAGAAGCCGTAAGCATAGAAGCCATTGCGAGAATGCTTGGAGCCGCCGGCGTGGACAGCCTTGTCACTGTTAACATTCATGAGAAAAACGTTTTGGCAAAATTTCCTTTTCCAGCGAAAAATCTGTCCGCTATACCACTCCTAGCAGAACACTTCAAAAAGAGGGGGTTCAGCGATGTTTTTGCGCTTGCACCAGACAAAGGCGCCGTCTGCATAGTTCAGGAGGCCGCTGCCGTTTTGGGCTGCAATTGCGGCTTCTTGGAAAAGCGTAGAGACCGCTACACGGGATTGGTCAGCGTGGAGAAGAGGGAGTTAAACGTTAAAGGCAAAAAAGCCATAATCTTCGACGACATAATCAGCACAGGCGGAACCATCGTGGCGGCTGCAAACCTTCTCTATGAGCTTGGAGCCACGGAAGTGTACGCTGCATGCGTCCACCCGCTTCTGGTAGGAGAGGCAGAAAAACGCTTACGAGAAGCTGGCGTCAAGGAGGTTGTTGGAACAGATAGTGTCCCCGGCCCAGTTAGCAAGGTTTCATTGGCACCGCTTTTAGCCCAAGCCCTACGGGAGCTTTAAGGTGGCTAGGCTTTTCTTCTTATTGTCCGGCGAGCACGAAACACTGCCAACTGCGGAACTGAAAGCCATTTTAGAGGCTGAAGGCTTCGCCTATAAGGTTTTGGAGAAGCTCGACCAGGTTTTGAGAGTTGAAGCCGGCGCAACATGCGTGGAAGCCGTAAAAAGGCGGGCAGCCTTAACAAGGCTCTGCGCCCTAGAACTTTTCACATGTGAGGCTGAGCCACGTGAAGCGGTGAAAGCCCTACGCTCAACAAGTATTGGCGAACTCCTAAGGAAGGGCGAAACTTTCGCTGTTCGCGTGAAACATGTGAAAAGCCATGCTAAACATGTTGACGGAATGGCCTTAGAGCGGAAGCTAGGCGAAATAATCCTAAGCATGGCTGAAAACGTTAAAGTGAACCTACAGACACCTCAAAAAACTTTCACGGGAATTCTGACAGACAATAAACTTATTTTTGGCTTGAAGCTGGCTGAGGTTCCGCCAAAACCTTTCATGGAAAGGCGTCCAAAGAATAGGCCTTTCTTCCACCCTTCAGCCATGCCGCCGAAGCTGGCGAGGTGCATGGTTAACCTAGCGAGACCAAAAACAGGCAGCCTCGTCTTCGACCCTTTCTGCGGGACTGGAAGCATAATCATCGAGGCAGCGCTAACAGGCTGCCGCGTCTTAGGCGCAGACATCCAACGACAGATGGTGAAAGGCAGCAAAGCCAACCTCGCCTTTTTTGACGTGAAACCCGAAGGCCTAATTGTGGCGGACGCCAAAAACCCGCCATTAACAAAGGTTGATTGCGTTGTGGCAGATCCGCCCTACGGAAAAAGCGCAACAACTCTCAAAAGAACGACGAAACAGATAATTGAAGAATGCCTAAACGCAGTTTACGACATGCTTAACGAAAGCGGACACGTGTGCATGGCGGCGCCAAAAACAGTTGGCATAACCCAAATAGGCATATCCATGGGCTACAAACACGTGGAATCTCATATGGTCTACATACATAGAAGCTTAACCCGCGAAATTGCAGTATTCAAGAAAAGTTGACTGAGACGGCTTCAACAAACCCGTCCATTTTATAAGCTAGTTTTAACGTGATGTAATAAAGGATAAAGCAAAGGTTGAAATGTAAAGGCTTACGAAGGTGGAAGCATGCAGATAGATCGTGTTGAAAACGCCTTTTTCGCTGCGGCCGTGAATCCTTGGCTTAAGGCGCTCATTAGCATGTTTGACGTAGAGTGTCCGGAGGATGGAAGTCTGCTCCTAAAATCTTTGAGGGATTTTTTAGGGGAGAAAGTTCCCCTTTGTCAAACTTGCCAGCATAGAAGCAGGTTCGTGGCAAAGCCTGTGTATGAAGTTGGCAGCCGACTGTTAGGTGTGGATAAAAGTTTCATGAAGAAGCAGTTTCTCCGAGACCAGTATGGTAGGGCTTGGTTTAAAGGCTTCGGGTTGATGATGAAAGGTGTAAAGAAGTATGGAGTTCGCGTACCCTTTGTGCCGGCCGGCCCCTTCCTAATAGTTTGGGACTTCACTTACAAGTGTAATCTTCGATGCAAACATTGTTACGAGGAAGCTGGAAGTGGAAGGCTTCCAGAACTCTCAACAGACGAAGCAAAACAAGTCGTTGAAATCCTTTCAAAAATTGCGGGTGTAGGTCTACCAGCTCTCTCCTTCAGCGGAGGTGAACCCCTAGCCAGACACGACTTCTTTGAGTTGGCTGCCTATGCTAAAAAATACATTCCATACATCAGCATAGCCTCAAACGGAACACTAATCACGAAAGATGTGGCTAAGAAGATTAAGGATGCGGGCGTAGACTATGTGGAGATAAGCATTGATGGTGCCTCTCCAGGCGTACACGACGAGTTTAGGGGTATCCCAGGTGCCTTTGAAAAAGCTATTCAAGGTGTAAAAAATTGCGTGGAGGAGGGCTTAGACACCTGCATCGCAACGGTCATACATAGGGACAACTTGGCGGAAACAGAGAAAATCCTGCAGTTGGCTAAAGAATTGGGCGCCAGATTCATACATTTCAATTATGTTCCGACAGGAAGGGCGAGGGTGCATGTGGAACTTGATTTGTCTCCAGACCAAAGACTCCACGTTCTAAACGTGATCGGCAAAGAGGTCATAAACCTATACTTACAGGCGAAGGAAGAGGAGTTGAAAACTGGAAAATCAACGGTGAAAGTTGACCGCTTCTTCAGTACATGTCCTCAGTACGCAAGCGTAACCAAAGAGCTTTCACAGAGCATGGGCGAAAAGTTTCTTGTTGAAGCTCATTATGCGGCGAAAAGGGGTGTTGAGAACGTTGCAAACTTTTTAGGCGGATGCGGGGCTGGACGCTTATATTGTTGTCTGGAACCCAACGGCGACATAAAACCATGCGTTTTCTTCCCAACAGACAAGAACACTGTCTTGGGCAACATATTAAAGGACGATTTTGAAGAAATATGGGACAACAACTCGCTGCTTTGGAAGCTCCGCATAAGAGAGGACATGGAAAACTACGTTATAAACGGCGAAATAGTCGGATGTGGAAAGTGTCCAGACAAATATATTTGCGGAGGGTGTCGTGCAAGAGCCTACAGCTACTTCAATGGAAACGTTAAAGCACCGGACATCGGATGCATCCATAATAAACCGTTGTGGGAGAAAATCTATGCACAAATCAATGCCCAAAAGTAGGCTAAGCCGAAACGGAAACGTGTACAACCTCGGTTACAGGCAGCGTTATTAACTGGCAAAGTTCTATACGTGACTCAGAGGATTTAACTTGGGATTTAATTGAGGAATGAAGCTAGTAAGTTGTGGGGCTTTCATGAACATTAAGGTTGTATTTCTGGGCACAGCGGGTAGTGTTCCAACCTCTAAGAGAAGTTTGCCAGCAATTTTGGTGAAGCGTAAGGGTGAGCAGCTGCTTTTCGACTGTGGCGAGGGCGTGCAGAGGCAGATGGTGATAGCCGGCGCCAGCTTCCACAAAGACACAAGGGTCTTCATAACTCACATGCACGGAGATCACGTTTTAGGCTTGCCGGGATTAATGCAGACCATGGCCCTGCATAACCGAGCTAAACCCCTTGAGGTTTACGGACCGCCGGGGATCAAGAAATTTATTGAGTGTGTGAGGGGGTCTGTGCAGTTTGGCTTAACTTTTCCAATAGAAATTCACGAAATATGTGAGGATGGGGTGGTCTGCGAAACCCCCGAATATACTGTTCATGCAGTTTGGGCTTACCATGTGGTTCCAAGCTTAGCTTACGCTCTGGTGGAGAAACCCCGTCCCGGAAAATTCCACACGGAAAAAGCTAGAGCCCTAGGGGTTCCAGAAGGCCCCCTATGGGGGCAGCTTCAGCGAGGAAAAATTATCAAGCTTCCAAATGGTAGAACCGTAAAACCAGAAGACGTTCTAGGTCCACCCAGACCTGGAAGGAAAATTGTTTACACGGGTGACACGAGACCCTTTGAAGGTTTAGCGGATTTTGCGGTTAATGCTGACCTACTTATCCATGATGCCACTTTAGGCGACGAGTTGGCTGAAAGGGCTGCTGAAGACGGGCATTCAACCCCAAGCCAAGCAGCTGAAGTCGCCAGAAAAGCCGGGGTGAAGAAGCTTGTCTTAACCCATATTAGTGCTAGGTATGCGGATGCCTCTGTACTTTTGGAGCAAGCCCGTAGAATCTTCGAAAACACCATCGTGGCTGAAGACTTTTTGACTCTGGACGTTCCATTTTTAAGCGAGTAAAGCTTTAAGCCTTTCAACGCTTTCTTGGACGTGCTCCACAGACTCCACAACCACAGCTTTATTGTAGGCTATTTGCCTCAAAAGCTTGGCAAAACTCCCCCAATCCACGGTGCCGCGGCCGACGCCTAAATGTTCATCCTCTTTTCCATGGTTGTCATGGGCGTGGATGTGCACTATCTTGTTTGGAAAGGTTTTTATGAAAAGTTCTATTTGTCCATTGATGTTTGCATGTCCCACATCTAGGGCTAAGCTAATATCCTCTTTAACTTCATCGTAAAATTTCTTGAAATGTTCCACGCTTTTCATTACGAAAGGATATGGCTCTGGAACGTTTTCCATAGCTATTTGTAAGCCATTATCATCTGCAACTCTGTAAAGAGCTTTGGCGGTTTCACGGTTTTGAACCCATTCAGTCCCCGGATAAAACATGCTTATGCCAGTCTTCAACCCCGGATGGAAAACCCAAACATTTGCTTCCAAAAGACTGGCAAGCTTAATCGATTTTTCAAGCCTTTTCATCACAGCCTTTAACATGAACCTAGAGGGTGAAGCAATGTTTATGTCTGCGAAGGGCGCGTGAACAGAAAACCGTAAGCCATAGCTTTTCCCCAACTCCTTAAACTTTAAAGCCCTCTTTTTGTTTAGAGCGTGTAATCCCTCATCCACCAGTTCCACGTACTTAACAGGCGTTTCAGACAATGTTTCGACAACTTCGCTAAGAGGTTTGCCTAAAAGGTGAAGTGTTGAAACTCCGACTTCCACGCTGCCCAAACAGTTCACCTTAACCGAGTATTTGACCTTTCCCCCTTTTATAACTTGGGCGTACGAAATTTATCTAACGTTTAGACTGCCATCTTTGAACTCATATTAAAATGTTTGGGACGGTACATACTAAAGAAGTTTCCTTAGGCACTCGTTTCCTTTTCACAGTCTGGTTATAGAGAAACGCTAGCAACAAGCAAAATCCAAACATCGCTGAAACTGAACATTTATACCCTCTGCCGTAACTATTTAAATTGGGAATGTTATGGCGGATGAAAGGGACATAGTAGAGTTTCTCAGAGCACGGGAGGCAGGGGCTTCTCTAAACGAGATAGCCGAAGCTTTAGGCATACCGAAGTACGGACCGAACTCAGCCTACGCCCTTCTGCAGACGCTGAAAAACAAGGGAGTTGTCGAACGTCGCGGCGAGCTGTGGGCGCTGACGGAAGAGGCTAAACTAAAAATTGTTGAAAAGCCGTCTGTCGAAGCTCCGACCGCAAAGCCCCCTGAAGAGCCTAAGCCGAAAACCGAAGCAGCCGCAGTCGGCGTGGCTCCGGAAATCGAGGTCTTGGTCAGGGCAATGGCTCAGACGTTGGCTGAAGCCATGAAAACGGCTAGGATGCCGGCGGACGAGTGGGAGTTAGCCACAAAGCCTATGACTGTGGAGATCCGCGAAGGTGTAGAAAAACTGGAGGCCTTTGTGCTTCGTCCAGACGCTGCTGTGGAGGCTAAAAAGCCTCTGCTCGGTTTTCCAACGGGCACCTTCCTCGACGAGCTGTTTCTAACACCGGAAGGCAAGCCTTTGGGCGGTATACCCATTTGTGGACAATTCGCCATAACAGGTTTGCCTGGTGCTGGCAAGTCTATCCTTGTTGAGGAAATAGCCGTCCGAGTGGCGGCTTCTAGTAAAAAGGTTCTCTACACCACAGCTGAAGACACATGGAAGAGTCCCACACCACGCTTTGATTTGCAGTCTAGACTCAAGCAGAAAGCTGACATTTTGGGCTTGGACTGGGAGAAGATTCGCCAAAACCTCTTCGTTCTGGACACCGTGGCTTTTCCGGAACTCCGCGACTGGAGCACCTTTGCCGAAACCTACCGTTACGTGGCGGAGAAAGAGAAAATCGAACTAGCCATAATTGACTCCGTAACGGTGCTTGAATCCTACCGTGGCGCTCTTAAATACCGCGTCATGGAGCTAGCCCGCTACAACCAAGTGCACGGCATAACCGCTCTCTTCGTAAACCAACGCAGCTCCGAGGTTTGGGACAGCTACGACATGGCTGGCGGCATAGGTTTAGCCCATAACTTGGACGGAACAATAATAGTTGATTATGGGCGCGTCTACTGGCACGACCAACAAATAGATTTGGGCGTTGAAAGGGGTGAATTTGTCCGCATAGTCCGCGTCTTAGACTGTCGACTCTGCAACTTTGAACGTCGGAGGATAAGAGTCGACATAACAAGGGATGGCTTCCTGAGAATTGTTGAACCGCTGCCGAAAATTTCAGAAACAGAGAAATAGCCTGCAGACGGCGAAACCATGTCAATCGTTAAACCACCAACCTTAAAAGAGCTCATTGAAGCATATGGCTCCCCAAAAGAAGCCATATTAAAGCTCATCGAGGCTGGTTTTTCCCCCGAACAAATCGAATGGCGAACCGGTATACCCTACTATCTGATACGCCTCTACATGGAGGGAATACTTCCCAAAAAAGACATGCCCTTCTCTAAAATAGTTGAGGTTTACGAACGTTTAGCTGTTCTCCGCGGTAAAAAGGGCAAGGAAACAGAACTGTCCAAATTTTTCCAAAATCCAGCCCTCCCCCTGGAAGTTAAAGCACGTTTCGCCCTCGGAACAATAACCGAGGAAAGCCTGAAAGTTGGACCGGGCTTAGTTGAGAGGTGTATAAGTCTAGCCACAGGTGCCTCGCTGAACGAGGTCAAGAAGCTCATGATAGATTACGGCGAGCACGGCGAGGTTGTCTACCTCCTGAAAAAGCATCGCGAGGCCGTTCTCTCAGTCAACGAGGTTTACGAAGCTATTAGGCTTATGCCGAAAATGAGAAGTGTTAGGGAACGCGAGTTTTACGTTTCAAGCCTCATACGGGTTGCCACGCCCTTGGAAGCGAAATACCTTGTTAGACTTATTTTAGGCGACTTGAAGCTTGGCTACTATGCAAGCACCGTCATGAGGGCTGCCGCAAGAGCCTATCAAGTTCCAGTGGAGCTTATCCGAAACGC
>CAZRXM010000039.1:0-9822 GCA_964604045.1 uncultured Candidatus Bathyarchaeia archaeon
CGCTCAACGTTTAGGAAGAGCCAAAGCTGGAATATTGAAACGTCGCTGAATATACTTAGCTAAAGTTTCGGCGTAGCCGATGCGGAAATTGTCCGTTATGACAAGCTTTGGTCTGGAGCGCCTTACATATTCCATTAAGCCGTCGAAGTCTGAGTGGTCGCTGAGGGCTATGATGTACTCTTTTTCGGCGATTTCTCGGCAGGGTGTGTCAAACTCCCAGCCGCTGACGTATATGCAGAAGCACCCGCGTCCAACCTTGCCCCGTGAGCCCATATGATAAAAAGCCACACATGGCTCGTTACGCTCAATCATGCTTCTAAACTCTTTCTCCTCAAGCCTGTAAACGCGTCCAATGCGCATGCCGTGTCTTTCGCAAATTTTTGAGACTTGAAAGACCTTTTCAGGGGCGATGAACGGTGCCTTCAAGCCGGCTTCGCGGAGGATTTGCATAACCTCCTGAAGTTTTCCGTGATAACCGAAAACGTAGACTGAGCCGTGTCTCAAACCCTCCTCTACGAGGGAGACAAGCATTTCTTTAACTTCTCGGTTGAAGGGACGTCTACATGCGGGACTGCCGTAGGTAGCTTCCATCACGAGGATGTCTGCCTCCAGCACTGGTGTTTCTTCAAGTCTAAAGTCGCCTGTGTAGACAATTCTTGTGCCTTCAGCATCCTCAACAAGCACTTGGGCAGCACCCAGAACGTGGTCTGCCGGGAAAAGGGTTACGCTTTCCTCACCATAATGTACGGGTTTGCCGTAATCAAGCGTTTCTATGTATCCGCCCATGAGGAAAAGGGGGCTCCTCATAACATCGATCAAGTCTTTAGTGGCCTTTGTCATGAGAACCTTTTCACATATGCGAAGACTTTGCTGCAAGCCAACCATGTGGTCTGCATGCGCATGGGTTACAACTCTTAAAGGTTTTGATTCGTCAAAGGCGTCGCAGGCTACGTTTTTGCCTAGGATAATGGCGCCACGGTCGGTGATAGTAGCTTTGGATAACAAACTCCATCACCAGTTGGAGAAGTCACTTATTAAGGTGGCAATGAACTTAACTCCCCTTATGAAGCTTTCAATCATCAGGTTTTCGTTGGGTGCGTGGGTGTTGGATTCGGGGTGGCCGCAACCGACCGAAACCACCGGAAGCCCCAAAATGTTTCGGAATAAGTGCATGGGGCCCGAGCCTGCGCTCAGCGGGTAGATGACGGCTTTTTCGCCGTACACCTTTTCAGCCGTTTTTGCAACTAAGCCCACAAACGGGTCGGTTAAAGGTGTTTTAGCTGGCTCCGTTGAGCCGTAACGGACTATTTCAACATCATCGAAGCCTTTGGCTTTCAGGTGGCGCGTCAGCTTTTCGAAGATTTCGTCCGGCTTCTGGTCTGGAACAAGCCGGAAATCAAGCTTAGCCATGGCCTCATGGGGCAAGACTGTTTTGGAGCCTCTGCCGGTGTAGCCAGCAAGCAAACCGTTAATTGTGCATGTAGGCTGGAAAAGCAACGCTTTTAAGGCTTCAAAGCCGGATAAACCATTCAAAAACTTTTTTAGGCCAAGCTCTTTTTTAAGTTCCTCCTCTTCGAACGGAATACTCTTCAAACATTCGATTTCATCATTTGAAGGGGCTGAAACCCTATCGTAGAAGCCCTCTATGAGAATTTTTTCGTTCTCGTCTTTAAGTGCATTTAGAGCATGAACAAGCCTCCAAGCCGGGTTTGGGATTAGAGGCGCGTTAGCAGAGTGAACGTCTTTGACAGCGCCTTTAACCTTAAGTTCGATAGATAAGACTCCCTTTAAACCCAGATAAAGGTGTGGTCTCCCACGTCTATCTGTGCCGCCGAACTCCCATATGACAGCGTCCGCCGAGAAAAGCTGCCTGTACTTTTTAACTATTGGTTCAAGGTTTGGGCTTCCAATTTCCTCCTCGCCTTCCACAACAAACTTTATGTTGGCAGGGACTTTGCCGACCGTTTCTATGAAGGCTTGGACGGCCTTAAGTCTTGAGACAAGGTTCCCTTTATTGTCCACAACGCCTCTCCCGTAAACCTTCCCCTCGGCAATCGTGCCGCTGAAGGGGTTGCACCGCCACTCCTCTAAAGGTTCTGGAGGCTGCACGTCGTAATGGTTGTAAAAAAGGAGGGTTTTTGCGGTTTTCCCAGACTTGAACTCGCCGTAGACAACTGGGTTTCCTTTTCCATTCCTTAAGATCTTTGTGGACAACCCAGCCTCATGCATCATTTCTTCCACAAGTTTTGCGCAGTCTTCTATGCCCTCGCCCTTGGCGGAAACGCTCGGCTGCTTAACAAGTCTAACAAGGTCTTCGACAAAAGCATATACATTCTCGTCGATGTAGCAATAAACCCTCTCCAAATTCATATTTCCATCATCCTCCCGCTACTGGGCGTCTTCGGCGCCAGCCAGTCAACCAACTGCCTCGGATTGTCGCATTTAATCTGTACCTTTATTGGGCCAAGGGGTGACTCCGCCACAGCCCGGGAGAAGGAAACGTGTCCGGCATAGGCCACTTGCTTGTTGAGGTAAAACGTTATGGTGTTCCCGCTTAAACCTTCAAGGAGAACGCTGCGGGCAGCATCGCGAATGCGCTCCCTTCTCAGCAGATTGTAAAGCTTAGTCAAGGCTTCAAGGCCTTTAGCCTCAGCTGTCAGTAAGCTTCCCCTGGCTAGGGGCTTTATTTGCACAGGGACGCTGCCAAAAATGTTTTCAACGGCCCTCTTCACCTTCTCCTCTGATTCTGTTGGGTTTATTTCCACTTCAACGTAAACCTCTACTTCATCCATTTAGCCTCGATCCTCCTTAGGATTTCTGCAGCTTGCTTCTTGACCATGTTCAGGTTCTCCTCGTTAACTATCATGTATTCAGCCATAGCTATGGCGTTTCCGAGTCCCACACTTAGCTCCCGCATGTCCCTTTCGTGGAAGACCTCCCAGCTCCTAGGGTCGTCGCTTCGCCTCCTGTGGAAAAGCCTTTTAAAACGCGTTTCAGGCGCGGCATGGACGGCCACTAATGCGAATTTGGGGAAATTTCGCCTAAACTCCTCAACCTCGGCTAGGCTTCTCACACCGTCCACTATGACTTTGGATTCCGCCATCCCGGCAATTTTTGGGATGCAGCGCTTGGCTATGACTGCCTCGCCCTCTAAATGCCTCAACTCCAACATGACGCGCCCGAGGTTTTCGGGGGTCGGCTCTAAACCGCGTTTTTTAGCCTCTTCCCTCACCTCATCACCCATAACAACGACGCCGTAGCCGCTGGCCCTAGCCACACTGACTACAATGGATTTCCCGGCGCCGGGCATTCCAGCTAAGCCTACAACCAGTTTTTGACTATTCAACTAGGGCCCTTCTCAAAGGTTTCTAATAGCAATGCTCATTGAGCGGTTAAAAGCATTTATGAAAGTGTTGGGGTAAAAATATGCGAAGGAATGGTTAATGCCGGAAGCCATAAGAAGTTTTATAGCTTTCGACATTGAAGACGTCTATGTTCTCCAGAACATCACGAAAATGCAGAAGATTTTGGCTGAAACTGGTGCAGATTTAAAGTTTGTTGAGCCACAAAACATTCACATAACACTGCGTTTTCTCGGCAACATAACGCCGGCTATGGTTGACCGGATTTACGATGGGATGCGCAATGTCCAATTTATGCCTTTTACAGTTAAGATTCAGGGTTTGGGCGCTTTTCCGAACCAGCGGAATCCGAGGGTTGTCTGGGCTGGGATTAGGGAGGGCTACCTCCAGCTTCGAGGTATTTTCGAACAGTTAGAACCTCACCTTCGAAGTTTGGGCTTCGCCCCGGACCCGAAAGGTTTTAGCCCCCACTTGACAATTGCCCGTGTTAGGTCTGGACGCAACAAGACACAGCTTTATAAATGTTTAATGGAAAACGCAAACTTCGACTTCGGAACTGTAGAGGCTAAGTGTTTGAGACTTAAGAGAAGCGACTTAACGCCAAAAGGCCCCATATACACAACGCTTAGGGAATATTGTCCAGAAGGCTGACGTGAGGCTGCTTCAAACTTATGCCACAAAAAAATGTTCTGGAAAGCGTCTGTAAGGCTGTTTTAGAGAAGGTTACTCCTAAGCCGGAGGAAAGAGAGAAAATAGAGGGTTTAGCGGAACTACTGGTGAGGAGGGTTCTGGAAGCAGCGGATTTTTTCGGCGTCAAGGCTACGGTGCGTTTAGAGGGATCCGTGGCTAAGGACACTTGGCTCAGCGGAGAGCCAGACATAGACATTTTCATGCGTTTGCCACCAAACGTGTCCCGTTCAGCACTCGGCGAGGTCGCGTTAAAAGTGGCTAGAAAAGCAACAGAAGGCGCAAAACAAGTGGAGAGGTTTGCGGAGCACCCGTACCTCGAAGCCTTCATTAACGGTGTTCGGGTAAACATTGTGCCTTGCTACGAGACTAAACGGGGAGAATGGCTAAGCGCCACGGACCGCACACCCTACCACACGGATTATGTGAAAAAGCGTTTAACACCCCAGATGCGCGGCGAAGTTCGTCTCCTGAAGAAATTCATGAAGGGGGTTGACGTTTATGGCGCCGAGATAAAGGTGGGTGGGTTCAGCGGGTACCTATGCGAATTACTCATCATTCACTACGGCTCCTTCGTGAAAGTCTTGGAGGCCTTCGCCCAATATAAGCAGCGGATAACCGTAGATACAGAGAACTATTACAAAGGGAGGGAGGATGAGCTGCCGCTTCTTTTCAACGAGCCCCTGGTGGTGGTTGACCCCGTGGACATGGGACGAAACGTTGCCTCAGCCGTTAAACCCCAAAAACTATACACCTTTGTGGCGGCGTCCCGCGCCTTTCTCGAAAAACCAAGCCTAAAATTCTTTTATCCTCCGGAAACAGTGCCGCTAACCGTTGAAAAGCTGAAAGGTGAACTGCAAACCCGCGGCTCTGCACTGATTTTTGTTGTCTTCGATGGAGTGAAGGCTGTTCCAGACGTTTTGTGGGGGCAACTCTATAAGTCCCAGCGTTCACTGGTTAAACTTTTGGAAACAAACGATTTCACCGTACTGCGGCACGCTGTCTGGAGCAATGAAGAGAACCTAAACGCCTTCATATTCGAACTTGAAAGCCACACCACCCCATCTGTCAAAAAACATCTTGGGCCACCCTTAGAGAAAATTAAGGACTGTGAGAAATTTTTGGTTAAGCACTTCGAAAGTCATGAAACGGTTTCCGGTCCGTACATCGAGAACGGAAGATGGGTTGTGGAAGTTAGAAGAAAATACACAGATGCCGCTGTGCTTTTAAGCGAGGAGCTTAAGGACGGTGGTAGAAGAGTCGGTGTAGCCAAGGAAATAGCCCAAGTTTTAGGCAAAGGCTTCAAAATTTACAGAGACGCTGAAGTAGCTGAGTTCTACTCCAAAAACGTGGAATTTGCAAAGTTCTTGACCGATTTTCTCCGAGGTAGGCCTAAGTGGTTAGAAAACTTCAAAGAAAAGGGCTAGAAGCACAGTAAAGCCTAAAGTCCAACAGTAGAAAGCGAAAAGGTGAAGTTTCCCTTCAGCCAAAACCTTCCATAAAAGTTTTAGAGATAAAAATCCAACAACGGATGCTGCAAAAGTTCCCACGGCAACTTCGACGAGACCCATGCTTAAAGTGGCTAAGACGCTGAACTCCTTGTGGAGAGCTAAAGCTAAGGCGCCAAGTATATTTGGAACCGAAAGTAGAAAGGAGAACTTAAAGGCTTTTTCGCGTTTAATTCCAAGCAGAAGCGCCGTGGAAATGGTTAACCCGCTTCTTGAAAACCCCGGGACGACAGCAAAGCCTTGAGCAACTCCTATCAGAAAAGCTTCCCTAAAGCCGATGGTATCAGCCTCCCCCATCCCAGTTTTCGCCAGATATAGGAAAACACCGCAAGCCATGAAAGCGATGGCTATGATTAAAAGGTTTTGAAGAACATTTACCAAGAACTCCGAGAAAAACCATCCAATAACAGCTGTGGGCACTGTTCCAACGATTATTAGTGGTATAAGCTTCCCGTGCTCGGTTTCAAAGTCCATTTTTGCAAGCGCCTTCAAAACAAGTTTAACATCTCTCCTGAAAAACGTTAAGACAACCACCAACGTGCCAAAATGCAGGGCAAAATCAAAAAGCATTGGAACATCCAAACTGAAAAGATGCTCAAAGATCTTTAGGTGCCCGGTGCTTGACACTGGAAGCCACTCCGTTAAGCCTTGAACAACACCCAGCAAAATGGCTTTGAGCATCTGTTCAAACAAGTTCACACCAACGTTTTGCTTTAACCTCGATTAGGCTTAAAAGGTTATCACGCCTAAATTATGCAGAGCTGGAAGGTGAAAGACGTGGGAGAGTACCCGCTCGGAAGCCCCGAGGACAGGGAAATGTTGGCTGGAATGCCCTTTGAGAAACTTTTAGACTACTTTTTCCTTCAGATTAGGAACTTGTGGCGGGTTGATGGCTTTTACTTCCTTGAAATAGAGAAAAATTTTGGAACGGAGACGGCTACCAAGATAGACGCCAGCGTCTGGGAGGGTATGGCGGTTTTAGAAGCAAAAAGTCTGCAGAGAATTTTTGAAACTGGCGAAAACCCAGACGTCCAAACAATTAGTAGGCTCCTGCGGTTAACAAGTTGGGCCCTAGATCAGCCTTTCAAGACTATGGAAGTTTCTGCGGACAGGGTTGTTTTAAGCGTAAACCGCTGTAGAACTCAAGAGGCTAGGTTGCGGAAGGGGTTGGGCGAGTTTCCATGCAAAAAAGTGAGGTTCGGCTACTTGAAAGCCTTCACTGAAACCTTAAACCCAAATGTGGAGGTTAACTGTCTAGTCTGTCCTCCAGACCCTCATCCAAAAAACCTTTGGTGCATGTGGGAGTTCAAAAGCCACCGCTAAGGTTTGCCTGCAGTTTTTCTCCGAGGCTTTCCGCCCAAGCCTTAACCTTGCCAAGGTCAAGGGTGTCAGCCATCGTGAACCCTAAAAACCTTATTCTTCCGCCAAAAGCTTCTGCCACGGGCTTCACGTGGGGACATTTTTAGCAAGGCTTCGACATATTTTGCCACAGCCTTCGGGTAGGTTTTCGTATTCCCAGCCTCTAAGGCTAAAATGAAAAGAGCCACGTTCTTCCCTTCCGAAATTGTGGCACTCTAGAAAGTCCACAACCTCTCTGTAAACCTGCTGGGCTCTTACTCCTCCAACAACAACGTGCCTGTAACGGAAAGGTATGGGGAAGGCTTATCCCGCAAATTGACAACGTCAACCTCGAATCTGCGACTTCATATAACATCAGCGATTTTTAAGGCAGCTTCAGCGGAGGCCCCTCCCCGAGTGGCGTAAGCTACCAAGACATGATTATCGTTCATAACAGCCACTTGTTAGGTTTAAGAATCGCTCCTATTAAAAGTATCTTCTCTAAAAAGCATAGAAAAGGAAGAAGACCAAAATTTCACGTCGCCCTAGTACCTTCTTTGGTTTCTTCTCTTCATCCAGCATTCTCGGCAGTAAACTGGTCTGTTTGGGTCTGGGACAAATGGAACTTCACATTCTGCGCCACAGTCAGAGCAGACTGCCTTATGCATCTCTTTACCAGACATATCAACTATTCACTCCTTATCTGTTTATTGTGCAAAAACTGCTTAAAAGCAGCCTTGCACACCCATAGGAGGCTGAAGCCATTTATAAAGGTTC
This sequence comes from uncultured Candidatus Bathyarchaeia archaeon, assembly GCA_964604045.1. Taxonomy (GTDB): domain Archaea; phylum Thermoproteota; class Bathyarchaeia; order Bathyarchaeales; family Bathycorpusculaceae; genus DRVP01. The sequence goes on from CAZRXM010000039.1 coordinate 7,673, forward strand.
CTCTGCGAAGCCGTACACGCATGTTTAGCTTGGCTAAAGATTTAGGTTCACAACTTTTAATGCCAGCCTGAGTGAAAAATTAGCAGAAAATGTGAGGCTACAAAATTGAAGAAGGCGTTGATGGGAGAGGAAGCCCAAAAAATAGCCTTGGAGTTTCTGAAGAAAAGGAAGAAAATCGAAAAGATAGACATATCAACAGTCGAACAGCGGGATGGATGCTGGGTTATCAAGGGAACATGTCTAATAGATCTTGAGGGACACCCTTGGGCTGAACGCTTTGAAGTTGTTATCGATGCTTAAAGGAAAAATAAAGTCTACAGATTTTTGGCTTCTGTAACCCCCATTTTTAACAACTAACTCCCCCAGTCTTCCAAAACATATTTAGGTAGTAATGGCTAGGAGATTCTGGAGGACTTTAGATTGTTCAAAAAGATTCTCGTCCCCTTAGATGGATCTGACCATTCCATGAGGGCTTTAGACATCGCCGTAGAGATAGCCAAAAAGTTTGGGGGAAAAATCACCTTGATCCATGTCTACTCAGTAAGTGTAAGACCTGTAGTTGTTCCTGAACCAGCAACCTTTGCACTGGGCATTCCATTAATGACTCCCTCGGAATATTCCAAGGTTGCTGAAGCCGTGAAGGAGGCTGGTGCAAGAATTCTGGCGGAGGGTGTTAAAAGAGCCAAGGCTGAAGGGGTTGAGGTTGAAACCATGCTGAGGGAAGGCCACACCGTCCACGAGATAGTTAAGGCAGCTAGGGAGGGTGAATTTAACCTAATTGTTATGGGCGCCAGGGGACTAAGCCGAATTAAGGAAATAATTTTGGGAAGCGTGAGCGAAGGTGTCGTCCGAAACGCCCCTTGCCCCGTTCTCGTGACAAAATAGAAGCTTTGCTAGGGCTTGAACTGCAGCGTGGCGCAAGCTAATATCTGACCAAAAAGTTTTATTTTTACGTCCTAAACGGGATTCTTCACCGGGCTGGAGGCAAGCTTACTCGGAAATGGATATGGGTAAAATTGTTCAAAGTTTCGCGGTGGCTTCAGCCGGAGGAATGATGCATATTGAAGTCATCCCGCGCACTCATGCTTGCATTAGCGTTAAGTACCTTATACTCTTTAGGAGTCGGCTTGCTTGGTCCAGTGTACCCTATATTCGTCATTAACAGGTTTTCCGCCACCATTATGGATTTAGGCTTCCTGTATGCACTTTTCTGCGGTGTCACGGCCCTCTTCAAGGTGATTGCGGGAAAGCTGACCGACATTTATGGTAGGGAACGCATATTCTTCACCGGAGTCATGATGGGTGCGCTTTGTTCTCTAGGCTACGTGTACGTGCCAAACATTACAAGCCTATACGTTATCGAACTCCTCTTCGGAGTTTCCTATGCCCTACAACGACCAGCGATACTGGCTATAATGGCGGACCTAAGTGAAAGAAAGAAAAGAGGAACCATACTTGGAATATTCGAATCCATGTACGACATCACAGAGGCAGCCGCAGCCCTTCTCTCTACAGTTATAGCCACAAAAATAGGGTTTGAAGCCCTGTTCTTCATTTGTTCAGGATGCCAAGCCACAACAGGCATATTTGTACTGAAATACAAACGTTAAAGTTATTATTGTGAGTTAGTTAAATGTCAACAGCTGAGAAGCCCGGTGGTGTAGCGGTCAAGCATGGGGGCCTCTGGAGCCCCTGACGGGAGTTCGAATCTCCCCCGGGCTACTAAAATCCCGGTTAGATATCGGTCAACGTGTGTATATTTATGACTTAATCATGATTATGCTTTTTACGTCCATAGGGTTACTACGTGTGTGGCTGTTGCGTTTATGCTATGAACACATTTTGCGCCGGGTCTTGGTTAAGAAGAGGGCACAGGACAAGATCGTCGTTAATATACTCGTCAGGTCTATTAGCATTTCTATCCGTTAAAACTATTAGGAAAATTCATACTACACTATTACCCAGCGAATTATTACAACGGACCTTCACAGCGGGCCCATAAATCTCGGCAACACTCCTTCTTTATGCATTAACCTCCAATCCTATGTTGATAGGAGCCTTCGGCTTCGGTCTCTTCGGTTTGGGACCGTTTGCCCTACTGCCGGATCTCTTCACATTTGCAGCTTTAATCGTTCTACTCTATCTCAGCA
>CAZRXM010000040.1:0-9557 GCA_964604045.1 uncultured Candidatus Bathyarchaeia archaeon
CTGAGTTACATGTTGACCCGTTGGCAGTTAAAGCTAAAGCTGTTATCGACTGCACCGGCCATGACGCAGAGGTTTTGGCAGTAGCCTCTAGAAAAATTCCGGAGCTTGGAATAACTGTGCAAGGCGAAAAGTCAATGTGGTCTTCCCGCGCTGAGGAGTTAACAGTCAAAAACACTAGGGAGGTTTGCCCGGGACTTTTTGCCGCTGGCATGGCTGTAGCGGCCATTGACCGAACACCAAGGATGGGGCCTATTTTTGGCGGCATGTTGCTTAGCGGTGAAAAAGTCGCAAAGTTGGTTATACAGAAGCTTAAGGGCAAAAAGGCCTAAACCCATTTGTTGTTGAACTGAACTGGGACGTTAGAAGATAATCCTTTCTGGCGCGTTGTAAACCTTCATGTTGCCTTCACGGACAAACCCCACAAGGGTCAAGTTAGCCTTTCTAGCAATTTCGATGCCGGAGTCTAAGGCTGCAGCAATTGAAGCAACTATGGGTATGCCAACCCTTACGGCTTTAAGCACTATGTCGCCGGACAGCCTGCCGCTTAAAACAAGGAAACAGTTGCTGAAGAGCGCGTTTTTTAGAGCGGCTTTTCCAAAGGCTTTGTCCACGGCGTTGTGGCGTCCAATATCTTCAGCGAAGGCTAAAAGCTCCCCGTTAACCGTGTAAATGGCAGCTGCATGCACTCCTCCAGTCTTTCTGAAGGTTTCAGCCATGACGTTTAGGCTTGCCACACTTCTCTGAAGGATTTCAGCTTTAACCTTAGCCGCCGACTTGATTGGCTTGGTTCCCTTCAAAAACTTGGATAAGTGGAGACCTCCACAAGTTGACGGTATTATGCGGTGTATACGTTTCAAAAGTCTTAATCGTTTATCAATGTCCACGGTAGGTTTTAGATTGACATAGCATAAACTTTCCTCCCTGAAGGATATTTCATGGATTTCGTCAACAGCCCTAACAATCCCCTCGGAGAGGAGGTGGCCAACAACAAGCTCATTAAGGTCTACGGGCGTGCAGAGTATGGTCGCATAGGGCGATCTGCCGATAAAAATGTGGATAGGCTTCTCCACAGCCACAAAATCCTCAACCTTCTGAACCACCCTAGCAGCCGTGTCAATTTTAACAGCTTCCACGCTGATTAAAGTTGGCTCCCCCCTACTTTTTCAACTCTGAAAGCATGAAGCTGACGATTTCATCCGCAATGTTAATGCGAGTTACAGACTGCAAGCCTCGCCAACCCGGCTGGCTATTAACTTCAACAACTACGGGGCCTTTGGGTCCCTCCAGTATGTCTACACCCGCAATCTTACATTTTATGAGCTGGGCGGATTTTACAGCCAATTCCTCAAGCTCATAGCCAAGCTTCAACGGTTCCGGACGAGCCCCCTGGCTGTAGTTGGTTTTCCAGCTGTTGGCGACGCGGCGCATAGCCGCCACAACCCGGTCGCCCACGACAAAGGCCCGAATGTCTGAACATCCATGAGGCACGAATTCTTGGAGGTAAATTACGCCGTGAAAAAATGCTATGGCTCTAAAAACCGTGTAAGCCACTTCGGGATCGTTCACACGGGTCGAACCAACACCCCGGGAGCCAAAAATTGGTTTGACAACAACGTCTCCGCCAAGCTCATGAAAAGCCTTCAAGGCTTCATCCACATCCTCCGTCACAGCCGTCCGCGGCACAGGTAATCCAGCGTCCTCTAAAATCGCCAGCAGATCATACTTGTCAACGCAGTGTTCAATGGCCTCAGGCGGGTTAACCACATATAAGCCTAAACGTTCAAGCCTGTAAAGCACGTCCATGCGGTAGACGATCTCCTCCAAAGAACCCCGCCCAATGGGCCGTATAATCAAGGCGTCTAAGTTTTCGAGGACGTCGATATCCCGCACTTTCAAATAGGGCTTATAGCCTACACGGGCAACAAGCCAAGGGAAACTAAAACACACGTAGGGGATGCCCCGTCTTTCAAGGGCCATGCGAAGCTGGGCTGAACTATAAGCGTTTGGGTTGCGTGTGACTATTCCGAACTTCAAATTTTAACCCGCCCATGCATGATGCTTAACGTGAAAAAGGGTGCTGGCTGAAAACTTAAAGTTTCCGTGCAAAGCCGCCAGCCAACTAGAATTTGTGGATATAGGTGACCAATTCTTGGGCGCCTTTAGGTTTTTCCGAAAGCCTCACCACCAAGTATGCGCCTTTATCATTAAAGTACGGTGGCCCCTTCCTCGAAAAAAGCGTTAAAATTTTCCCGTTGTGGTCCATTTTGTAGCCTTCAACGCACGGCTCATGACCCCGAATGATAACCTTTACGTTGAACCTTTGCAGAGCAGCATCCGTTATTTTTTGTCCGAAGAGTTTTCCAGCCCCACGCGGAGACACACATGTTTCGCTTATGAAGTCTGTTGGATCACTCCACAACAAATCTTCCAGCAGGCTTTCCTCCGGGTGTCTCTCATGGGCATAGGCCAAATCCTCCAAGGTTTTAGCTTCTGGCGGTGGTCCTCCATGTACCATGAGATAGCGGTCTTCAACGATGACGGTGTTGTATAGGCTGTTGAAAAGCTTTCGGATTAAGGTGTAGGCTTCTCCCCAGCCTTCGCCGAAACGTGTCTCAAACTGCCAGGGCAGATCGTGGGGAGAAACAGGCATGTCCTCTGGACCCTCATGGTTCCCCCGAAGCAGAACCACCTGTCCGGGAAACTGAAGTTTAAGCTTTAAAACTGTGTAGAAAACTTCGGCCGAAAAGGGTCCCCTATCTCCATAGTCGCCTAGGAAAATGGCAACTGCATTAGGGTTTTGGCTCATTTTCTGGACAAAAGCGCTTTCATTTAAGATTTCAACAAGGCTTTCGAGGTCTCCGTGCAAGTCTCCAACAACTAAAGCCTCGCCGACGGGCTGAACTTTTACAAGCCGCCCAAAAACCTCAAGGTTTCCAATTCTCCCGCTTTCACTCCGAAGAAGCTTAATGGCTTCATCTATAAGCGTGCAGAACTCCCCGCATGAAGCTTCTAAGGCTTCTTTAACTATTTGCTTAACCTGCAAACCCTTCGCCTCAAACAACAATCTCGTGAACTGTTTCCAAATGTTTTCCGAGGCGGCCCAAATAGTTTTTCGTGTTGGATTAATTTACTCATTTTTGGGTAGCTACTCTTAAATAATTAGCATTAAAAGAGGCTTGTGGAAGCGGTGGAATGAACAGCCGGCAAATTGCCTTCACAGCCCTTATGAGTGCATTAGGCCTCCTTTCGTCAGCTTTATCGATAAATGTGGCTCCGATTTTCACTGCTGTGGGTCAAGGTGGAGCTGCCTTGGATCTCTCCCACGTTGCAACCTTTATCGCGGCCATTTTCGGCGGCCCCGTTTTGGGGGGTATTGTTGGGTTTTTAGGCGGCATTTACGCTGGCTACTATTTTGGTTATGTTATGGGTTCTCTGGGACTTCTTTCGCTTATAGGAGTGCCTTCTGGAAAAGCTTTAACGGGCTTGACGGCTGGTCTCCTTTACAGGGCGCTGCGGGTGAACAGCCGTTTGAGGTCTTCTTTGTTGACGGTTCCGGTGGTGCTTGTTTCCTATGTTCCAGAATGCCTCTTCACCGTCGCATATTTTCGCCACATGGTTCCACTTTTCTACGGCTTTGCTATGGAGTTCATGATACCCATAGTGATTTTGAAGGCATGGGTGGAGATCTCCGTGATCAGCCTTCTCATGGGAGCCCTTAACGGAAACCACGGTTTCAGAGAGTTCGTCGAAAGATTTTTGGGGATGCGAAGGGCTTTATAGGCTCTGTCAGGGACGGCAGAGCTAAAATCCAAAGGATTCTTTCAAAGCTTCGACGTTTACTTCTCCAGCTTTAAACGTTTTTCCCGTCCTCAAATTGTTTACAACCACGACGGCGGGCGCGAAAATGTTTGGGTCTATTTTGTAAAAGTCGTATCCCGCCGCCTTAAAGATTTCAATGAAGGGTCTCCCATAGTCTTTTGATGCTTTGGACGGGGCCCTCTCCACTGTTCTTGCAAGCTCATCCTCGTTTTCACAATCCACCACATAGAAGGTTACTCCGCCGTACAGTATGGCGTCGTTGGTTCTAGCCATGGCCTTAACAAACTTGGGGTGGATTGGCGGTATTGGGGCGCATCCCCAAGCGTAAAGAATCTTGTTTGGGTCAAACCCGAGCTTGTTAAGTTTATGAACACCCGTTTCAACAATTCGGCCCGCAACCTGGGTGGCGCCGGCAATGCTGGCAGTAGGTGTCAAAACGATGGCTAGGTTTTCTGCTTGCACCTTGCAGTCACGGACTAAACGCTCAATAAGCGTCTCGGGAGGATATTTGTCCGTTTCAAGAACCACTACGGCTTTGTCGCATTCATCCCTGTAGCCTATATGTTCATAAACCTCCCTAGGCTTTTGGGCTAAGGCTCTAGCTGGCCCTGACCCTATAGCGAAGTAATCGCCTTCCTTAATGTTCCAGCCTGCAAACTGTGAGCCTAAGGTGGCTATGGCTGGGTGATCCGTGTAAACGAATATTGTGGGTAGTTCAAGTTCACCGTACCGCCCATAGTCTATTCGGGCTTCTCCACATCCACCCATGCAGATTTCTGTTATGACTTTACCCGCTTGGAAACCTCCTTTAGCCTTTATGCCTGCATCCACCAGCAAGGAGCCGTTTTTCGCCCTTTCAACTTTAACGCCATAATAATCCGGGTTTCCGCAGAGCTTTTCCAGAAGATTCCATGCCAAGCGGTTTACGCTTAAACTTGTTTTCAAGGCAAATACCCCACAGTTAGAGGAATTTTTCATAGTGACTCAGATGGGAGTTGGGTTCCTTTGCGACGAAAAGTCTTCCACGGCCATTTTCAACTAGGTCGCCGATGAAGAGGTAGAAGGGGGCCTCCACGACCTCGCCTTCCTCGATTTTAACTTTTTTCCTTAAGCTTTCGATGGTGAAGGTGGGGAGTATGGATTCCACTCGACCACCAACCACTATTGTGCCATCCACCATGCACGCACCAACCCTAGACTCGCAGTCCCTCTGCACGTAGACCGTGCCACCCTTCATTCGGAAGCCAACAAACTGGCCTGCACTGCCGTAAATCTTTATTGTGCCCTTTTTCATGTGGGCCCCGGCTTCTCGGCCGACGTTTCCATGTACAATTATTTTTCCGCCCTTCATGCCTTCGGTGCTACCTCTGTAGGGGGCGCCTAGATAGTCGCCAGCGTTGCCATGAATCTCTATGGTGCCGCCCTTCATCATGGAGCCTACCCAGCCAAGCGCGTTGCCGTAAACGGTTATTTTTCCACCCCGCATTTCTTCGCCTAAATGCATGCCCACATCGCCTTTCACGATGATTTCGCCGCTTTTCATGCCTGCGCCTATGCGCCTAACGCGGCTGACATCACCGCGAATCGTTATCACGGGAGCTTCTTGGCTGCCCCTGGTGGTTTCCACCTCCACCTTAAAGAGGTCGCTGAGCTTTTTCTGTTTGTTGCCCTCCCAAACCTCAAGTTCCCCGATTTCTTTGGAGGTTTTTCCAAGGAAAACGTCGGGGCTTATGCATTCAGCCATAACGGGAAGTTTAAACTCTTTTAGGGGGTAGAGGTTCACCCTCATCACACATCAGCCTTCACTGTTATTGGTTGAGAGATTGCCAAATAATTCTCCGAAACCGGGTAATTCTCAAACTCGACGGTCCAATACTCCTTGAACCGTCTCTTCAAGTCTTCATTAACCTCCATCTCGCACGGTTCACAAAGCTGGACGTCAACCCACATGGTGGTGCCGTCAATGTGCTTCAAAACCTCACCATCCTTTACAACCACATGTCCACCCTTTATCGTGTATGCGGCATGCTTGAAGGCTCGTCTAATAGCCTTATACTTTCTTGAAGGATCCATCGTTTCGGGGTTGAAGTTGTATATGGCGATGTCCGCATCCGCTCCCACGCCCAAATGCCCCTTGTTTTGTAGGCCTAGGGCTTTGGCTTGTCCAGCGCGGGTTACTATAGCTATCTCGTAAAAGTCCAGTTCGCGGTCTATGGAAGGTAAGAGGCTTAGGTTTCTGGCTTTTGGGTTAATCTTTTCCATAGTGGCTTCTCTGGCCTTCCGGCTCATAAGCCAAGCTATAATCTGCGGATAGGCAATAAACGGCCCTCCGTTCGGGTGGTCGGTTGTCATCAAAATTTTCCAAGGGTCGTTTATTAGCAAGGCAAGTTCGAGGCCTATGGACCACTGGGTGGCGTGGACGTAGCTTTTCCGCTTATAATGGAAGGGCACTATTCCAGCGCTGGTCTCGGTTTCCACATCGTGGTTTGTCCACTTGTTCCCCGTAAGAGTGTAAAGGGTGTACTGGAAGGGACCGTCAGCCGTCATGGTTGTGGTATCTGTGAAGATAACCTGACCCATGTCCATTGTTACGTGGGAGTGCGCATTCACGTAGTTGGCTATTTCTTCAGCCCCCGACTCGAGGGTCCGCCAGTCGTCGCCCTTAAAGGCGCTGAACTGGCAGTGGGTTATGTGAATAGCTGGTTTGCCACCCTCAGCCAAGTCTTCAACACACCGCATCGTTTCCAAAGTTGTCACATAGTTTCCAGGCTTTCCCAAGTTGTTTGTGTGCACGTGGATTGTATGGGGCAAATGGAGAAGCTTGTTAACCTTACATAAGCCGCGAATGATCTCGCGGGGGGTAACCCCAAAATATGGAACCGGATCATCTATGCTTTCAACGTTGTGACCGAAACCCCAGGCTTCAAGTCCACCGGGATTCACAAGTTTTATGGCGTATCCCTTTGTGGCCTTAATCATCCAAGCCACATGGCGGGCGCACTCCTCCAGTCTGCCGTCCCGCAGGTATTCAAGCACAAACCACCAGTCGCCCAGAAGCGGATAACTAGCCTTATCAATTATTGGGGTGTCGCTGAGCTCCTCATGGGTGTGCTTTGCCTCCAGCGGCGGCATGGCTGGATCCATAACTGTTGTCCAACCCATCCGCGCATAGCGGTAGCCCGTCGTAAATGTGGAGGGAATTGAATAGCCAACCCCAGACCTCGTGAAGGTTGTTTTACGTTCAAAATCTTTAAAGTGATCTTCTGGACGCAGAAGCCTACCAGCGTTCACCTTCCCACCGGCGATGTGGCTGTGGATGTCGACGCCTCCAGGCATGACGACCATGCCTGAAGCGTCTATCTTTTTTGCTTTGCGCTCGTTGACTTTCTCAACTATTTTGCCGTCTTTTACAGCTATGTCCATTTTTTCGCCATTAACTCCATTAATAGGGTCGTAAACGAACCCGTTTCTTATAAGAAGCTCCATTTTAGTCAGCCTCCGCCTTCGCCCTTTCACGTTTTATTTTTCTAACCTCAGCCAGTATTCTTCGCAAAATCTCCTCGTCCGGCAAAACTCCTCTAGGCGGGTCCACAACCTTTTTCAAGGGTATCGGCACATGGTCCATGCGGTAGGCGGTTCCAGCAGCCTCTATGCCCACAAAAGCAGATGGAATAACGATGTCAGCTACTTTGGCCGTGACGTCCATGTGAGGTCCAATGTAGATAAGTGGATTCTTAACAAGGTGTTCGACGGCTTTCCGTGGAAAGTTTGAGACGGGGTCTGAAGCCACTATGAGGGCGGCGTCGGATTCGCCCCGCAATAGAATATCAACAACAGAAGTTTCTCCCGGATTATAGCGTGGGTAGCCCAGCGAAAAGTCCACGGCGTACGGGTAGCCCGTCTGCCAAGTGAAAACCGTGTTCGCGCCGGTCACGTTGAAGTGGCCTCGCATGGGCATTATAACGAATTTAGTGCGCATGTTTAGGTCGCGGACCAACGAAAGCGCCGCATCGATGTTGCGTAGTTTGGCACCGCTCATGGTTAAGCCAAGCCCGAAGAAAAGCGCTCCGAAGTCGCAGCTTACCATGGTGTCAGCAACCTCCTCCAGGTATTCAACTGGCACGCCGGCAACGCTGTCAACTTCAAGTTCCTGGTCGCGGATTAAGGCCCTAAAAGCATGTAGGAGTTCGTAGTCTTTAGCTGGTTCAACTTGAATGAAAAAGTCAGCCATCTCCGCAGTTTTCGTTCGCCTAACATCTACAACTATTAGTTTTCGACCTTCTCTGGAAATGGACGGTAGGAAAGTGGGTTCCAGCCCAGCCTCGACTTCTGGAGGTTTTTTGAGGACAAGCCGTCTAATGGCGCTTTGAATCTTTTTACGTCCCACTAAGGCTTTTATTTTCGCCACGTATCCCCTCCAAGCACTTTTCTCAAACCGTCCCTCAGAGAAAGCCGTGTAGCGTTCAATGTGCCTCGGGTGGGCGCTCCACGGGTCGCACCCCCAATAAATGATTAGGTCTGCTCTATGGCGGATCTGCCCCAACGTGCATGAGGGTATGCCAATGTCTTGAACGCTTAGAATCGAAGGACCGTGGCACACAACTGAAGTGTTGTCTATCACACCTCCAACCTCTTCGGTCAGTTCTATGCCGACGCTTATGGCTTCGCAACTTGTATTGCTCCAGCCGTAAAGCACTGGATAGTTGGCTTCGGCTAGGATTTCCGCAGCCCGACGGATGGCCTCTTTAAGCGTCGTCTCAACTAGTTCGCCGTTCTTCCGAACCAGCGGTTTAAATATTCGGTGTTCACTGTGGTGGCTTAGAAATTTCGCCTCACACAGGGCACAGCCGTTCTTAACCTTGACAATCTTACCATCCTCTATGGTCAGCTCTATGTCGTCGCAGAGGCTTCCACAAACTGGGCAGGTAACGGCCTTAACTACAACGGGCATTCTAACCCTTCCTAAACTGTTGCTTAATGAGTTCCTCTAAACTTAAAACAAGCTTGTCCGGAGCCGGCTCCACGGTGGCTGGCACACCCTTGAAGGTAGGCATGCCAATCCCGTGGGTTTCAGGATCCACAACAACATTAGCCCAAGGACCGTAAGGGATGTATATTAAACCCGGATGGGGTGCCCTCAGAGACTTCTTGGCTTTAACCACAATAGAGCCAAAAGCTGTTGAAACTTGAACGTTTACACCGTCCTTCACGCCAAGCTTTTTCATGTCCTCAGGATCCATGTAGCACACTGAAACGCTTTCCACATAATCCCTCGTGCTTTTTCCACGCTCCTTCCCAACGCCTTGCTCAATGGTGCGCCCGGTAACCAATACAACGTTCAGCTTAGGTTTCTCGGCCATCAGCCAACCTCAACAGCCTTGCTACGGTGTTCAAATTCTTGAAAGCTACATACAATCGTCTCAACCCTAATTAATTTTTCCTCTAAGATTCTAGGGTGTAATCTTGCGGCTAGTGGGCTAGGGCGGCTACGGCTGTTATGGTGAATAGAGCAGCTATTGTTAAGATGAAACCGCTGGAGAAAGTCGTTATGAGGGTTTCTTGACCACTGTAACGCACTATTATGGGAAGCGTCATGTCCATGGCCGTTGCCCCTCCCATCGCTATGGGCGCATACTTATCCAGCTTAACGGCAAGCCACGCAGTTGCTATTGTAATCAGCTCCCATAGGAGGTTCACCGTAAAGCCTAAAGCGCCCCATTTAAGGCCCAAAAGCTGTC
>CAZRXM010000041.1:0-9551 GCA_964604045.1 uncultured Candidatus Bathyarchaeia archaeon
CGTTAAATGGATAGATAGCTTCAACATTTTGCAGCAAAAATAACACTGACTCCAGTTTTATTTTCTATTTCCTTTCTCAGTTTTTCGTATCAGCCATTCTAGGTCTATTTCGAGGGCAGCGGTTGGATTTTCAATTTCAAAATTGTTTAGTACTTGTGGGTGAATTTCGCCTAAAACGCCTACCTGTTTTTTGTCTACGTAAATGGATGCTGTTCGCCCCTCTAGAAAACTTGGGTGTTTAGTCTCTTTTATTTGCCAGTCCACAACCCCTATGTTGGCTAGAAACGCGTCGCACACAGACCTTATTTCAGTGTAGTTGGCTGTGGAGTGGCATATCACAGCAGCCAAGTGCAAGCGTCTTTCGCACATGGTTTCGAGACGTCTGTTTATTTTCGCTACGTCGGATACTTCGAAAAGCTTTTGAGGATAGCTTTCATGCTTGTTCTCGGCTAGGTTCTTTAAAACCCCAGGTAGAAGCATCTCCCTCATTATGGTGTATTCAGCTGACACCGGGTTGGCTATGCGCACAGGGTTTTTGGGCTTCAAACTCATAAGCTCGTAGTGGACCCGCTCGTTTGTCAAAGTGAAGTTCATAACTTCTAGGAAGCCTAAGCCTGTCATGATTTGGCGGACTGTTTCCGCTAGCCTAGTAGCAGGATGTTTTTGGCCGACCGTCACGGCGACTGGTATTGTTGGCTCAAGCCTATAGTAACCGTAGCCTATGGCGACTTCTTCGACAAGGTCTATTTCATGCATTACATCGATGCGGTATGGCGGGATGGCTACCTCCAAAACATCCCCCTCAACGGGTTTGACGCCCAGCCGGCACTTCCGTAAACATCGGGCAACCTCGTCCACGGAAAGTTTCGAGCCGAGCATTTTGTTGGCGTAGCTGATCCTAAGCTTCATCTTTTCCGGTTCAAGGTTGGGCGAAACCAGAGTGCGGTCTGGATAACACACCGTAACTTTTTCTAATTTGCCGCCCATGTCCGCAAGCGCCGTCGCTAAAACTTTTAGGCTTTTCTCCACAGCCTCGAGGCTAGGCCCGGTGACGTCCAAAAAAAGGTTCCGCGTTTTCTCGTCAACTCTTGTTAATTCGCCGTTTATTATGGGCGGCATGGATAACACCTGTCCATGTTTATCAATGAGCAATGGATATCTAGACGCCCAGTCGACAAGGTGACGGTAGGCCACACCCTTTTCATGTTTTTCCAAAATCTCTTTGGGCGTCATCATCTCTGTTTTGCCCAGCGGCACAAATTTAACGCTTGTAGGCTCCACGGTCGTGTATGTGAAGGGCGGCTCCACAGCGTCCAGGTTGTGGATGCCTATAGAGGCCTTTTTACGGTTTCGCCCAACACCCCAGTGGAGGTCTTCCTGCATTTCCATAAGCTCAACAACAACGTCCTCGTCGAGCTTGACGTCGCGGACGACGGCTGCCAACATGTACGGCCTAACGGCTGCAACGGTGCTGTCAACGTTTAGGACTATTTTTGGAGGTTCAGCCTGATATTCGGGCAATCCCGTTTCCAGCTCAAGGAAGCCCTTTAAGGCGCGGGCTACACCTACGTGGCTGCAGAAGTCTATGCGGTTTGGGTTATATTCGACCTTAACATAATCCTCGCCTACCTCTTCCAAGTCGAAGCCGAGCCATGGCAGCCACCTCGTTAACTCCTCAACGTTTACAGGTTTACCTAGAAACTTTGCCAGTTTCTCCACCTGAAGCCTTATTACCGGCATAAAGGTGTCCTCCTAAGCCAGCCAATCTTGTTCGCGTATAACATGCGAATATCATCTAAACCAAGCTCTATCATGGCTAAACGTTCCAAGCCTCCGCCCCAAGCCAGAACGGGGCATTTAATGCCCATGGGCGCTAAAACTTCGGGGCGGAACATGCCCATGCCGCACAGCTCTACCCAACGCTTAAGTTTGGGGTGGTAGGCCACTGCTTGTGCTGAAGGCTCCGTGTAGGGGAAGTAGCTTGGCCAAAACTCAATCTTCTCAATGCCGAATTTGGTATAGAACATTTTTAACGTGCCCATTAAATCCCTAAGTGTGGCCTTCTTGTCAACTATGATGCCTTCAATCTGATGGAACTCCGCCAAATGTCTATATGTGACCTGCTCGTTGCGGTAAACCCTGTCTACGGAAAAAACTTTTATCGGTGGCTTCTTGTGGGTTGCCAAATACTTTATAGTTTCAGCCGTCGTATGCGTTCTTAAAACAAGCTTTTTGGCCTCCTCGGGACTCCATTTGTAGCCCCAGCCCTTAGAACCCGTAATCCACCCGCCCTCGTGAGTTTTCGCCACTGCGTCCACAAGCCTTTTCGAGGGCAGTCGGCCGGTTTGGGGATTGGCTAGGTAAAACGTGTCCATCATCTCGCGGGCTGGATGGTCTTGAGGCTGGAAAAGGGCGTCAAAATTCCAAAAGGCCGTCTCCACCAGTGGTCCACGAATTTCCGTGAAGCCCATCTCCAAGAAAATTTCGCGGACGCGTTGAATAATCTGCTGCAGCGGGTGCGTTTTACCCGGGTGAACTGCGGGACCTGGTGCTGTCACATCAAACTTTGTTAGCTTTACGTTTCGCCATCGGCCCGAAACTATCAGTTCGGGCGTAAGCTGCGTGACTTCCTCAGCTACTTCCAAGCCTTTTTTGGCTAATCGCCATCCTTCCTCAGTTAGCTCTAGTTCACGATAAACTTTCTCCTCAATTTCAACCAGGTTGCGTTTTCGAAGGGTTTCCAAAACCTTTTTAAGGTTCTCGCCTAGATCTTCAACCTTCACGGAGCGTTTTTCGAATACTGTGGCCAAGAGCTTCTCGTCTTCTCCGAGAGGCGGCTCGACTTCCACGTTTAACGTGCATTTTTTATCCCTTATAGCACCCCAATTCTTCTTTTTAAGCCAACCCAAAGCTATTGGAACCATTTCGGCCTCCAAATCCGCTTCCTTCACGGCTTCGTCCACACCTGCTTCGCCGCCAAGCCTTAACAAAGCGCGAAGTAAACGGCGTTCCGGCAAGCCATATTGTGCGTAGTATTCGCCCTCTTCGCTTAAAGCGGCAACTTTCCACCGCCTTTCGTGAACTTTAACAAGCCCCCTCTCAGAGAGGGTTAGAGCAGCCCTCATGACAGCTGCGTGGGCCAAGCCTCCTTTTTCGGCTATATCCTCTATAGAGGCTCTTCCGTTAAGAGTCCTCAAAACCATCAAAGTCTTTTTCTCGTGAAGTCTTAAACCAGCCATTTAAGCACCCAAACCGCCTTTGTGATCCTTAACCGCGCTGGGATGCTTACATAGAAGCCTTTGAGACTTTTTAAGCTATACCCGTCAAAAACCGAAACAGCGAGACGCTTTACGGAAATTGGTGGGGCATCCCTTCACCCGGCGATAACAATGGAAGAGCGAACCGCATATTTATAGGTTATTCCAGAAGCCGCTTCACAAAACTTAATACAAGTGGTTGAAAAGTATTAGAAGCCGAAGAAACCTTTAAAGAGGGCGCAGTTTGGCTGGCGAAGAACGAAGCGAAATGGTTGTCACTCCTTGGGAGGTTAGGGGCAAGGTAGACTATGAACGTTTAATCCGCGAGTTTGGGACCCAACCCATAACTGAGGAGCTGCTGCGAAGGATAGCTAAACACACTGGTGGGCTTCACCTCCAGCTTAGGCGTAAAATCTTTTTCTCCCACAGAGACCTCGACACGGTTTTAGACCTTTACGAAAGGGGGACGCACTTCGTCCTATACACGGGTAGGGGACCTTCTGGGCCTGTTCACATAGGACATCTTGTTCCATGGATTTTCACTCGGCATTTACAAGAGAAGTTCGGAACAAGGCTTTATTTCCAGATGACGGATGACGAGAAGTTCGTTGTGGACGACGAGCTTAGGCTTGAGGACACGAGGCATTTTGCCTACGAAAACGCTTTAGACTTAATTGCCTTAGGCTTTGAGCCCGAGGACACCTACATAATCTTCGACGTTGAGGACATCGGCATGCTCTACGACATAGCCCTCGAGGTGGCTAAAAGAATAACCTTTTCCACGGCGAAGGCGACCTTCGGTTTTCAGGAAAGCACAAACATCGGGTGGATTTTCTGGCCGGCGATACAGGCGGTTCCATGCTTCCTTCACACCAAACTCACAGGCGAAAATGTTCCTGCGCTTATTCCAGCAGCCATAGACCAAGACCCTTACTGGAGGATTACTAGGGACGTGGCGCCTAAACTAGGCTACTACAAGCCAGCCCAAATTCACTGCCGCTTTCTGCCTGGGCTGGGTGCGGGCGGAAAAATGAGCGCTTCAGAGCCTGAAACATCCATATTCACCACAGACCCGCCTGAAGCGGTTAGGCGTAAGATTTGGAATGCTTTCACCGGCGGCAGACCCACTGTGGCTGAACAACGTAGGCTGGGCGGAGACCCGACCGTATGCTCTGTCTTCCAGTACTTCTACTTCCTTTTCGAAGACGACGACGACAGATTAGCAGAGAGGGAGCGCATGTGCAGGGCCGGCGAAATCCTTTGCGGTGAATGCAAAACGGAACTAACCGAAAGGGTTTTGACGTTCTTGACGGAGCATCAGAGGCGGCGGGAGAAGGCCAGAAACATAATACACAAGTTCCATCTAAAACGCTAGGAGGGGGCTGAATGAGGGAGAAAAAAGTCGTCAACGTTGGCTTGTCAAACGCTTACAGACTTGTCCACCCCATGCACACGGTTCTCGTTTCATGCGCCGGCAAGGATGGGAAACCAAACATTATAACGCTGGCATGGGCCATGCCAACCTCCATTAACCCGCCGCTGGTCGCCGTGAGCATTGCACCCCACAGGTTCTCGTACACCCTCATCGAGGAAACCGGCGAGTTCGTGGTGAACATTCCAACCATGGAAATTCTAAACGCAACCTTTTACTGCGGAAGAGTAAGCGGAAGAGACCACGACAAGTTTAAGGGGGCTGGCTTGACACCGCTACCGGCTAGGCGGGTTAAGCCTCCAATAATTAAGGAGTGCGTCGCCCACTTGGAGTGTAAGCTTTACAGCAAATGTCCAACAGGAGACCATACAATATTCGTGGGCGAAGTTGTGGAAGCCTACGCCGAAAAAGAATGCTTCAGTGAGGTTGGCGGCTACGACCTTGAAAGGGCGAGAATGGTCTTTCATCTCGGCGGAAATGAGTTCGCAACCCTTGAACCAAAAATTTACAGGCCGAAAATTTAAAAATGAGGGGTTTAGAACTCGAAGCTTTCTCCTGGGTTTAAAACTACAACCTTAACCTTTGCCGCCTTTTTCTTCACCTTCTCCACAAAATCGTCTGCCGACTGGGTTAGAATCGGGAAAGTTTTGTAGTGCATTGGTATGACGGCTTTAGGCTTTAAGAGTTTAACGGCTTCAGCGGCTTCTGAGACGCCCATAGTGTAGTATCCGCCTATGGGTAAGAGCGCCAAATCCAGCTTGTACAGCTGCCCAATAAGCTTCATGTCTGTGAAAAGGCCCGTGTCCCCAGCGTGGTAAACGGTTTTGCCTTCTCCCTCCACTATAACCCCTGTGGGTGACCCCTTCGAACTCGTGTGGAAAGCCTGCACCATGTGCAGTTTTATACCCTTCACTTCCACGCATCCGCCGATGTTAAACCCAACAACATTTTTAACCCCATTTTCACTGGCGTAGTTTCCAAGCTCAAAGGTTGAAGCGAAGGTGGCTCCCGTGCGTTTGCATATGGCTACAGCGTCGCCCAAGTGGTCACCATGGTCGTGTGTGACGTAGACAACATCCACCCTGTTTATCTCTGAAGCTTTCATTGGCGCCAAGGGGTTTCCGTCAAGCCACGGGTCTATAAGAACGGTTTTCCCGGCTAAATCAAGCTGGAAGGCTGCGTGTCCAAACCATGTAACCTTCGCCATCCCACCGCCTCCGCAATCAAACCTTTTAAGGCTGTGTTTTGGTTAATAAAGGTTAAAGTGGAGGCAAACTGAAAGTTTGGACGAAGAAGTTGTTAGAAAGCTCCGCGAATCTGGAAGAATTCTCCGCGAAACCCGCGAGGAGCTTAAGGGTTTTGTCCGGGAAAACATGCCCATAATCAAAGTCTGCGAAAAAGCCGAGGAGCTCATAAAAAAGAAGGGTGCAAAGCCAGCCTTCCCATGCAACGTTTCAATAAACGAGATAGCCGCCCACTACACTTCGCCGCCGGGCGACAAAAGAACTATTCCAGAGAACTCTTTAGTGAAGGTGGACATAGGCGCCCACGTAGACGGATACGTGACGGACACAGCCGTAACAGTCTGCTTCAACCATGAACTTCGAGACATGGTGGAGACAGCTGAACAAGCCTTAAAAAAGGCCATTGAAACAATCCAGCCGAACATGTCCACGTCCAAAATCGGAGCAGTTATCGAACAAGCCATAAAATCCAGAGGGTACAAGCCCGTATCAAACTTGACCGGGCATCAAGTTGGCAGATACCTAGTGCACGCTGGGTCATCCTTGCCCAACGTGGCACACATATCTATTACAAAGGTTAGGCTGGGCGAGGCTTACGCTGTCGAACCCTTCGTCACAGTTCAAAACGCCGTGGGAAAGGTGGAGGAAAGCAGTGAGGTAACTATATTCCGTTTTGTGAAACAGAAGCCTCTAAAAAACCCCTACGCTAAAAAGCTCCTCGCATACATTGAGGAAAACTTTAGGACTTTGCCATTCGCTGAAAGGTGGCTTCAGGACGTTGTACCCCAAGAACATTATCGGGAGGCTTTTCGCGAGCTCCTTGTTTCAAAGGCTGTTGTGGGCTACCCCGTTTTCGTCGAAGCTAGCGGAAAACCCGTAGCTCAAGCGGAACACACGGTTCTAATTGTTGAAGACGGCTGTTTGGTTCTAACCTAAAAGGGGAAGGAAGGCTTACCCTTCTCTCGAACCTCTCTGTAAATAGCGGTTATCAACATTTTCTCATTGCACTTCTGGCAGACGTCCACCTCTTTAAATATGTAGTCGCCGCGTTGGAACTCCCTGACTGTTTTGAAGCCGCATTTTCTACACTCGATGGTCGTCGTTATAGGCGGCAGCTCGATTCTTAAACGTATCAACCGCTGCCTCAGCTGGAAAAGCATGTATGTGCCCGCCGCCACACCTATGAAGCCAACAAGCAGCAGAACCATGGCAACTTCATGTTCGCCTGAAAGATAGAACTGAAGCGAATTGGCTAAAGCCATGACGGCTATAACTAGGGTTATGAATATTGCCATCAAGACGAATGGTGAAACTTTCACAGCCGACTGCTGTTCGGAAGAGTTTTGGCTCAAGGTATTTTCCTCGCTTACTGTCCTATCCCTATTGTGTTGCCAACGCCGCAAATAATAACCTTGTCGCCTTCCTTAGTTCTTTCCACTATAAGCTGCTTGATTCTCTCGATGGCCTTGTCCGCAGCCTCGAAAATTTCCCTTCTCATGGGCGAAACCGCGTCGCCGATATCCTCCTTAATTATCACCGCATTTATTGGTATGCGATATTTCAAAATGGTTTCTTCAATCTTAAACTGGTCCACCCCCGGACCTCCGATGGCTGCGCCTACGCCGTCAGCTACCTCGCCAACCTCTTCGCCTTCAAGCTTTAGGGCAGCGTCAATCATTATTATGTTGGCAATTTTGCCTTCGTTTTCCTCTATAATCGTTTTAATAGCGTCTCCGGGCTTGCCCACATTTCCACCGGGCCCTTCGGCTTTTATGACGTAGGCTGTTCTCCCCTCTATTGGAACAGTTGCAACAACGCAGTCTTTAGGAACCTTCCTAACCGGGTAACCGTGCATAAGCTTGGCGGCCACGAGGGCGCCGACGCCGTCGCCTATTGGCTGTCCATAGGCAAATGCCTTGAGGGCGCTGGCGTATGCTTCAGCCTCCCGCATTACAAGGGGCAGTATCATTTGGATCTGCATTATAATGTAAAGGCTCAAAGTTTTCTTGCCAAGTAGAAAGTAGTGTCTTATAACCTTGTAAATGTAGTTTAGCACCATAGCAGCCTCAAGCGTGTTCTCCAAATTGTTTATCTGGGTTTCGTCGGCGGAGGGCGCCAAAAGCTTAACCTCATCCTTAAAACGGGTGTCCCGAACATCCAGAATGTGCTCAAGCTTCCATACAATTCCCACGGGGTCGAGGCTTTGGGGGTAGATGGTGAAATATTCTAGGAAACGGTCAACCCTTGGTGTGGGGTCTATTTGAGGCTTCCCAACCTCCTTGATGGCTTCTATGGCTATTCTCCGCCCCTCATCCCTCAAATACTTAAGCTTGTATAGGGAGCTTTCAATCTCGTTAAGCCATATGCGAAGCTGAATTCTCTGTCCGTAAAACATGGAAATGAGCATCATAATTATGAAGATAATCCACGCTATCTGGGAAAACAATTCACCCGGCACCTGAAACAGCCAGCTTTGCATCATAGCCAATGAAGCCAACAGCATAACTGTTATGTTCACTAAATCACCTTCCGTGAAACTAGCAAAATCTCGGTTATAAGCTTTAAGATATTCCAAGTAAGTATGCAAAATCTAGACACTCGACTAAATGCTCCGCAGGTTTTTCAAAATCATGTTCACGCTGGCCACCACAAGCATGCGGCGAACACGAGGCTTAGGCTTCTGCTTAACAGTTTCCCACCTGTGTAGGCTCAAGCTGGGCGCCGGCGACGGCGCCTAAGCCGAGGCAGACGGCATACAATGTTTGGACGTTTCCCGCTGCATGTGGTTAACAACGCCGGATATTACGTGAAAACCATGATGAACATGGAGGTGGGATTGCAAAGTGGATTGGAAAACCAAGCGCATGGCACATGACTGGAACTAGGACAACCCCGCCGCCTACTCCCAAAAGTCCAGAGGAAACTCCTCCAAGAAAGCTTAGAAAAAGCCCAGGAGCATCCGCTTTTTGAAAAGGGCTTTTTAAAAGCCGAGTCAAAAGTCGCTGAGGCTTTCATGGGCACCTCCTTTAAAGCTTTATGGGCCATCTGGAACGTTACCAGGATCAGGAAGACTTCAAAGATCAGCCAAAGCCACATCTTCACTAAGGGATAGCCGTAATAGCAGCGCCCACATATCCCCCTCAGGGGTTGTGGCACGTGCCAAAACAAGTCCAGACCTTACATAGATGCGTTTCTGCCTCAAATAGTTCGCCGAGGAAGCCAGCGAGGTGATTATGAGGGTTACCAGCTCGTGCCAACAGCCGCCACGGGCTCAAAACCATAAAGAAGCGTCAACAAGGGAACGATGAAATTCCACCGTCGACGCCTGTTAATGCAGCAACCATGCTTACTAAAAGCCAAAAAGGGGTAAAAGCCACTCCCACATGCCGAAGCCTCAAACACGAAACTATGCGATGTAAAGTGACGAACAATCCACACTCTGCTATTTAAAATACGCCGTGCACACGGATGAATCCGCCCAAAATCAACAGGTGAAATGGGGCTGCCGGCTTTCCCGGGTTCGCGTGGCCGAAGACCACACTACTGCCGGGAACGGAGCGCGGTTTAACTTCCGAGTTCGGAATGGGATCGGGTGGGTCCCGCGCCCTATGGCCGGCA
>CAZRXM010000042.1:0-9437 GCA_964604045.1 uncultured Candidatus Bathyarchaeia archaeon
TCCTTGTAATTATCTTTTTATGTCGTGTTTTCGTGTTTTTGGGCCATTAGGACTCTGTAGCCGCTTTCTCTGGCTAGTATTGTGCAGTTTCCGAAGGTTTCTTGGAATATTTGCTGTATTCTTTTTCCGCCTACTTTCGACCTTAAAACCATTTGGAGTGTGGCTTTTTCAGCCATGTGTTTGGGTGCTTCGGTTATTATGGCTTTGACTATGGCTAGTCCGGCGCTTACAGGCGGGTTTGAGAGGATGCAGTTAAAAGTTAAGCCTTTAACTGGTTCGTAGAGGTTGCCCCGCCTGACTTCGGCGTTGTGAACCTTGTTGAGTTCGATGTTTCGCCTTGCAAGTTTTACTGCACGCTCGTTTATGTCCACCATGACTACGTGAAGCTTCGGATTAAGCGAGGCGGCTGCTATTCCTATGGCGCCGTAACCGCATCCCACGTCCAAGACCAAGCCGCTTTCGGGCAGAACCATCGACTCTATCAGAAGCTTTGTGCCTAGATCCACGCGTTTCTTAGAGAAAACTCCTGAGGCTGTTAGGAACTTGAAAGTTTTCCCGCGGAGAAAAGCCTGAATAAGCCTGTAACGGGGTTTCGCTTTTGGTTTTTCCGAGAAATAGTGGTTTATGCTGGTCATAGTTCGCCGCTCTTCCAACCTTTGGGATAGGTGCCTCTGGGCATTAGGACGCGTTTAACCCTCGCAACAACTCCATGAGCAATGTCCAGAATCTCCTCCGTGGAGGCTTGAGCCTCCGCCAGGGCTACGGCTTCACCCTTCAACGTTAGGACGGCCACCATGGACCCGGCTTTTATGCCAGTCTCAAGGGAAGCCACTCCAGGAGCGGTTAGGCTTGCGCCATGGCATAGGGCGTCCACGGCGGAGTCCTTCACATAGATTTTCGGCAAAAGTGCCAGAGCCTTCTCCATAGGTTGAATGAACTTCCTGAGGATGGAGTCGTCGCCTGTTTCCCGCCAACGGTCAAACCAGTAGGCTACATCATGCAATGTCACAAGGCCCTCATTTTCGACGAAGGGGCCAGCCCTTGTTCTGCGAAGCTCCTGCATGTGGGCGCCGCAGCCCAGAACCTCGCCTATGTCGTGGCAAAGTTTGCGGATGTATGTGCCGCCCTCACATCCAACCTTGAAAAGCACGTTCCGCCCATCCATTTCGAGGAAGTCTATGTAGTAGATTCTCCTCGTACGGAGCTGCCGTTTCACTGAAGCCCTTAGAGGGGGCCGCTGGTAAATTAGGTCTTCAAACTCTACGAGAACTTCTCTGACACGTTCCTCCGAGACATCGCCGTGAAGCTTCATGATGCAGACGTACTCCTTTCCGCTTAGAAGCAGAGCTTGCACTACCTTCCTCGACTCTTCAAGGGCTACTGGGAGAACGCCGGTCACGTTGGGATTTCCCTAAACCTCAACTCGCCTAGAGGGTTTCTAGGGTCCCACCGTGGCCGACGTGTTCCACGCCTATGATGCGTTTAACCCAGGCCGCCACCTCGTGGCTTGTGGGGCCCGCCGGCTTGTCAAGGTTTATAACGCCGAACCTAATGTAGTCTTTTGCTGGACGATCTTCAGGTTTGCAGCCGTACTTTGGGTTTGTTTTGCTTTCAGCCTTCACCAAGAGCTGACGTTCAGTCATCCATGGAGCGGGTGTCCTAGGCATCTGAAACAGTACACCTCAAACTTTAGAAAAGTGGGCTGACCCTAATAACAATTGTTAGGCTCTGGCTAAAACTGGCTTAACGGGCTTAGCCATAGCCTCCAGAAGGGCCCTAGCCTTTAAGGCTTCGACAACCTCCTCGTCGGAGGCCCCGCGTTTAATGTCGATTTTCTCTGCTAAAGGCTCAAGGTGGTTTATGTTAGCCCTTCGCCTCTTAACACCCGTAACACTTTTCGGCCCCGTGACAAGCACGAAGTTCTTGTCTATAATATCCACAATTACACATTTTCTGCCTGCTTCTCTACCGCAGAGCTTTACGCATATCCTGCCAACTTCAATCGCCGGCATATGTTTACCTCCAAGTTTCTAGGGATAAACGTAAACATTAACGCTCCTATTTATAAATTTCAGCCCGAAAGAGGTGGAAAATATTAAACAAGGCTTGAAAGCTATGGCTTAGGTTAGGAATTTTTCGACGACATGGTATAGGACGCTTGATCCGAACACGAGGTTCCTTATTGATATGCGTTCGTCCACACCGTGAACCATTTTCAGGATTTCGCCGTATGGAAGATCTGACAAGGCTGGCTGGAAGCCGTAGCACACGGCGCCCATTTTCCTGAAAAACCTCGAGTCTGTTCCACCGGTCAGCAGTATTGGGGTTACGGCGCAGTTTGGGTCAAACTCTTTTAGGGTTCCTACCATAAGCCTGTAGAGCGGCGTGTTTGTGGGCGACTCTGAAGGCTCGTTGGCTTGGATTATTTCAAAGTCAAGCTTGTCTAGGCCTATATCCTCCAAGAGCCCTTTCACATAGTTCAGCGCCGTTTCGGGGGTTTGCCCCGGAAGAATTCTGCAGTCGAAGACGGCTTCACATTCCGATGGGATTATGTTCTCCTTCACACCGCCGTGGATTATGGTTGGGGTTATGGTCATCCTCAACATAGCGCGAAGCTCTTCAGCCATACCCTTATCCTTCTGGGCCAGCTTGTCCAAAACCTCGTCGGCTCCGGATGGGTTTTGAAGAAGAAGCCCAAGGGTTTCCCCCGCCTCCCTGTTTTCTCTAGCCATCACCTCCAAAAATTCCCTGACCGTTGGCGTTAGCACAACTTCTGCACGGTGATTGCCAAGCCTGTCTACAACCCTTCCCATGCGGAGGATGGCGTTGTCAGCAGCGCCTGGCACTGAACCATGGCCCGGCCTTCCTTTAGCCTTAACCTTAAACCATAAAATGCCCTTCTCGGCTGTCTGGATAGTGAAAACGTTTTTGCCGTCCACCGGGACAGCTTGACCTCCACCCTCGTTTATAACGTAGTCTGCCCTAACTTTCTCTGGGTAGTTTTTGACAAGCCAGCCTGCGCCGTATTCTCCACCCCTTTCCTCGTCGGCCGTCGCCGCCAGTATAACATCGCCCTTAAGTTTGACGCCTCTGCGTTTCAAAAGCTTCATAACCATGACCTCTATGGCAGTCATGGATTTCATGTCCATGGCGCCCCTCCCCCAGACAAAACCGTCCTTAACAAGTCCGGAAAATGGATCGACGCTCCACTCTTTTGGGTTGGCGGCCACCACGTCCAAGTGGCTGAGCAGAAGCAGGCTTGGCTTCTCACCAGTTCCCTTCAAACGGGTTATTAGGTTCCCCCTTCCCGGGGCGGACTCCAAAACCTCGCATTCAAGCCCTTCCCTTTCCAGGGTTTCAGCCAAATATTTGGCTGCGGGAGTTTCATTTCCAGGCGGGTTTGTGGTGTTTATCCTTATCAAATCGCTTAGGAGGGCCGTAATCTCTCCTTCGATTTCATCCAGAAGCTTGACGCCCACGAGTTTCACGCTCGGTCTTCAATCTGTGATCAAGGCGATTTAAGACTTTGCTGTGCAGGCGCCGTTAGCAAGTCAGATGGAAGGCGCCCACAACCCTTTTGCCAGCCTTCAAAAGCTCGTTAAAGGTTTTGTATGCTTCCCGGGTGGGTTGGGCTATGAGCCTTATCCCCCGCTCTTTTAAGACTCTTTCAACCTCGGGCAAAATCCTAACAAGTCCTGAATAGCCTGTGCCAACCACCAAAACCTCTGGGGGAGGTGTCGCGGAGAGAACCTCTCTTAAATCTTCTACGCAAAGTTGGTGGCCCTCCCTCCTCCACCATCCGCTCAAAACTTTCCCTGGAAAAACTATCAAGTCGCTTGTGTAGCGTTTCCCGTTGATCACCATCACGCCGAAATCGTAGGCTTCGATCAATCCACTTCACCAAAAAATAGTTTAAAGTTTAAAGGATTTAAATTCTAACGTGAAAGATTCAGCGGCCATGGAAACCTTGCCCAGAAGCTTTTACGAGAGGGACCCCGCCACAGTGGCGAGGGAGCTTCTTGGAAAAATTCTTGTTAGACGTTTAACAAACCACGTTCTAAGCGGTAAAATAGTTGAAACTGAGGCCTATTACGGCGAAAACGATCCGGCCTCGAAAGCCTATATGGGGCGGAAAACCTTCAACGAGCCCATGTTTCGGGAGGCTGGAAAAACATTCATCTACATGGTTCATGGAAACTGGCTCCTAAACATTGTAGCCCACCCGAAGGGTGAAGTCGGCGCAGTTCTGATAAGGGCGCTGGAACCACTTCAAGGGATTGAAGTCATGAAAAAGAATAGGGGGACCGAAAACCTTAAGGCATTAACCAGCGGGCCGGGAAGGTTGACTAAAGCCTTGGCCATAACGAAGGATTTGAATGGTTTTGACGTCACCCACAGCCACAGCGACCTAACCATTGTTGAGGGAGGCTTGATGGAAAGCTTTGAGGTTTGCGTCTCCCACAGAATAGGCGTTAAGGCAGATCTACCGCAAAAATTGAGGTTTTACGTGAAGGGCAACCCTTTCGTTTCGAGACACTGAAGTGGTTTAAACCTTATTTATCAATCCAGCCAATGATAAGGCGGAAAGGGGCCTGCAAATGCTTAGGCAGGAGACAGCCCAAAAACAGGAGAAGGGTTCTACAAAAATCGTCGGCTTGATTTCAGACACCCATGTACCCGTCCGTGCAAGGGAGATCCCTAAGAAAGTTTTTGAGGTTTTTGAGAAGGTTGACTACATCATACATGCAGGCGACCTTGTTGATTTATCGGTTATAGACGCTTTAGAGCAGATTGCACCTGTTCTGGCCGTTTATGGAAATATGGATGGGCCTGAAATCCGTGGAAAACTGCCAAAAATAAACTCTTTGAAGGTTTTTGACTGGAAGATCGGGGTTATGCACGATCCGGGAACCCTTTTCGGCATGGGAAAAATGCGGGAGATAGCTAAACAAAACGGCTTCCACGTGCTTGTTTACGGACACACCCACCACGCTAACATAAAATGGGAAGGCGAAATCCTATTCATAAACCCAGGAAGCCCCACCAATCCGGTTCCACCTTTCATAACAAAGCCAACAGTTGGACTTTTAACAGTCACAAAGGAGAAGATTTCGCCTGAAATTCTTGCGCTTTCATAACCCCTTTCTCCTTTCACTTTAACTCATCTCTCTCCACGGTTTGAAACTTTAGTTCCACAGCATGGCTTTTAAAGAAGTCGAGCTGGAAACAGTCATCAGCATGGTGCATGGCTATGGAGCATTGCAGAAACCCATGGGATAAGAACTGCAAAGCGATGACATCGGGGTTTACATACTCTTCAAGGGCGAAAAACTCCCCATTTGTAGGCGTTGCTGGAGTAAGATGGCCGACAAGGAGTGGGAGGGGCGAAAGGGTCGTGGATAGCTTAAACTTGAACGTGGCTAAATCCTTTCTGGGAAAAAACGTTAACCTCCACCTTAAAGACGGCTCGGTCATAGTTAACGTGCGGGTGGATGAAATCCGCAAAGACACATTGAAAGGCGAAGTCTATGTGAGATGCGTCCCCTACGGGAAAACTTCAGCCCTCCAGATACCTTTAAGGAACATTGCTTGGGTCAAGCTTCTAGACCTCAACTTGATAGGGGCCGACACTAGCCGAGGAAGTTGATTAAGCCGCTTTGACATAAATACCACAAATAGCCTTAAATTGGGTTAGATATTTCTCTAAAGCTGTGGTCTAAATGCCGTGCACCGTTGTAGTTGGCGGTTTCTGGGGCGACGAGGGGAAGGGGAAAATAGTTTCCTACATGGCTTTAAAGGATAAGGTTGACGTCTGCGTGAGGGTTGGCTCCGTTAACGCGGCGCACACGGTATGTTTTGAGGGGAAACGTTACGCCCTCCACATGGTTCCATCATGCTTTGTATATGAAAAGTGCCGCCTCCTCATAGGTGCTGGGGCAAACGTCCACGTTGCAAAGTTCCTAGAAGAAGTGGAGTTGACAAACGTTAAAAGCCGCATAGGCGTAGACCGCCAAGTCTCGATAATAGAGGAGAAGCACGCTGAACAGGACAGGACAAGCGCCCATTTGAGGGGCATAGGCACAACAGGGTGGGGCGTTGGACCCGCCATAGAGGAACGTGTCCGCAGAACAGCTAAACTGGCCAAAGATATCCCTGAGCTACAGCCCTACCTAACCGACGTGGCGTTGGAGGTCAACAACGCCATAGACTCGGGCAAAAAAGTTATCCTCGAAGGAACCCAGGGGCTCATGCTCTCCCTTTTTCACGGGACATACCCATACGTAACTGGAAGGGACACAAGCGCTTCAGCCGTCTGCTCCGAGGCAGGTGTTGGACCCACAAAGGTTGACGAGGTCCTCGTGGTTTTTAAGTCTTTCATGACCCGCGTTGGAGCCGGACCATTGCCTGGTGAAATTCCAAAGGAGGAAGCCGTCAAACGCGGTTGGTTTGAGATTGCGGCTGGAACGGGTCGCGAAAGGCGTTCAGCCCCCTTCAACTTTGAAATCGCAAAGAGGGCTATAATGGTGAACGGTGCAACCCAACTGGCTTTGACAAAACTGGACGCTTTATATCCAGAGTGTAAGGGTGTTAGGCGCTATGACGATTTGCCAAAAGGGGCTAAAAACTTCGTTGCGGAGGTTGAACGGCAATTAGGCGTACCCGTAGTTTTAATCGGCACAGGACCAGACGTTCTAGACATAATCGATAGGAGAACATAAACATGCCCCACTGGTCTCCGCGTTTTCCATGTAAGGCTAATAATCCACCGGACGCTTACTTGTGTAAAGCGCAGCACTGAGAAGGCGAATTTCCCAGTGAAAACAAAGCAGCCCCCGAAGCCTCCGCAGCTCGGCTCAATTTTTAAGGTTCTGAACACAGACCTAAAACTGATTTTCGCCTCAAACCTTGTAGGCGCCTTCGGAGACGGCCTTTACGCTTACCTTCTGCCTTACTATGTGGCGGAAAATCTAGGGGCAAGCTCCGTGGAAGTCGGCATACTATACGCCCTAACAAGCTTGACAGCTGCCTTAACGCTTTTAGTCGCGGGGGTGCTCGCCGACAAATATGACAGGAAGAAGATTATGATAGCCGGGTGGATTGCATGGCTTCCAGCGCCTTTAATTTTCTCCATTTCAAAAAACTGGGTTCAAATGATCCCGGGAATGATTCTCTGGGGTTTTTGGCTCGGAGGACCCACAAGCACAGCTTACATTGTGACGGCGGCCGACGAAAACCAGCTCACACTAACCTTCACAATCATATCCTCAGCCTGGTCCCTTGGCTACATTTTCGCGCCAGCCGTCGGCGGCTATATGGCTGGAAAACTCGGCATGCAAACGGTCTTCCTCACATCCTTCACATTGTACGCCTTGGCAACGGTAATCCTAACCTTAATCAGCAGCCAGTACGCTAAAAAACCGGAAAGCAAGCTGGAGGAAAGGCTTTCAACCACGCAGCTTATGAGAAACCGGAGGCTGGCGACTGTTTCAGCCTTCTTCGCAGCCACAATGTTTTCTTTAACCATGTTCCGCCCCTTCGTGCCGAAGTTCCTCGCCGACGCACACGGCTACGGAGATTTTGAGATAGGTTTCTTGGGCTCCGTATCCTTCGCTGGCTCAGCTGTTCTTGGAATAACCCTAGGCAAGTTTGGAGACAAGTATGGTAAGAGGATCGCCCTAGCCATTCTAATGGCGCTTTCCAGCATATCCCTAACCATCATGCTCTTGACGGGAAACCTTTGCCTTCTGACGCTTGCTTTCTTTCTGATAGGCGCATCCTACACAACGTGGTCTATAATGAGCGCGGTGGTGGGCCCTATGGCTCCAGAGCATATGAGAGCCAAATGGGTTTCCATACCCCAAACGGTAAGTATGTTCGCCTCAATACTTGCTCCCTACTTTGGGGGGATCCTCTACGGCATCTCGCCAAGCCTGCTCTTCACGGTTGCTATTGCAACGGCGGCTGCTTTAACTTTAGCAACCCTAACCCAAAAGTTTTAAACAGTCACTCCTTTCAAACCGGGCGTTTTTCAAGGGTTAACAGTATGGTTAAGGTTTCAGAACCCCTTTTAACCTCCAAGGTTATAGTGTCCCCGGGGCTTTTGTATCGTTCAAGATATATCACCATATCTTCGAATCGGTAGACCATGCGGTTGTCGACCTTAACGATTATGTCGCCAACTTTTAAACCAGCCCTGTCGGCGGGGCTGTGTTTTGTAACATCGCTTATAAGTACTCCGCCCACATAGTTTGGGTCGCATACAACACCCATGTATGGATGGGCATACGTACCGTTCTCGATGATGGCTTCGGCAACCCTCCGCATTATTATGGATGGGATGGCGTAGCCTATGCCTATGAAAGCCTTCACCTCCTCCGTTGTTTCTATGGCAAAGGTTACGCCCACCACCTGGCCCAAGCTGTTAAGCAGCGGTCCGCCGGAGTTGCCCGGGTTTACGGCGGCGTCAAACTGAATTATGTCGACTATGGAGTATGACCCCCAAGGTTCCGGCACACCTAATTCGCTTAGCCTTAAAACCCTGCCAAGCTGGCTAACTATTCCAGCGGTCATGGATCCCTCTAAGCCGAAGGGGTTTCCTATGGCGTAGACGGGTTCACCCACTAGAAGTTTTGTGGAATCGCCCACAAGCAGCGGCTTCGCCTCCCGTGGAATGCTTTGAACCTCTAGGACAGCTATGTCGCTGTAAACATCCTTGCCCTTAACCGCCGCATCAAACTGGACGGGTTTACCATCTATGAAAAACGTCACTTTAACGTTGCTTTCAGAACCCTCTACAACATGATAGTTTGTGACCATGTATCCTTTGCCTTCTGCGCCGACCTTGTAAACGAAACCTGAACCCGACTTTGATCCAGCCACAACCAAAATCACAGAGTTCCTCGTCATGTTGTATATTTGGACGGCTGTCAAGTTGAGTTTTTGCCCGTAACGAAGCTGCTCGATCAAGGTTTGGAGGCTTTCAAGCTGGGCTGAAACGTTCGCGTATTCATCCCGCAAAGCGTTCAGTTTAGCCATTAAACTCCAATATGCCAGCGAAAAGCCTCCGCCCAAAGCCAAAGCTACGAGAAAAAGAACCGCAACGAATTTTCGGTCAACTTTTAAAGTGTACTCCCACCCCATGGAGGACACCCTCGCAGTCGCCCGATATAAAGGTGGTGGCGCTTAACAAGTTTGCGTTAACACTTCCTCCAAACATTATAGGGGCACTGGCTCCAACAATACCGACTATTCTTAAACTCGCAACCTCTACATTCTGGCGTATCAAAAAGCCTAGGCTTTCTGCGCCCACCCGAGCCACCTTCAGACAAAAGGCTCTCCACCAAAATATGCACGAATCATGGTTTAAAGCTATGCTTGAAGCGTGGTGGGGCTGCCCGGATTTGAACCGGGGTCCCGAGCGCCCGAGGCTCAGAGCC
>CAZRXM010000043.1:0-9433 GCA_964604045.1 uncultured Candidatus Bathyarchaeia archaeon
TGGGCCGGTAGTCTAGCTGGCTAGGACGTCGCCCTCACGCGGCGAAGGTCGCCGGTTCAAATCCGGCCCGGCCCACTTTGAGGATGTGTTTTTGTGTTGCACATTTGTTCAAAAAAGTTTATTAAATATTAAGATTCGGAATACACAGAGGCTGTATAGCATGATATCCACAAAATATGGAGCAAGCTTGTCTCTTGAAAGGTTAAGTATGGATGGTTTAACGTGCAGTGAATGTGGAAAGACCTTTGAGAAGCCCGTTTTGGCAACAATTTCCTGCGGCGATCTTTCAAAGACTTACTACGCTTGTCCCCGATGTTTGGCAAAAATTATGGAAGCATCACCCTCAGAGGTTAAGAGAAAAAGCGAAAAAGATTCAGAGTCGCGGAAGGTTTCTAGTGGGTTTGAGGAAAACGTTTGTTCGCACTTTTTCGGTTTCTTAAAGAAGCGTCCAAGAAACATGCCTATACCTGATGAATGTTTGACTTGCAGCAAAATAATTGATTGCTTAACTTAAAGGCATCCGCTAACGTTAAATGTTGGCATGTGAATGCTTAAAGGGTTCAGCTGGATTGCTTCCAATAAAGGACTTTAACCGTCCATTGAGTACGCCGCATGTAAACCGCATGCTGATAATCATTAACATAGCTGTATTTCTGGTTTATTGGCTGTCAGCTATGGAAATTTTCTTCTCGGCAAAAATTGCGAGTCAAATAGAGGACAAGTTCACCATGATTCCCAAGGAGGTTATGCATGGCCAGAAGCTTTACACACTAATAACGTCAATGTTTATGCACGCTGGCTGCATTTGCTGGGCAACATGCTTTACCTATACATTTTCGGAGACAACGTCGAAGATGTTTTCGGCCACGGAGGCTACATGGTTTTCTATGTCACATGCGGCTTAGCGGCGGCTTTTACTCACATACTCAGCTTAAACCTTGGCTTAACTTATCCAATCGACTTTAATGTCGGCGTTGTAGGGGCTTCCGGAGCAACCTCAGGGGTTTTAGGCGCCTATTTCGTGTTGTTTCCTAAAGCAAGAATCCTAACAGTGGTGGCCTACCTCAAACTGCCTATACCAGCCATTCTTTTCCTAGGGTTCTGGTTTCTGCTCCAATGGCTCTATGGGTTGTTTGAGGTGGGCAGCACTATAGCTTATTGGGCGCATGTAGGCGGCTTTCTCACGGGAATGGTTCTGGCAACATCTCTCGGGCTGAAAAGGAAGAGGAAAGAGACAAAAACTTCGCCTATAAGCTAGGGGAGGGGGATAAATGGGGTCTGCCCGTCATGAGCTCCTCATATCGCGTCCATCAGACTGGGACGGCGTCATCATCCCCCAGATAATAAGCATGACTGTACAATTAATATATTATGGTTTAAAACCTAATGTTCTGGCTTTCCTATAGAGCGCCCTAAGCGTTCCGGAAACCATGAGAACATGCACCGCCACTGGCTTATTGGCTATCTCAGTTATGGAAGCTACGGCTGCCCTGAACTTTTCAACCTCGGTGTGAGCGACACGGGTTACAGCCCACCCCTCTTCAGGGTTAAAGTTAATGAGGGCGAGACCCATTTTGCTGGCACCGTATTCGCCATAAAGCCTTAAAACAGCTTCCCAAACAGCGTTCATAAATTCCTTTTGACTAAACTTTTGATCTGAATCAATTTTCAAAGCTAGATATCTGCGCCTAGTCTTCTCTTTCATGGACAATCACCCCGGCGTATTACGCGGATGCCTGGCGCAACGAAGTTTGGACTTAGCTTCTCCCGGTTTCTTTCAACTATGGAAAAGGGCGTCGTAGAAACTGCTTGTAGGGCTTTTGGTTTATCCATGTCGAAAAGAGAAGCTAAAGCCGCCATTTCCATGGGTTTCCGCATCTGCAACGGGTTTGTTGCACCGCTTGAAATCACTACTGGCACGTGGTAGTTTTCAGCTATGGTGATCTCCCTCCTTAAAGCTGCTAAAAACCTAATTCTAGCGGGGCTTTTCAACGTTAATATGGGCTTTACGTCAATTTCGAGAGCTGCAAGACTGCCGGAGGCAAGTTCAGCCTCAGCTTTGTCAAAAAACCTTCCACGCGGGTCTGTCGCTGGGAAGTTTATGAGGTCAACTCTGTGATCTTTTGCGGCTTGCCGCGCTACCTCTTTTGACTCGCAAACTACGGCGATCACCTCAACTTTTCTCCGGAATTTTCTCAGCTGATGTAAGAGTTCTTTGGCTGTTTTAGGCCTTAGGTCGAGGCGAGTTGCAAAATCGATTTTGGCTTCTTGGCATGTTGCCATCAATTTTTTGGCGAAAACGTCCATTGAAACAATCGGAAGTGGCACGGCTACCAGACGATAGCCGAGTTCAGAAGCCTTTCTCAGTATGTTTCCTGTTTGTTCAGCGTCGCTTAGCTTTGGCTGCAAGTGCATGTCTGCGAAACGGCGTTTCATGGAATTAACCCAATTTCCCTGCAGAAAGCGGCTATCTCCTTCGGGTTCACTCTCTTAAAATGTATTCGAAAATGGATTGGGTCCGTCGTGCAGAGCCTGGTCTCATTCACGTAGGCTGACTGCTTATCCAGCCTGAGATACAAACATCCTTTGTCGACGTGCTGTTCAATTTCACCGGCCAGAACTTCCTTATCTAAGCTGCTTAGCGAATATGCAAGCTTCTCCAAGAAAGCTTTTACGTGTTCCCTATCCTTTACTTTCGCCTCAAAAAGCACTATGGGGTTTCCATAATGCCCCGTTAGTTTCGACTTTTTGAAGGTTATGTTTTCAGAGACTTGAGGTGGGAGAGTGTTCCTCACAGCTGCTAGTACTTTTTCTTCATCCTCTGTTGCGTGGGCGAACACCCTTATCTCAACGTAGGCCGCTGGAGTTTTAGAAGCCAAAACACCATCACGTTTCACTACTTTCCCTTTTCCGCCTCTTTTAGCTTTCCATTAGCCTTCCTCGCAGTTTTCTCCAACTCGGATTTCACGTTCTCCCTAATTTCTTCTAAAAATCTCCTAAGTTTCTCAATGTTTTCTTCATGAGCTGTTTTTCTTCTGACGTCTACCGGAATTCTAAGTTTCACGGCTTGTTTAGGATTCAACCCAGCGGCTTTCAGTTCGCCTAAACTGAAACCTTTTCCAAACCGTTGCTCTCCACCTTTCTTGAAAACCACGGGTTTAAGAGACTCCATTTAGGAAGCCCCCTTTAATCTTCTCTAGCCGCCTTTCTGCTCGGCCTAACTTTTTCCGCCCCTCGGCCTTTCTTTCGCAGTCCCCTAACCTTCTTACCAGCACTTGTGAGTCCTCTGAAGACGCGGCCTTTGTGCTGTTTCTGGCATATCCAGTTTATGTCCTTGTCCGACTTTATGGCTGGATGGTTCGGGTCAACCATTATAACTTCGAACCACTTGTAGCGTCCGTCCTCACCAACCCAGTAGGAATTTAAGACTTCAAGGTTTGGAAACTTTCTTGCGGCACGTTCTTCAGCAATTAGCCTCAAACTTTTGGCTGGCTTGTATTTTCTGACGCCCATACGCTTTGGTCTTCTTCCCGACCTAGGTCTTTGCTTGCGCAGTCCGCCCCTCCGCACTCGAACGCGAACCACCACAAAACCTTGCTTAGCCTTATAGCCAAGCGCCCTAGCTCTGTCCAGACGGGTGGGCTTGTCTATACGCACCACTGCTGGCTGTTTCCGCCACTCCACAAGTCTCTGCCGCATCAACTCCTCAACGTAGGATTCGTCGGGCTTTTTCCAAGCTTCCGCAATATACTTATACGCCATTTTTCTCACCCCGCATTAGTTTATGGTTCAACCTTGCAGTTACATCCCAGCGGAACTTGTCCGCCGTTCGGCTCTCAATCATTCACAAGCCAACAAAATAAACTTTTCCAAGGGCAAACCGCCTATTTCGGCTTATCCTCAAGCTCAGCCCTTTTAACAAGTAGATACCCACTTTGGCCCTTCCAAACGGTTTCCGCTTCAATGATCTTGAGCCTCCTTTTAAAGAATGGGGCGTCAAGCACGAGGGTTTCATATTCGCCACCTTCCCCGACAAGGGAAACGCCGAACCGCCTATTTAGGTCGGCTAGAGCCCTAACAGTCTCGGCATCAATCCTCCTCCCAAGCCAGTTTTTCGAAAACCCGTGGGCGTAAACGCCTGTGATGATGACTTCAAAGTTTAGGTTTAGAATCTCCTCCAAAATTTTATATGGGTCCTGCTGCCAAAGAGGCGTTATACACTCAAGGTTTAACTGCCTGCAGATTTGTTCTATCCTAACCTTTTGGTAGTTAGATGTTATTGCACCGCACACTAAACCCTCCACGTCAAGTTTGGCTACAGTATTCTTCAAGTCTTCAACTTCTACCTCTTTAACTCCTGAAGTTTCACCCTTCACGAGAGGAAGCCCCACAGCTTCGGCAAATAAGTTCATTAAATGCATGTTTGGGTAATGGAACATCCAACTGTCCTCTCGAAGCGGGATCATGCTCACTAGGCACTTAACCTCATATCCACTCCTCAAAACTTTATAAAGGGCTAGGGTGGAATCCTTTCCACCAGTGGCTAAAACTGCGACTTGCATTGTTAATTCTACCTATTCTAAAAGTTTTGACCTAGCCTCCTTAAAAAGAGCCTCTGTTTTCAAGCGCCACCTTTCAAAACCGTCTGGAGTTTTCGGATAGTCTCTGTAGTGGGCCTTAACCTTGTTCATGAGGTTAACTGTAATCCTCAACTTGTTTAAGAAGCCTAGACGCCTAATCCCCCTGAAAACCCGCTTGGCCGTTTCCGTTATCCTTAAACTGAAGTCTTCGCCTAACCCTGCTTTCAATACATCCTCTTCGGTCAACAAATGATATTTCATGCCATAATTTAGGTCCTCGTCCTTGCATTTTATGAGTAAAAGCCTAAAGATGTCAAGCCCTGCCTGTTTAGTGCCGTAATCTTTCATGTACCTCACGTTGTAAGCCCATAACCCTCTTTGACTGACATCGCCCTTTTCCAAAGCTTCAACTATGGTTTTTCCAGCTAGATAGCCGCTCAGCATGGATGGCCCTATGCCGCCGCCATGGATTGGATTCACAAGGCATGCAGCGTCCCCCGTGATAATCACGCCGTTTCCGACCATGTTGTCAAGGGGGCGCCTAGTGGGGTCGTACCATGCGCCGCTATCCAACAGAAGTGATCCTTCAAAAAGGGGGTTGGTTAAAACATGCTCGTAAAGCTGTCTCTTAGGGTTTGGAAAGTTGCTCCGCATGCATACTCCTAGCCCAACGTTAACTTTCGCGCCTCCTTTGTAGAATATCCACGTGTAACCTCCTGGAGAGACTTGCTGGTTAAGGTAGATTTCGCAAAAACTTTTGTCCGGGCTTTCCTGTTTTAACTGCCTTATCTCTCGGTAGCAGGCTTCCACGTCCTCCTTTGAAATCTCATTTTCGATCATCATTTCTCTTGGAAGCTTCCGCCTAACAACCGCCAAAAAACCGCTGGCGTCCACAACGGTCTTGCCTTCAAACCGAACTTTCTCGCTCGTCTTCAAGTTTCTAGCTGAAACTCCAACCACATACCCCCCTTCAACGATGGGTTTAAGACAAAGTGTAGAGTCGTATAAAACTATCCCCTCATCCAGTGCCAGCTTTAAAAGCCACTGCCCAAAAAGCCACCGGTTCAACAAGTAACCGGAAAAATCCTCGTGCCTAACCGTGAAGACAGTCTCTAAGTCAGGCGAGTAGATTCTAACACCCTCAATTCTCCGTTCAATTTCACCATGTTGAGGTGGACTCAATCCTAAAGCCCTTAAGTGATGTTCGCCTAAAGCATCCCCGCAAATTTTCTTGCCTATCTCCTTTTGACTCTTCCTTTCAACAACGCAAACCTTCAATCCAGCCTCCGCGGCCGTTTTTGCGGCTATACAGCCCGCTGTCCCTGCGCCCACAACCACCACGTCGTATTTCATCCGCAAACCCCTAAAGGTTTGGTTTTTACAGCACTCCAATACTAAACCTTTGCCATATAATGGGTTGAAGCGCAAGCATTTACTGCAATTTCCTTTTTAGCCCCTTCATCTCTATGGGCACGTTTGTCGTCTCCTTTAGGGTGTCGAAAACCATGCAGGTCAAAGTTTTTTCGATACCCTTTACAGTGCGAAGCTTGTCCACGACAAACTTTCCAATAGCGTCCACGTCTCTCTCCTTGACCTTTATCAGTATGTCCCAATCTCCAGATATTATGTGGACCTCCTGGACCTCCGGAAACTTCGATATTTGTTCAGCGATAGCTCTTTGCGATAGGGGCACTCCCTCCTTGTTGGCTCTGTAGGAGAAGGATGCTAGGATAAAGGCTGTCACACCGAAGCCCAGTTTTTTGTGGTCTAAAATTGCCGTGTACTGCTTTATTACCCCAAGCTTCTCCATCCTCCTTATCTTGGCAAAAACCGTCGTTATGGGTGAACCTATTTTTTGAGCAATCTCCCTAGCCGTTAGACCGCAGTTTTCTTGCAGTAAAGCCAGTATAGCCAAATCCTTCTCATCAAGTTTTGCCTTCATGTATAAAAATTACAGAGAAATGTGTTTAAATAGTTATCTGTTTGAGAAAAATGCAAAACTTAAGATAAAAAATTTAATAATTCCCCTTAGCACTTAAAATCTCATGAGCTTTCCCGCCATAGAAGTCGCGGAGAAACTGAAGAAAAGGTACCTAACCATAAGGGACAACGGATTAACCAACGTTTTCAAAGTCCAAGACGAGATCATATCCTCCATAAGGGCTTTCCTGAAAAGCGAGGGTTTTACCGAAATACTGGCGCCCATTATAGGCCCCGTTACGGATCCAGGGATTAGAGGTGCAAAACAAGCCACAATTGACTATTACGGTGTCCCCTTCAAAGTAATGAGTAGCATGATCCTATACAAGCAAATGATAATAACAGTTTTGCCTAAGGTTTTCGCTCTCTCCCCGAACATTCGGCTTGAACCCCCAGAAACTTTGAGGACGCGGCGTCACTTGACAGAGTTTAGGCAAATAGATCTTGAGGTAGCCTATGCCACATGCGAAGATGTCATGAGTTTGGGGGAAAGGATGTTATGCTACGTCATAGCCGACGTGAAGGCAAAATGCCGCAAAGAGCTCGGAGAACGCTACGGGACTCTGAAAGTCCCTAAGAGACCATTTAGGCGATACACTTACAGGGAAGCCCTTGAAATCCTCGAAAATATGGGCATACACGTTAAATACGGCGAAGAAATCCCATGGGAGGCAGAAGAAGCCATATCAAAGATCCACAGCGAACCCTTCTGGATAACGAACTATCCAGTCACCGCAAGAGGCTTCTATTATATGGAAAGCGAGGAAAACCTAGGCGTTCTAGAAGACTTCGACTTAATTTATCCAGAAGGCTTCGGAGAAGCCATCTCAGGCGGCCAGAGAGAGCACCGTTACGAAAGGCTTGTTGAAAGGATGCTGTGCAGCGATGAGGATCCCTCGCAGTACGGTTGGTACTTGGATATGTTGAAAGCTGGCGTGCCACCTTCCGCGGGTTTCGGTATAGGCGTCGAAAGGCTGACAAGGTTCATCTGCGGGCTTGAAAACATTTGGGACGCTGTTCCCTTTCCCAAAGTGGCCGGAATACCCTCGCCTTAAAAGCTGAACGTTTAATATGGATTACTAATTCACAATAGTTAATTAATGGTCATGGCGAATGGGGAAACAATAACACAAGGAAGGCGTAGCAAATGATGAAGAAAGCCGCGTTTAAAAGGGATACAGGCGCTGTCTACACAATAGATCTGACCAAGATAGACGGAGACGGTGCTTTTCCATGCCCCAGATGTGGGGTGACAATATCACCAGACGACGAGAGTGACGAGATATATGAAATCGTAGACACCGTGGTTAGGGATACCGAACTGGCTGAACTGGTTCTCCACTGCAAGAAATGTGGAAGCATCATAAGGCTTGTGGGTTTTCTCCAATTATCTGAGCTTTAGGAGTCCTTCTTTTGTTCAATCTTCCTCAAATCTACGGCTTACTGCGACAAAAACAAGCCACAAGATGATCCCATAAAAAACAGCATTGAAAATCGCGCTGATCCACTCCATATAGGCGGATGAAAGGTTACCAAAAAGAGTGAAGAGGAGGTTCCCCGGAAACATAGGTGAAGGGATCAGAAGTGAAGCCGCTAGGAAAATTGTGAAGAAAACTATTAGGATCGTGATGCCTTTCATTTTGATCTCAAGTTTTGTCTGGAATAAGAATATTTAATAAAGGTTTCTGCAGAAACGTTCAACAAAAACACAGAAACCTCACTAGGCTAGAATATTGGAAAACTCAAAATAAAGATTGCAATTAAAACGAGTGCTAAAAGTTTCCTTTTGCGGGAGAGCTTTGAAACGTCGTCCAAAGGGCCTGGATGCCTCTGTAGCGAAAGGAATAAGACGAACAGTGCCATAAGCCAGAATTTGCTTATAACTAACAGGAAGATCGACGCCGCTGTTAAAATATTCCTTACTTTGTCTCCGACGGAGGCTCTGGCAATGTGTCCACCGTCCAACATGGCTGCGGGTAGAAGGTTCAACATCGTGATAAGCATACAAACCCAACCGGCAAAACCCACTGGATGTAGGTACAACGTTTGTCCCTGGGCTGGGCGGGGAATCATTTTGAAGTAGCTGAGAAGCTCTCCGACTAAAATCATCATTAATGGAACCGGTAGCTCAACGGCGCCCTCAACGGGTGGAGCAGGCAATGACATGGCTAATCCGATGGCGGTCACAATAGTTGCTGCAATAAAGCCGACTATTGGACCGCTTGCACCCACATCAAATAGGGTGTCTTTGTTCGAGGGTAAGGATTTTTGGACTATGACGGCTCCGAAGGTTCCTACTCCACCGAGGTTGAGAGGTGGTCCCGGTATAAAGTATGGGGGTGTAGCCTCTATCCCCTCTTTGTTGGCGGTTAGTTTGTGTCCCATTTCATGCGCTCCGAGCACACTCATTATTGCGGCTGTGAACATGACGCCTCCGAGAATTGGGTTTATGGCTCCGCCTATGCTTGCGAGGTTGGCGGATAGAATGTACCCTGTGATAAAAGTAGTTCCAATGGTTGCAAAAAACAGTATCCAGTTGATAAGCGTGTTGCTGGGCTTAACCGGCGACTTCTGGAAAATCTTAAGAACAAGCCGACCTTCGGTTTTCCTCAAAAAAGCCGTCAAACCCATGGAGTCTAAGTCTCTAAGAAGCCGCAGAAAAGGCTCTTTAGTCTCCTGAGGCTGTTTCAGATAAAAGGTTGGAACACCTCGATCTATTAAGGCATCTTCTACTTGAAAGTGGACAGAGACAATGGTCTTCAATTTTTCAAATGCAGCTTGAATAGTGCTCGGCTGTTCAATGTTCATAGCTTATCCTTTCTAGTTTGACTGTTTTAGTAAAGGCTTTGTAGTAGAAAAGTTTATTGGAGACT
>CAZRXM010000044.1:0-9376 GCA_964604045.1 uncultured Candidatus Bathyarchaeia archaeon
TACAACCTGAGGAAGGCTTTGGAGGAACTTAACATTTCAGTAAGCAGATTTGACACTTCTGTGAGCGTTGTTTGGGAAAAGATGCTCATCTTCCCTTAGTTAACAAGCTTTCAGCTCCTAAACCTCGCAACTATCATGGCGTGGGCTTTGTCATAGGGTTCCAGGTGCACAACATCTTCCACGATGAATCCCCTGCTTTCAAGAACCTTCAGCTCACGCCTGTAAACTTCGGAAGGCTCTTTTGTGACGTCTATGCTTTGGGCTTTCACAGCCAACATAATCCACCTACCGTCTTTGAGGTATAAGTCGGCGTTATCGGCTAGAATTTTTGCCTGTTCCGGCTGGGCTATGTCACAATATATATTGTCCACCTTGCCGCGGATGAACAGGGCGTATTTTTCCGGGAAGCGGGCATCCTCCAGTATAGGCGTCATGTTCAGCCTATATGGGCAGACGTTGTTCACGAGTTCTCTTAGGGCTCTGGCCGCGAACTCGACGCAGTAGACATGGCCCTTTTCGCCCACTATGTCGGAAACGTGGCTAGCGGTTGTGCCTGAAGCTGCCCCTAGGTATAGCACTTGGTGCCCAGGCTGTATGGGAACTGTTTTAATGCCTTTCAGGATGGCGGCGGCGAGCTTGCTTCTGAAAGGGTCCCAGAGGCGGTATTCGATGCCCTCAAATCTTACGAGTTTTTCTCCGTAGACCGTTCTGCCCAGCGCGAGGTTTCTAGTGGCTAGCTTTTCAGTCCCATCGTCAAGTGTGACTACGTAGATTTGTGGGAATCGTGGGTGGGGTTTAACGTGCACGCTTCCGTTTCCACTCCTTCTTTTCACGTTTTGGTTTTGGCTTCTTTTCAGCCGATCTGAGCGGTGGCTCAGCGTACTTTTGTCTAATCTCCTCAACCCGTTTTTCAAGGTCGGCTTTCAGCTCTTCGCCAATGAATCTCCCCCCAAAGGCGTCTGTCCTAGCGGCTATGGCCAGTTTTCCAGCTAAAGCCCTTGCGATTTTCCCCCTCTGCCACTTTTTCGCCTCATGCAGGTATGGGTGCTGAAAAATTATCCCGTGTTTAGGCGGCCTCGTTCCGGTTTTCAGCGAGCGGAAAAGGGCTTTCTCCGCGCCCAGCACCTGCAACGTGCTGGCTGGCATCTTAGCTAGATTGGTTAAGCCTCCAGCCAAAGCGATGAGACGTGCGCCTAGAAGGGCACCCGTCAAAGCCTTTATGTTTGGAGCCACCTCCTCCATGACTTCGTCAATATATCCCTCCAAAGACTTCCTCAAATCGTACAAGTCTAGCACTCTTCGGCCTAAGGCCTGGATCTGGGCTAGATCCCTCTCTAAAAGGTCTGCGCCCATGGAAGTTTTGGCGGCTTTAGCTATTTGTTCGGCTTTCTGTCTCTGTAACCCTTCCCTTTCAAGTCTTTCATCCGTGAACTCTTCGCGGTTTCCAATGTTCACAACTAAGCGGGCGTAGGTTTCATGCTTCTCTAGTAGGCGGTCAAGTTCCGGGAAGTGGACGCCGTACCACTCTCTGAGGCGACTCATAAACAGGTTTATCGTCTTGTCCACGTCGTCTAGGGTCTGGATGGCCTGGGCTACAAGTAAATCTCTCTTCTCAACAGCCCCTTTCACCTTCAACTTAGCCAGTTCCATGGAAACACTGTGCATCCAACGCCTGAAATCCTCATAGTCTTTTGCAAAGCCCGTTTCCAAGGCGAAGGCTTCAACGTTGGAACGTAAAATCTGCCCAGCTTCAGAAGATTTCAGAACCTCCGTTGCCACGGAGAACCGCCTCATAACGTCAGCCGCTAAAGTGGGGTTTTCAAAGACGAAAGTCGTGTACCCCAAGTTTTTTAAGTAGCTTATTAAATCCGCAACCTCTTTGACGGTTTTCCCAAACTCGATTTCCAGTATGATCTTCGCGGCTTCTTCAGGCTTTTTAGGGAAAAGGGAATTTGCTACAAGCCTATTCGACTCGTCGAAGGCTAAAACGCCAAACAATGTCGGAATAATAGTCGCCTTCATCATCACTCCTCAGACAGCACACATACTATCTACATGCCTTTAATAGATAAAGGATTCTGAAACAGTATCCTACCCTCTTACACGGCGAATTTCAAAGACAACGGGGTGTACGGGGTGTCCGGGTCTGGGCAAGCATTGTATTTTACATCCCGATTTTCTGCCCATGGGAACTCCGCGCCGAAGCGCATAGCGTAAACTTTTGGAAGCAAAACCATTAGCGCGCTGTAGCATACGTCGCCCCTAATAGATCTGCCGTCAAAAACTATTTTGTCGCCAACTTTGTGTCTAAAAGTACAGGTCCCCTTTTGGCTTTTCACAGCTACCTCAACAACATACACGCCTAACATCGCCTTAAACTTGTCCAAACCTCTATAGAGTTTTCCGGAAGCGTTGCGGAACGAAAGTTTATCTATTGAAAGCTATAAGATAACAGAAGCCCTCGGTGAAAAGTTTGAACTGTGAACGTTTAAGGGTTAACCTGGCGGGTTTAAACTTCAAAAACCCCACCATGCTGGCTTCCGGCATTCTGGGATATTCGGCTGAAACTCTGAAAAGCGTTGTAGAGGGCGGCGCCGGAGCTGTCGTCACGAAATCTGTTGGTTTAAAGCCTAGAACCGGCTATGCGAACCCGACTGTTGTTCAGGTTGCATGTGGTTTGATAAACGCTATGGGACTTCCAAACCCGGGAATAGAAGAGTTCACCCGGGACATTAGAGAAGCCAAAAACGTTTTGGATGTCCCCTTAATAGTGAGCGTTTACGGCTTTTCAGCCGAAGAATATGCAGCTGTTGCTGAAAAGGCTGTTAAAGCAGGGGCGGACGCTGTTGAGCTTAACGTTTCATGTCCCCATGTTAAGGAGACAGGCGTTGAAATTG
Organism: uncultured Candidatus Bathyarchaeia archaeon; assembly: GCA_964604045.1. Classification (GTDB taxonomy): domain Archaea; phylum Thermoproteota; class Bathyarchaeia; order Bathyarchaeales; family Bathycorpusculaceae; genus DRVP01. The sequence goes on from CAZRXM010000044.1 coordinate 2,898, forward strand.
GACAGAAACCGGAGGTTATGGCTGAGGTCGTTAGAAAAGTTAAGAGCGCCATCGAAAAGCCCGTTTTCGTTAAACTTTCACCCAACGTAGTGGACATTGCGGAAGTAGCTGAAGCTGCCGTTAAAGCTGGGGCGGACGCCATAACCGCCATAAACGCTGTTAAGGCGATGGCCATAGATATTGAAACGGCCAAACCCATCCTAGGCAACAGGAGAGGCGGCTTATCTGGTCCTGCCATAAAGCCGGTTGCCGTCCGATGTGTCTACGACATTTACGAAAGGGTTAAAGCGCCCATAATTGGGTGTGGCGGCATAACCAGCTGGCAGGATGCCGTGGAGTTCATGCTTGCAGGAGCCTCAGCCGTCCAAATTGGAACAGCTATAGCCCTAAAGGGACCACGCGTTTTCAGTTCTGTGATTAGAGGTTTAAACGCCTACCTTAAAAGGAAAGGGTTTAGGAGCGTGAATGAAATTGTCGGCTTGGCTCACCGCAGCTAACAAGCACAGACCAACCCGCATCTTAAAGGTGGAGACAGCCAGCCCCACTGTGAAAACCTTCACTTTCCGGGATAAACTGTGCGCCAAAGCCATGCCCGGCCAATTCTTAATGCTCTGGATTCCGGGAGTGGATGAGATCCCCCTAAGCGTTTACAGTGTAGACGTTGGAAGGGCAACGGTTTCCGTGGCTGTGAAGCGGGTCGGTGAGGCAACGAGGGCGTTGCACTCCTTGAAAGTTGGCGATTGGGTGGGGGTGAGAGGACCCTTCGGGAACAGCTTCACTATTAAGGGTGGAAAAGTGCTGCTCGTGGGAGGCGGTGTCGGCATAGCCCCCCTAACTTTTCTGGCTAAGGAATTAGTTGCCAAAGGAGCTTCAAAAACCCTTGTGGTTGTGGGAGCCAAAACAAGGGAGGAACTGATCTTCCTCGACTTATTGGAGAAGTTTTGCGGGAAAAGAAACGTGCTCGCAGCCACCGAGGATGGAAGCTATGGCATGAAGGGTTTAGCTTCAACCCTGGCGGAGTCGGCTATGGCTGGGGAGAAGTTCGACGCAGTTTATACGTGCGGTCCAGAACCAATGACACGGGCTGTTTTAGAATGCGCCGAAAGGTTTAACTTGTACGCAGAGGCAAGCCTCGAAAGAATAATGCGGTGTGCCATAGGCATCTGCGGAAGCTGCACCATAGGAAGGTACAGAGTCTGCAAAGATGGACCTATCTTCAACATAAACCAGCTGAAAAGCCTTAAAAATGAGTTTGGCGTTTGGAAACGCGACTTCGATGGGAGAAGGACGCCCTTCTAGCAGAGATGTCACCGAGCGCCACTGTACTCTCCAAGGTCATTGGCCTTTTGCTCCAGCCTGTTAACTAGTAGACGCGGCTCCGTTTTATGCGCGAAAACTGGAAAGTGCTGACGTATGCTTCAAAAAGGTTAATATTTTGCTTGGTTTATTTTGTTGTGTTTGCGGGTGTGTTGTGGTGAAAGGTGACTGCCAAATCAAAAGCTGATTCCGCTTTTCCGCTGAGTGCAGATTACCGCCCGCTTGAAGTTGAAATGGAAGTCCGCGAGTTCTGGGAGAAAAACCGCATACAAAAGAAGCTCATGGAGTACCGTGAGGAAAACAACGTTGGTGTTTTGGGCTGGGTTGAGGGGCCGCCAACATTAAACGGCACACCTCACGTGGGCCACGCTAGGGGCCGCGTAATGAAGGACCTATGGTTCAGATGGAGGACTATGCAGGGCTTTTATGTGCCTTTCTGGGCAGGCTGGGATTGCCAAGGCTTGCCTGTGGAGCTTGAAGTTGAGAAGCTTCTGGGCGTAAGAAACAAACGGGAACTTTTGGAGAAAGTCGGCGAAGAACGTTTTGTTGAAGAGTGCAAGAAAACGATTATGCGTTATCACAAGGAGTGGGTAGAGGCCGACTGCAAACTAGGCATATTTATTGATCAGCAAAAGGCGTATTGGACCTACACCGACGACTACATCGAGCGGGAATGGCAGTACTTGAAACGTGCTTGGGAACAAGGGCTCTTGGAAGAAGGCTACTACGTGGTGGCTTACTGTCCAGGATGCCAAACAAGTCTAAGCAGCGCCGAAGTAGGTTATGAAGGCTCGTACGTGGAAGTGGAAGACCCATCCCTATACTTCAAGTTCAGAGTCGCTGATAAGCCGGACGAGTATTTCCTGGTTTGGACAACTATGCCCTTCACGATAGTGACGGACTTGATGTTGGCCGTTCACCCGGAAGCAGAATACGCCAAGGTACAGGTTGGTGCTGAGAAATGGATAATGGTCAAGCAGCGCGTGGAGCCTGTAATGCAGGAGCTTGGCGTGAAAGACTACACTATTGTTGAAACGGTTCTGGGCAGAAGCTTAGAGGGTTTAAAGTACGATTACCCCTTCAAGGATTTAGTTCCGAAACAGGCGGAACTTGACAAACACCCGCTTGTGCATAAGGTTGTCTGCGAAGACTTTGTAGACGTGAACACAGCCACAGGCGTCGTACACCTTTCACCGGGCAACGGTGAGGAGGACTTCGCTGCCGCCAAAAAGCGAGGCGTCCCAGTTTTTGCTCCCTTCGACGACGAGGTGAAATTCACAAGCGATGCGGGATTCTTCCAAGGAATTTTTGCAAGGGACGCTGACACAATGGTTATTGAGGAACTTCGCAAAAAAGGCTTACTCGTCAAAGCCGACAAGATAAGACATGAATATCCTACTTGTTGGCGCTCCCATCACAAGCTCGTTTGGCTGGCTAGACGCGAATACTTCTTGAGAACAGATCGCATAAACGACAAGGTCGTAGCCGCAGCGGAGAAAGTCGAATACTTTTTCGAAGCCCCGAAAAACCGTTTCTTATCCTTCCTGAAAGAGGGCAAACCATGGTGCATATCAAGGGAACGCGTCTGGGGCGCCCCCCTGCCAATATGGGTTTGCGAAAAATGTGGAACGAAGACCTTCATCGCAAGCAAGAAGGAACTCGTTGAAAAAGCTTTAGAAAAGCCCCCGCCGAACTTTGAACTCCACAAGCCATGGATAGACCGCATAAAGATAAAGTGTGAAAAATGCGGAGGTATCATGCACCGGGAACCCTTCGTCCTAGACACTTGGCACAACAGTGGAGCCGCCCCCTACGCAAGGTTTACGGATGAAGAGTTCGCAAAGTATGTACCTGTGGCCTTTCTCACAGAGGGAATAGACCAAACTAGAGGGTGGGCTAACTCCCTACTGCTGGAACACGTAATTCTAACAGGAAAGGCGGAGGCCCCATACAAGGCCTTCCTATTCCAGGGGTTAACCCAAGACGCTAAGGGCAGAAAAATGAGCAAAAGCCTCGGCAACATCATAGAAGTGAACAAGCTTCTGGAGAAAGCTTCAGCCGACGTTTGCCGGTTCTACATGCTTAGGAAATGCTCACCCATAGACTTCATGAATTTCGACCTAAACGAGATGAACCGCCGTCCATACCAGGTGCTTGCAACCTTATACCATTTAAATAGATTCTTTATGCAGAATGCTGAATACGACTGCTTCAACCCGCAAAAACACACGTTGGAATGGGCGAAAAGCGGAGGGTTGCTCAGAAAACCAGACCTATGGCTTCTTTCAAAACTTCAGAAAACCATAGGCAACTATACGGCGAACTTGGAAAAATGCGAATTTAACACGGCGCTTGCCGAACTCGAAGAATTTGTTGTTGAAACTATAAGCCGCTTGTACGTGCCAATGATAAGGAAAGAGCTTTGGACAGACGATCCAGAAACCCTAAACCGCAGACTAGCCATATACGCAACCTTGTGGCATGTGCTAAAAACCACGTTACTCCTATTCAACCCAGTTACACCCTTCCTATGCGAGGCCCTCTACCAGAAAATTTACAAACGTTTGGACCCCACACTGCCCGAATCCGTAAACTTTGAAAGGTGGCCGGAGCCCGATGAAAGCTTCCGAAACTCGGCTTTAGAGGAAAATTTTGAAAAGTTGTTGGAGTGTGTTTCGCTAGTTTACTCTGCACGCCAGAAGGCCAAGCTGAAGCGTAGATGGCCCTTGAGGAGAATGGTGGTGGTGTCTTCTGAAAAAACGTTGGAAGCCCTTCGAAGTTTAAGCGACATCCTCTTGGAACTTGCAAACGTCAAAGAGGCAGAGTACGCGGAGAAGCTTCCGAAAAACATGATAGGCGACGTTGAATCTGGAAAGTGGGTTGAAGCTTCCGAAAAAGGAATAGCCGTGTACCTGGATGTTTACAGAGATGAAGCGCTTTTAGGCGAGGGTCTCATGCGCGATGTAGCTAGAAGAGTTCAATCCCTGAGGAAGGAGCTGGGCTATGTGCCAACAGAAATTCTCGAAACAGTCCACGTGGCTGGATTGGACGAAGAAAGCATAAGGCTTCTGAAACCGTACATGGAGCAGATGGCTGATCTAGTCCGCGCCAAAAGAGTTCAACTTCACACAAGCCCGAGTGAAGTTGAAGCTGAGTGGCATGAATACCCTTTAGACGACAAGAAGGTTTACGTTGCCATATCCTAGGACCACCTTGCCGAGGGTGGCAAAAATTTAAAGAGCAACGGGTAAAGAAAAAAGTGCTTCGGACGTGTTGAAGAAGCTATAGTGCTTTGTTGCCTTAACCAGAGATAAGTGGTGTAAGCGATGGAAAGAAAAGAGAAAATAAGGATCAAGTTCGAATCAGGCATAACCATTGAATGTGAGATACGTTTCGATGAAAACCCAAAAACAGCCGAAGCTTTAATGAAGGCATTGCCCTTCGAGGCGAGAGCCGAATTTTGGGGGAAAGAAATTTACTTTGAGGTACCGTTTAAAGTTGGTCTAGAAAAGGCTAAAGACGTTGTGAATTACGGTGACGTAGCCTACTGGCCTGAAGGCCCAGCCCTGTGCCTCTTCTTTGGGCCAACCCTTTCCAGCCCAAATCCAAACGTGATAAAACCCTACAGCCCGGTCAACGTGGTAGGCAAAATCCTCGGAGAACCAAAAGTCCTTGAGAGGGTGGAAGAGGGCGAGAAAATTAGGGTGGAAAAGGCTTAGACGCAAAACTACATTTTCAACTGGTTTATGGCGTTTTCAAGAGCCTTCGCCACATTCTCGATTTTGCCTTGGAGGGCTGCCAGTTTTTCCTGAAGTTCCGCCTTTTCCCTGCGCTCTTTATTCAGCTCAGCCTTAAGCTTTTCCAGCTCCTCCCGGGATGGGGCTTCAGCTTCCTTAAGCATGAAGGTTAAAACTTTCTCGCCGCGCAAAAGCATCTCGTAGGTTTCCCTAACAAGTTTTCCAGCCTCGGTTTTCCCACCCAAGTGGGAGCGAATTGTTTGTTCACCCCTTCCAAGCTCGTCAGCTATCCGCGGAACACTCATGCCAGCTTTCTCTCTCGCAAGGGCTCCAGCCGCCACCGCCAGGGAGTCTATCCATGTTATTCGATCCTTAGGATCTGCGCTGCGCATTTTCTCGATGACGTCTTGCCTCGAAACCGTTCCCAAGAGAAGGACCGCCTCAAGTTTTTGGATGTCCTCTCGACCCATAGGTCTCAAAGGAACTTCAACCTCGCTCAGAGGTTTCACCTCCTCCCTCAAAAAATCCTCTAGGAGTGACCTTTATAGTCTTGTCTGGATACACTATTATGCCTTTGCTTGTTATATCGAAGGGATGCCTCCTCATGGAGTGGCTTGTGCCCCGCATCTTCCAAACAATTATTGAACGTTTAAGTTCGCCTTGAAATTCGTCTAGGTCGAGGCGGATAATTCCGTCAGCCGCATGTTCAACACCGGGACCGCCGAAACCACGATCTGTAACGCTGACCTGGGAAATTAGGAAGCCCGTGCAGCCCAAGCCGGCTAGAACTTTTTTAATCAGCATTATGGTGGACCTTGCCAGCATAGGCTTCGTCATGTAAAGCGTAGAAATAGAGTCTATCACAACCCTCTCAGCCTTTAAATCCACAATCGCTTGGCGGACAACATCCAAAAAGCTTGGAATATCCTCCGGATCCTTTACAACATAGCGTTCCCTCTTCGCCGCCTCGCCGATTCCAGAAGTGAATGCGTCAACTATGGCGAACCTGCCCTCCTGCTCAAACCTTTTAGGCTCCCATCCAAAACGCTCCATATTAATCCTAACCTGAACGGGATGCTCCTCCAAAGTCACCAAAACACCGGGCTCCCCAAGCTTGAAGCCAGCGTACAAAAACTGTTGTCCAAAAATAGACTTGCCGGTGCCTGGACCACCAGATAAAAGGACAACGTTTCTACGAGGCAAACCCCCATGCAATACCTCGTTCATTCCGGGAATCCCGACATCAACACGGTCACTCATCAAAAACCCACACTTTAAGCGCGCAACCAAAATATTAAAAGCTTTTCCATAGCAACCCGCCATAGCAAAACTTTAAAATCCGCCCTCCAAAATTCTCGTGGCGATGAAGGAACCCTCCTCTCTTCGCCGACCTTAAGATGACGAGGGGGCATACTCCCGAGCCCC
>CAZRXM010000045.1:0-2083 GCA_964604045.1 uncultured Candidatus Bathyarchaeia archaeon
AGCGGGCCCGCTGGGATTTGAACCCAGGATCTCCGGCTCCGCAGGCCAGCGTCCTAATCCATGCTAGACTACGGGCCCACGTTATTGATAGGATGCGGAATTGCATAAAAGGTTTTTAGGTTTGGTTTAGGGCTCTTTGTAGGGCGTTTATTACGTTTTGTTTGCCCATGGCGACTATGTATGGGCCTAGTCTTGGGCCTTGGGGCGCGCCTATCAGGATGGTGTATAGGGTTTTGAAGAGTTCGGGGGGTGGGACGCCATGTTTTTTGGCTGTGTTAAATATGGCGTTTTGGATTTTTTCCGCTTGGTCTTCGGTCTTTATAATTTCTATTAGTTCTTTTATGGCGGCTTTTTCCTCTGGTTTTAGGGTTACTGTTGTTTCGCGGATTTCTTCGAAGTCTCTTGCCCAGTTTATGGCGTTTTCTATGCGTTTTTTCAGGTTTTCGTCTAGTTGTTGTCCTTTCTGTAGGTAGCCGTAGGTTTGGAGTTTTTCCGTTATAAATTCTACTTCTCTACCTTTCGGTGCAATTTTTGCCAGGTATGTTAACATGTTGTATGGGACATGGATGCTTGGCTTTTTCGGCGGTTTCAAAAGCCAGCAGTACTCGTATAAGCCTTTGAGTTTAGCAAGTTCCTTTTTGTCTGGAACTGTTTTCTTTCCGAAGTACACGTCTTCTAGGTAGTCTAGCTCGTTCATGTAGGCGGGTATGTCTGTCACGTCTATGGTGCGAGTTCCAACAAACCTTTTTAGCAGGAGGAGCATGAGCGACTGAGGTGAGCCGTATTTCAGCCATACTTGGGGCGTGAAGACATTGCCGGCTGACTTTGAAATCTTCCTCCCACTTTTGTCAAGAAACATCTCGTATTTGGCGTGGGCTGGCGGCTCGAATCCCAACACTTCGCGGCTTATTCTGTCATTCACACGAACGGAGTCGGCTATGTCCTTGCCGTAAGCTTCAAATCTAATGTCTAGGGCTTTCCACCTGGCGGCGAATTCTCCCTTCCAGCTCAGTTTCCCCAAACCCTTCGTCACGTCAGCTTCGCCCTTGTACCCGCAGCCTTCAATCCATCTGCCTTTAATCTCCATTCCCTCGCAGACATAGAGCACTTTTCTTTCCTTGGGTAGATATTCCGTGGCTTTGGTTGTGTATATCCTTTCACAGTTTTCGCAGACTGGGAAGTATGGCAGAACCTCCATGTACCTTTCTTGTCCAACCTCTTCCTTGACTATTTCGCCAACCTTTTTTGCGTTCAAGAGTATTGTGTGGATTTCGTTGTTGAGTAAGCCTTTCTCGTAGGCTTCTTTGGCGGACATGTAGCGGTATTCTATGCCGCAGTTGTCCATGGCTTCAAGCAGAAGCGAGCTCATGTGTCTGCCATAACTATCGTGGCACTTAAAGGGGTCCGGGATATCCGTAACTGGAAAGCCAAGATACTTTTCAAGAGTTTTCGGCAGTCCAGCTGGCACTTTGCGGAGCCCATCTTTGTCGTCGCAGAAGGCTATAAGCTCTGAACGGTAGCCTTGATCCCTTAAAGCCAACGTTATAGCGTAGGAGCGGGCGGCGTCGCCTAAGCTTCCTATGTGCGGAAAGCCGGAAGCCCCCAAACCCATTTCGGTTCGAATCATGTCTAGACTTCTGCCAAGCCTCCGCTCTCTCTCAATGATTTTCACAGCCATCTTATCGTACCATGTTCCACGTCCTATTATTTTCTCGCTCATGGAAGATCCAGCTATCATTCATGCCGGTTCTAGGCGTAAGCTCCAGCTAGAACAGCCCAATTTTGGTAGAGGGATTTCGCCTTTTATAACTGTGCCGGTGGCGCCATCCAACCATAAAGTGTAAATCTGTTCTTATAGTCGTATTTTAGGAGCCAGACGGCGCGTAAAGGTAAATTGTTTGGTTTACTTTTATTCGTCCCTCATCTCTACGATTCCGTCAACGTCCTGCTGTGCCAAGTAACGGTGGTGTTCAAGTATTTGATGTTTAGCAATTTGTACGGCTTCATCTCTGTCGATTTCGCTGTTTAGAACTTCGCAAACCCTCCAATTTTCCTAAAGTCGAGGGGGTCTTGCCATCAAGGG
>CAZRXM010000045.1:2183-9188 GCA_964604045.1 uncultured Candidatus Bathyarchaeia archaeon
AAGGGTTATACTTGTCAGATGCATGGAATGTTCGAAGGTGAACGCTTTCCCAGTTTCAATAACAACTGTGTAGCCGCAGCACCTGCAAGTGGCGATTATTTCGCCTGGCTTGAAGGATATGAGCGCCCCACAATGGGAGCAGCTTAACTCCTTAACTATTGACATTTCTTCGAACCTTCTGCTTCTCACGTCTAAGGATTTCCCTCGCAACAATGACTCCGGAGGCTGAGGCTTGAATCAGCCCCCGTGTGACCCCGGCTCCATCTCCTATTGTGAAGAGGTTTCGTATCTTTGTCTCCAGAGAATTGCTCAGCTCAAGCCTCGATGAGTAGAATTTCACTTCAACCCCGTAAAGCAAAGTGTCCCTCGAGTGGATACCCGGGGCTATTTTGTCCAAGGCTTCAAGCATCTCCCTTATGTCGGCTAAATAGCGGTATGGCAAGACGAAGCTCAGGTCTCCGGGTGTGGCGTTCTTCAACGTGGGGGTTACGATGCTTCGGGCTATTCTTTCCGGCGTGGAACGCCTACCCGCTTCCAGGTCGCCAAGCCGCTGCACCAGAATGCCCCCACTTAAGAGGTTTGAGAGCCTCGCAAGATACTTTCCATAGGCTATGGGGTCTTTAAAGGGCTCCGTAAAAGAGGTGCTAACCAATATTGCAAAGTTTGTGTTCTCCGTTTTTCTTTCAGCATAGCTTTGCCCGTTCACTGTTAAAACGCCGTCATAAGATTCGGATATCACTTCACCGTATGGAGCTACGCAGAAAGTCCTAACCTGGTCGTCGAAGAATTTTGAGTAGTAGACAAATTTCGGCTCGTAGAGAACGTTTGTCAACTCCTCCATAACCGCTGCTAGAACTTCAACCCTTACGCCTACATCCACCGGATTGTTTAGGGTTTTTAAGCCTAGGGCTTGGGCTTCTATTTGAAGCCATTCAGCGCCTCCCCTTCCAGGCGCCACAATCACGTATTTTCCGTAGAATTTTTCTCCATCAACCGTTTCAACGCCTTCTATGACGCCGTTTTTCACCAGAAGCCCTTTAACGTCCTTCCTCATCTTTATTTCAACTTTACCTTCAAGCTCCTGCCGCATTTTTCGGAGAGTTTGGGCGCACCGCTCTGTCCCCATGTGTCTGATCTTTTGCGGTATGAGTTTTAAGCCGGCTAGAGAGGCTTTCCGCTCTATTTCCTCAACCTTCTCTAAGTCTTCGCCGTAAACGTGGTTTGGCGCCCCAAAACGGAGGTAAACGCCGTCCACATAGCCTATCAGTTCGGCTAGCTCCTTTTCTGAAACATACTGGTTTAGCCAGCCTCCCACCTCCGTAGATATGGTCAATTTGCCGTCGCTGAAGGCTCCGGCTCCTCCCCAGCCACAGAGAAGCCCGCATGGATCGCAATTCATGCAACCGAAACCTCTGCTCGCCGGACATTTCCGTTGTTCGAGGTCTGGCCCCTTGTCAAGCATTAACACACGAAGGTCTGAGTTGCCCACAAGTTCGAGGGCTGAGAATATTCCAGCCGGACCTGCTCCAACGATTATCACGTCATACTTCAAGGCTTTTACCTCTTGAAGCCCAAAACTAGATGTGCTAACAAGCATATATCTTTAGCGAGCTTGGAAACACCGGGGTAAAAACCACTCATTTAATGTAAGGGAACTAGGCATAGAAATTTTACAGTTTGTTTCCCATCGTTCCTAAACTGGTGTATTTCGTTCGGAGGGATAAATATGACATCGCCAGGCTTAAATTTTCTTTCGCCATCAGAACCTACAACGGTGCCTTCGCCCTCGAGGATGAAAACTTCATGCTCCCATGGATGGGTGTGGAGCGGACTGTGTCCCCCCGGCTCCATTTCGAAAAGTCTCATGGCGAAGTTTGGGGCGCCTGTTTCTTTTGTGATAAGCCATCTAACCCTCAGTTTTAAGGCGCCTTCCTCCCGGGCTTCCTTAGCTTCAACCTCGCTGTAATGGAAAACCTTCATGTAAATTCACCCAACCAACGCGAGATTCACGTCTAAATTTTATTTGAAGGTTTTGGACTGTTTTAGGCTGCATCTGATCATGCCATGCATTAGTCTTTTATGGCTTCAAGAAGGCTCATAACGTTCCAGAGTTTCACCCGAGTGTAAGGCGGCATGTTTGGGTCTTGCAAAATCTCGTCTAGGATGGATATCGCGTTTGAAGCCCTCACGGCGAGTGTGAACTCGGTTGTTTGAAGGGCGTCCATTGAGTCCTTGGCCGCCCTCCTAATGTTCCGCGGGGTCGTTGTGTCTTCAGAGACCTCAGCCAGCACGGCTAAGGCCCGCTTAATCCGCTCTTCATACTCTTCGATCTTCTTCTTCCTCACCATGATAACCACACACCAGATTCAAATATCAAGTAATCAAGTTATATAGGCTTTTACACCTATTCCTATTCGGAGGCATAGTGGTGTCGCAAAAACCAAAATCCGACGAGGAATGCATCAAACGTATGGCAGACCTGCTTCGCCAAGGCTCAACACTTACGGATCTCGCTTGCCCGGTGTGTGCCTCTCCGATTTTTAAGCTTAAAAGTGGCGACTTGTGGTGTGTTAGATGCGAGAAGAAGGTTATAGTTGTTAGGGAGGAAACGGAGGTTGCGAAAATAACAGGAGCCTTAAGCCTTGAAAACCTTGAGGTAACCTTGCTAGCTAAGATTCAAGAGATCCAAGAGAGAATGGCGAATGAGACAAATGTGGAAGAGCTTCAAAAACTAGGCGCCGCCCTCTCTGGGCTTCTGGAAAACCTGGAAAAGGTTAGAAGGGCTAAAAGGGTTTAGTGTTCGGACGCGACGGGGATGTTTGGTCTTTACAGAAACTTCCCAGTTTACATTCATGGAGCAAAACGTTTTGCTTTCACCGGCTCAAGGAGAAGGATGCAGCAGGCCATAATACAGGTTTTGCATAGCCTTAACGGTGAGCATTTAAGCCTAGAATCAATAGCAAACCCGTCGATACCCGGATGCACCGTTATCTTGGAATTCGGCATAGCAGAGGGGGAAACCTTCAATTATCTGGACAAGGATGAAACCCGAAAAGCTTTGGAAATAGTGGGAGAAACACCTCTTGAGATCATGGATTTCTTCTGCGCCGTGCGGTATTATAGGCGTAGGGAAAATGAAAATAGACCATTGAAATTCGACTATTACATGCTTAGGCTTGTTTTCAGCGCCAACAATGTGGAGATGCAGGTGTTCCATGAAAGGGGGCCGAGGCATATTTCGCCGGAAGACTTAATCAACCTTGTTGTGGACAAAGTTAACGGGCTTTTTCCGAGGAAAGTGTTTAGGGCTGTTTAAACCCTTTTAGGCGTTCCAGGACTAGGGATAAAACCTCCTCGGCAACCTTTTCTTTTGATAAGCGTCCATCCACTTTTACAAGCTCCCCGTCTGCAACAAGTTTCATGTATACTTCTCGAACTTTTCTTTGGGTTTCAAGATTTTCCATGACGGACTTTTTTGGCTTGAGCCTCTGAAAAACTGTTTCAGGCTCAACGTCGAGGTATATTGCTAAGTCCGGCTTTAATGCATGCTGGTTTATGCTCCAAATCCAGTCGAGGCTTAAACCGGCAGCTCCTTGATATGCTAGTGAAGAATAAACGTAGCGGTCTGAGACCACTATCTCGCCCCTTTCGAGTGCGGGGCGCACCTCGTTTTCCAAATGTTCGTAGCGGTCAGCTGCAAAAAGCAAAGCCTCCACGATGATGGCGGCCCGTCTCGCTCCATGCAAGCAGTACCTTTTAATGAATCTTCCAATTTTACCGTTGCTCGGCTCAGCAGTGTATACGGCTTTATAGCCCATTTTCTCTAAGGTTTTCACCAACAATTTGGCTTGGGTTGTTTTACCACAACCATCTAAGCCCTCTATGCACACGAAGAAACCCCGCTTGTTCAAAGTCCATCCTCCTCGAACATTACACATTATAAAGGGAAACCTCAATTAATAATTGCTTATCCACCTCTTGGAGAATGGGCTATGCCTAAAACCTACTGGGGGGAAATTAAGGACCCTGTTTACGGGTACGTCTACATAACGGAACAGGAAAAAGAGGTCATAGACTCCTACCCGGTGCAAAGGCTTCGAAGACTGAGGCAGCTGGCGGGGGCCGAATACGTTTACCCTGGGGCTAACCATACGCGCTTTGAACATTCCATAGGAGTCATGTATTTGGCTGGCAAAGTGGTTGAGAACCCGAATATCTCCCAAATGGTGGATGAGAAAGACGTAGAGGCCGTACGGATTGCCGGACTTCTCCACGACGTGGGACACGGACCCTTCTCCCATGTCTTTGAACACTTGCTAACAAAGAAGCTTAACAAAACACACGAGGACATAACAGTGTGGCTCATCAAAAAAAGCGAGCTGAAAGATGTTCTAGAAAGACTTGGACACAACCCTGAATACATTGCGGAGTTAGCTGCCGGCTCGCCTCCAGCTAGCCCAAAGGCTTTCCTAAACCAGATAATAAGGAGCTACATCGACGTGGACAAACTGGACTTCGTTGTTAGGGACACATACCACACCGGCGCCGAATACGGTTTCGTGGACATTTTCCGCTTGATCCACACCTTCGACGTTTTTGAAGGCAACCTAGCCGTAGACATAGGGGCCCTCTCCACCCTCGAATCCTTCATAATAGCCAGAATTGAATCCTTCAAAAGTATATACTTCCACCGGGTCGGAAGAGCTGCCCAAATAATGCTGGCCACAGCCCTTGAAAAGGCTGATGAAGAGCTGGGCTTGTCTACTTTCAAAACGCCTGAGGAGTATTTGGCTATGGACGACTACACGGTTTGGACTATGCTAAAAAACTGTGAAAAATCGAGCCGGATAATTAGAAATCTTGAAAGGCGTAGAATGCTCAAATGCGCCTATGAGCAAACCTTCTACGTTAAGGACAAAACTGTTTCAAATATTTTCAGCGCTGAAGAGTTCCGAAACCAGATAAGGGACAGAATAGCGAAAAACGCGAAGGTTGAACCTGAAGCTATAATAATTGACGTGCCAACGGTTCCAAGCGTGCCCTACCACCAGTCCATGTTCGTTGAGCCCATGGAAATCCCCGTGTTCAGCAAAACGAGAGACGGCAAAAAGGAGGTTAGACGGCTAAGCGAAATCTCCGGAATATTCGAGGTTTTAAAAGGTTTCATAAACATTTTGAGGGTTTACACGGACGAGAAAAACCGTTCTAAGGTGGGTGAAGCCGCCTCAAAAGTCCTCGGAGAAATTCCATCTTCAGCCAAAATATCATACTAAAGGGGCGCATAGATGAAGAGTCTAAAAGTTTTAAGGGGGCGGGGAATCGTTGAAGGAAGATGCATAGCGGAGGCCCTAGTTTCCAAAAAGCCCATAAGCTTCCTTGGCGGTGTAGATCCAGCCACAGGGAAAGTTGTTGAAAGAAACCATGACCTTCATGGAGCATGCGTAAAGGACAAGGTCTTGTGTTTTCCCCACGGGCACGGCTCAACTGTTGGCAGTTATGTGCTTTATTCTTTGGCAAAGAATGGGTTGGCGCCGAAGGCCATAGTAAACCGTTGGGCAGACCCCGTGATCGTGGTGGGAGCCGTTATAGCAAACATTCCTATGGTAGACGGGGTGGACGTTAGTCAGATAAAAACCGGCGACTTGGTTGAGGTAGACGCCTACAAGGGCATAGTTAAGGTTTTGGAATCTGCACAGGCGGAGGGCTAACAAGTGTATTTAACAAAGGAGGAGGAGCGCATCTACGACGGCGAATATGGTTGGGCGAAACAGGTTTGCATGAGAATCCTCGTGAAGCTTGGTGAACTTTTTAATGCTTCAAGGCTTATTCCAATAGAGGCCGCCCACGTTTCCGGAGTCTCCTACAAAACTTTAGGCGACGCGCCCGTCGACTTCTTGGAGGCTTTGGCAAACTCCGGCGAAAAAACTGTTGTTGAGGCTACTTTAAACCCTCAAGGCTTAGACCCATCCCATCTAGCTGGAAGGCTCCCTGAAAGCCTCGTGAAGAACCAGTTGAAGCTTTGCTTGTTGTTTGAGAAAATGGGCTTTAAAACCTCCTACACGTGCACCCCATACTACATTAAAAAGCCGAGGAAGGGGGTCCACATGGCTTGGGCTGAATCTTCCGCCGTTGTTTACGCTAACTCTGTCCTAGGAGCTTGGACAAACCGTGAAGGTGGACCCAGCGCCCTCGCAGCGGCCATTATCGGCAAAACACCGAACTGCGGCGTTCACAGGGCTGAAAACCGCAAACCCCAAATTATGGTGGAAGTTAAAGCTAGGCTGGAAAAAGACGTGGATTACGGCGCACTTGGAATATTTCTGGGCAATATTCTAGAGGACAAGATTCCACTCATAACTGGTTTGGGAAGACCCACACTGGAAAACCTTAAACAGCTTGGTGCAGCCATGGCTTCCGCTGGAATGATCAACATTTTCCACCATAAAGACAAAATTGAAACCAAACAAAAGCCGCCGGAGAAAATAACCGTGGATTCCAGAGACATTAAGGAAACCCTCGAGGAGTTAACCACGACTTCAACGCCAAAACCAGACCTTGTTTTCATAGGCTGCCCCCACTGCTCTTCAGGGGAAATCCGCGAAATCGCAGAGAAAATAGGGAACAGAAAAGTTAGGACAGACTTAGAACTTTGGATCTGCACAAGTCACCACGTCAAAGAAAAAACTAGACGCTACACGCAAAAGATCAAAGCAAGCGGCGCCAAAATCATAACAGACACATGCGCCGTAGTCACGTGGACAGACAAACTGGGAATAAAAACGATAATGACAAACTCAGCTAAAACAGCCCACTACGCGCCAATAATGAACAAAGCTGAAGTAAAATTAGCAAGCCTCGAAGAATGCTTAAAAACAGCCTTAGAAAAATAAAATTTATCCGGGTCAAAAAACATTTGCATGATGCCAGACGCTCCGGTAGTATAGCCCGGTCAAGTATTCCGGCCTTTCGAGCCGGAGACGCGGGTTCAAATCCCGCCCGGAGCAC
>CAZRXM010000046.1:0-8706 GCA_964604045.1 uncultured Candidatus Bathyarchaeia archaeon
ACCCTTGCCTCTTCAACCCCGTGGAGCACGCATGCCAGAGGCTCTGTGATGGCAGCCTCTTCATAAGATAGGTGCGGTGGAATTTCCTGCATGTTGACGCGGACTATGTGGGCTGGAACTTTTATGTATTCGGCATAGGCTCCCCAGAGCCAAATCATGTTTTCGCATAGGTTGTACTTGCCTTTCTGGCACATGAAACATCGCAGGCACGGCGCACTGTTGCCTGCTCGAACCCGCATGCCTTTTTTAGGCCACTCTAAGCCTTCGCCCACTTCAACCACGTCGCCCGCCCACTCGTGTCCGAAAACCGTTGGAAGCTTTATCACCCTTTCAATGTAGCCCCGCTGGAAGATTTTGAGGTCTGTCCCGCAGGTTGTGGCGGCTCTAACCCTAACGAGAACCTCGCCAGCCCCAACCTTGGGAGTTTCAACATCCTCCACCCGCAAGTCTTTTACGCCATAGAGCATTGCAGCCTTCATCAGTTTACATCCTACCCAGCACAATTACTTTTAGGCTTCTCTTATCTTCAAGGGCTGTATTAAAGGCTTTGGCCGTCTCCGTCAGCGGGTAGCGGTGGGTTATTAAGCCCCCAACCTTTAACCTTCCGCTTTCAATAAGCTTTAGGGCTTCTCTAGTTTCAATGTGGGATGTGGAGTAGGATGGGACAATGTGCAGTTCGTTGAAGAAAACATGTTTCAAGCTAAGCTCCAAAAGCTCTCCTGGAGGTGTTGGGGCGAAAACGCATAGTTTTCCACCTCTCCTGAGGACGCTAACCCCGGCCTTGTAAGCCTCTATGCTTGGCGCCGTTACAACAGCCAAGTCTACCCCCCTCCCGCTGGTTTCAGCCATAACCACGTTAGCCAAGCTTGTCTTCTGCGGGTTGACGGCGACGTCTGCGCCGAACTTTTGAGCATATTCGAGGCGTGGTTCAACCAAGTCGCTTACAATAACTTTGCTTGCGCCGAAGACCTTCGAAAGCGCCACGTGGATTATGCCCGTGGCGCCGGCGCCTATAACTGCCACTGTGTCGCCGCTTTGGATCCCGCATTTTTTAAGCGCTCTTATACAGCATCCCACGGGCTCTATGAAAGTTGCCTCCTCGAAGGAGAGGTTTCCCGGAATCTTAAGCGTGTCAAGCTTGAGGTTTGAGGCTGGAACTTTGAAGTATTCTGCAAATCCTCCCGGGACTATGTTTGTTCTGTGGAACTGTTCGCATAGGGTGAAGTCGCCCCGCTGGCAGTAGTGGCATTTGAGGCAAGCAACATGGTGGTGGACAAAAACCTTGTCTCCAATATCAAAGCCCTCCACGTCTTCGCCCTTCTCAACGATTACGCCGGAGGGCTCATGCCCCAGAACGAGAGGCGCCCGGCTCCTTAAATACCAGTCCATAAGGTCTGAGCCGCATATGCCACAAGCTCTCATTTCGACAAGAATCTCGCCGCGTCCAACTTCAGGAACGGGGACATCCTCAATTCTTATGTCTTTTTGGCTGTAATAGACTGCGGCTTTCATTCGTGAGTCGCCTCCCACGCCTTGTTTTCGAGTGTTTGCATATAGCTTTTATACAACTTTGTGCGAGAATTAGCCAAACTGTGGCTGGTGCCTATATGAAAATTGAGAAAGCTGAGCTTGTTGCTTACATCCTAATAGTTGCGGGTTTGCTTCTGTTGATCTTCACCTTCGTAATGGCTTTCCTCATGCTGACCTCTGTTGTAGCGGTTACAACAAATCTCGATCTTTCAAAGGCCCTTGGAGAAATCCTTGGACCAATAGCTGAAGCCATCATAAAAGTGATGTTTCTAGGGGTTATGGGTTGGACAGGTTCCGTTGCAACCATGAGGGGTATACAACTTTACAAAGAGTCTAGACCAACTGCGCAAACGCCAAAAACAGAGGAAAAAACAGCCAAAAAAGCCTGAAAGGCTTCACGGTGGACGAGGTTTGCGGCTAACCATTAGAGCCATAGGATTCACCGTGACGCTTTTATGGATAATAACCCTAACCCTACCAGTCTCAGTAGCCCTCTCCCTTCTAAAACTAGCTGAAGGTAAAAACCTAGGCATTCAGGAACCCATGTTTACGTTCACTAACGGAAACCTCTCGTTAACTATGCCTCTTTACATAAACAACACAGGCTTCTATGACATTTCAGAAGCAAACGTGCAAGTCAAAATATGTAAGGCGAACATTGTCCTTGCTGAAGTTTCGGAAACTCTGCCGGATATTCCGGCTGGTCAAATGGTTGAAGCCAACTGTAGTTTCACGGCAAGCCTTGAAGAGATTTTCCAAAAAGATAGAACGCTTTTAACCGAGGACGCGGATTTAAATGTGAACGCGTCCCTTCATTTTAGGGTTGCCCACCTCATGGCCTTCAACATAGCAAGCGTTTCCGCCACCCAGTGGGGTGCACCGTTCCACAACTTGACAGTCTACGGCGAAACCTACAATGAAACAAGCCACGTCCTCTCTTTTTACGTAAGCTTCAACAACCATGCCTCTTTCTTCGTGGATGGCCCCCTCGCGGTAAGCATAATTAACTTAGATAACGAAATTGTAGGAGCATCCTCGTTAAATCTAAACGTCCAGCCTGGAGAGGCTTTCTTGGAGCTTGTTGAGGTGGCTGTCAACCCGCAGAAAATGACGAGCAGCGTCTTCATTCGGCTCTCCTTCGCTAACCTGGAGATTTTAGGGAGGCTTGTTCAGCCATGAATGAGCTTCAGCATGGTTTCAACCGTCGAAGGTTCGCTTTAAGGGTTGCCAGAGCCTTTCTCATTACGGCTGGATACGCTGTTTTCTGGCTTATAGTTTGGTTTTTAACTTCCATGTTTCTAGCACGTTTCCCAAACTTTAACAGGCTTTTCTCGGTTTTAGCCGGAGGACTGCTTTTCTTCACGTTTGCCATGACGCTTACAGAGGGCACGATATACAAGCACATTTTAGCGATGGTCCGAGCCTTTTTCCTCATAGTATACCTTACCTACGCAACTAACGGCGGAACCTTAACCATAAACCTTGAAAATTTAACATTCACTGTCGAGTTTGTCCCCTTACTCGCCTTAATGGTTGTGATAAATCTTCTGGAAGTTGCAAGGGGGCTTCTTCAAGCAATAGATTTTGCAGCCAAAAGTCCAAAAGACGAAGTTACGCAAAACTTGGAAATTCAAGGTGCTGTTTGACTTTTTGAAGGAATTTCGCCGCAGGCGCTCCGTCTATTACCCTGTGGTCGTAGGAGAGGCTTAACATGACGATTGGTTTGGTCTCTATTCTCCCGTCTTGTGAAACCACAGGCTTCTTGACGATTTTTCCAACGCCTAGGATGGCTGCTTCCGGTGGGTTGATTATCGGCGTGAAGAATTCCACGTCATACACGCCAAGGTTTGAAACTGTGAAGGTTCCACCGCTCACCTCCTCCCTTTTCAGCTTCCCCTCTCTAGCCTTTTCCACCAAGTCTTTTAGGGCGACGTCTATCTCCTTCAGGGACTTTTTGTCGGCGTTGTGGATCACCGGAACCACTAGGCCGCGGTCCGTGGCAACGGCCACACCTATGTTTATGTCCTCGAAAACCTTGATTTTATCATCTTCAACTGTTGAGTTCACGATGGGGTTTTCAACTAGAGCCTTCGCCGCGGCCGCCACGATGATGGCTGTATAGGACACTTGAAGTTTTTCGTGGAGTTCAATAGCCTTTGAGAAGTCAACACTCGTGGCCACCGTGCTGTGGGGTGCTGTTCTGAAGCTCATGGAAACCCTCTCAGCCGTGGTCTTCCTGTAACCGCTTAAAGGTATAACCTCCCTAACTTTGGGCGTCACTACCCTAGACTCTTCAATGAACCGCCTGACATCCTCCTCGACGATGCGTCCTCCTGGACCTGTGCCCCTAATAAGGGACAAGTCTATTCCATACTCTCTGGCTAAACGTTTAGCCGCAGGAGATGCGAGGATCCGCTCTTTAACCCTTTCAACTTTTCCGGGCTTTGCCTCCAATTCTTCCGTTGGAATTTGCTCGTCTGGAGCGGTTATTATGGCTATGACCGCGTCTACGGGAGCCTCCTCCCCCTCTTTCACAAGTATTTTCCGGAGGATGCCTGAAGCCGGCGCCTCCAGATCATAGGTGGCTTTTTCCGAAATTATCTCAACTATGGGTTCGCCCTTTTCAACGGCTTCGCCTTCACGTTTATACCACTTTCCAACGCTTCCAGTTCTCATGGTTAAGCTTAGTTTCGGCATAATAACCTTTGTGACCATTCTAGACGATCTCCTTAACAGCCCTTATTATCGCCTTCTCGTCTGGAATCACATACTGCTCCAAGGGCGGGCTGAAGGGTATCGGTGTGTCCGGTTCAGCCACTCGCTTGATGGGAGCGTCCAAATAGTCTATGGCTTCCTCAGCCACCATGGCAGCTATTTCGGCTGTCACA
The DNA here is from genome assembly GCA_964604045.1 of uncultured Candidatus Bathyarchaeia archaeon. Classification (GTDB taxonomy): domain Archaea; phylum Thermoproteota; class Bathyarchaeia; order Bathyarchaeales; family Bathycorpusculaceae; genus DRVP01. The sequence goes on from CAZRXM010000046.1 coordinate 4,419, forward strand.
CCCGCCGTTTTACAGTCTTCGCTTACAACAACAAGCCTCCCAGTCTTTTTAACCGAGTTGATTATCGCCTTCTTATCCAGGGGCGTCAAAGTTCTAGGGTCAACAACTTCGACGCTTATGCCCTCTTTGGCGAGGATTTCAGCCGCCTTTAAAGCCTTATGAACCATGTAAAGCGTAGCCACAACCGTGACGTCGCTTCCCTCCCTCTTAACGTCAGCTGCTCCGAAGGGAATCGTGTACTCATCTTCTGGGACTTCACCTTCAACTGAGTAGAGCAGCTTATGCTCGCAGAAAACAACGGGATTATCTCCGCGGATAGCGGTTTTAAGCAAGCCCTTCGCGTCGTAGGGTGTTGAAGGAACAGCCACGTACAGGCCTGGAACATGCATGAACCAAGCCTCTAAACACTGCGAGTGGTGGGCTGCAATGTTTACGCCGCCGCCGAAAGGAGTCCTAATCACAAGGGGCACTTTCACCTGCCCGCCGAACATATACCTGAGCTTGGCAGCCTGGTTGGCTATCTGGTCCATGGCTAGAGCTGTTAAGTCTCCAAACATTATTTCAGCGACGGGTCTCATTCCAGTTATGGCAGCCCCCACCGCCACACCGATTATGGCGGACTCGGATATAGGTGTGTCCCTGACCCTTTCGTCTCCAAACTCCTCAGCTAAGCCCTCCGTCACTTTGAAGGCTCCGCCCCAGTTTCTGCCAATATCCTCGCCCAAAAGGAAAACTGTGGGATCCCTTCGCATCTCCTCCCTCAAAGCCTCGCGGAGGGCTTCCCGATAAGTTATCCTCCTCAAGCCTCTCAGCCTCATTCACGCGTAAACGTCTTCTAGGCCTTCTTCAGGCGTCGGGTACGGGCTTTCCATGGCGAATCGGACAGCCTCCTCAATTTCGGCAGCAATTTCCCTTTCGATTTGCTGGGCTTCAGCCTCCGTCAAGAAGCCCAAGCCCAAGAGTTTTTCCCTGAACCTCCTTATCGGGTCTTTGGCTAGCCAAGCTTCAACTTCTTCTTTCGGCCTGTACCTGGCAGGGTCCACGCGGGAATGACCTCTATGCCTGTAGGTTTTGCATTCTATGAGTGTCGGTCCTTCGCCCCTCCTAGCCCTCTCAGCCGCCTTGAGGGTGGCTTCGTAAACGGCTAAAATATCGTTTCCATCGACAACAACTCCTGGAATGCCGTAGGATATAGCCCTTTCGGCGACGTTTTCTATCCGCATAACCGTTGAAACCCGAGTTCCCATGGCGTACAAGTTGTTTTCGCACACAAATATGACTGGAAGATTCCATATAGCCGCAATGTTTATGCCTTCGTGAAAAGTTCCCTGATTTGCGGCGCCTTCGCCGAAAAAGCATGCCACCACCTGGTCTGTTTTCCGAAGCTTTATGGATAAGCCAGCTCCAGCAGCTATGGGTATGCCCGCTCCCACAACACCCGTTGCGCCGAGTATGCCTATGCTGAAGTCAGCAATGTGCATGGAGCCGCCCTTACCTTTACAGTAGCCCGTCCTTTTTCCCAAAATTTCAGCCATAACCCTTTTCACGTCTGCGCCTTTAGCTATGCAGTGGCCGTGGCCTCGGTGGGTGCTCGTTATGTAATCGTCCTTCCTTAGGGCGCTGCAAACACCGACGGCAACGGCCTCCTGTCCAGTATAAAGGTGTATTGTCCCCGGGACAAGGTTTTGGGCATAGAGCTCGAAAACTTTTTCCTCAAACAGGCGAATTTTAACCATAGTCCTATACATCTCGACAAGCTTTTCCCTTGGAAGGTCCAAGGTGGACGTTGATACCGCCTCCATACTGAGATTCAACTCTCTTTATGGGTTAGATGTTTTTATACTATTCCATCAAACATGTTAAGGGAGAAGACATGAAAAAGGGGCTTGCAGCCGTCACAGTGGCTTTCGCCGTGTTCTGCCTAGTTTTCCAGCCGATTTCTCTATGCTTCAACGTCAAAAGCGTCAACCGTTCTAATGATGTTTTTCTGAAATATGAGGTTGTAACAGTTTTTGTGAGTGAGCTTAAACATGTGGTTCAGATAACGAATCCTTGGCAAACCCCAATTAAAGGGGGATGCTTCTTGTTCCGCTTGTTAAAAACCAGACCGGGCGGCATTATGCGGTTCTCTGTAATGTTTCAGCCTCTGGAGGCACGTTTAGCGGGCCCACATTCCTAAATTATAGTTCTGGAAACGCCTACGTTTATTAGAGCGACGTAACAATAAACCCGGATAAGGCTTCATCATGGAGTTAACCTACCTCATCTTATCGTTCAGTGTCAAATACCATGTGGACTACAGCAGACTTAGGGAATACGACGATAGGTCTGAACTTTTTAGGCTGTACACCCAACCGGGAGAACTTGTAGAGTCAGGCAGTTCGGAAATTGTTGAAGCTGCACGTGAAGTGGTTGGCTCTGAAGCAAACCCCCACCAGAAGGCTCTTTTAACCTATAACTTTGTGGTTAACCACCTGCGGTACGAGGTTCAAAAGGATGAAATGGGTGCTCAGTGGGCTTTGAAAAACGGTGTTGGCGGCTGCTCCGAGTACTCCTACCTGTTCAACCAAGCCGCTGGCAAAAAGCCCAGCGACAAACAAACGGTCCAGTTGAAACCGATTTCTGTAAGCACATTTCCAGACGGCAGTTTCGCGGAGACTGTCCTAGACGCTGTTCAAAGGGTTAAACCCCATGGAGTTCGGGGTTTTCGTCGGGAAAATTTTAGGTGCCAAAATTTTGTTTCCATCGGATGTTGGGGCGGTTGAATTGAAGGTTTTGGATAGCAAAATATACGTTCAAAGGGCCTTGGATTCTTGGGAGAAAAACTCCTTGACAGCTTTAAAATATGCATCCACAGCCCTAAAAGAGGTGATAAAGCTTTAAAAGGCGTTTTGGGGTTGTCTTGAAAGCCTTCATATTGTATGTTGGCTTATGCCTAGTTCTCGCATTCCTAATCTTACCCTTGACTAGGCGAGGGGCGCAAATACCCAACAGCACAACCCATAATAATGTTTCAGACAGCTATCTTGAGTGAAGTGTGCGTTTAATGCCCTCATACTCCAGATTGCTCGGAATTGTTGGGAAACCCAACGTTGGAAAATCCACCTTCTTCAGTGCTGCAACCCTAGCTCCTGCTGAAATAGCCAACTATCCCTTCACGACCATAAAACCCAACAAGGGTGTTGGCTACGTTAGAACTCCATGTGTCTGCAAAGAGTTCGGAGTTAAAGACAACCCGGTTAACTCCATCTGCATGGACGGTGAGAGGCTTATCCCAGTGGAGATTATAGACTGTGCGGGGCTTGTTCCGGACGCCTGGCAGGGCAGGGGGTTAGGCAACCAGTTTCTAGACGAAATTAGGAAGGCTGATGTTCTAATCCACGTGGTGGACGCCTCTGGCGGCACGGATTTTGAGGGTAGGATATGTAAGCCCGGCGAACACGACCCCTTGGAGGATGTGAAGTTTCTAGAGCGGGAACTAACTATGTGGATGGCCAATATTTTGAAGAGGGATTGGCCTAAAATCGCGAGGACCGTGGAGTCTGAAGCCAAAGACCTCCTGGCGATTCTGGAAGAGCGGCTTAGCGGTTTAGCCATTAAAAGAGCTCACGTTTTCGAGGCCCTGAGGCGGACGGGGTTGAACGCTGAAAAACCCACTTTATGGAGCGGGGAGGACTTCATAAGGTTCATAGACACGTTGAGGCGGATTGCAAAGCCCATGCTTATAGCCGCAAACAAAATCGACGTGCCACCAGCCGAGGAAAACGTTGAAAGGCTCAAACAGTTAAACTACATTGTCGTACCATGTTGTGCCGAGGCTGAACTAGCCCTCAGAAAGGCTGCCGAGAAGAAACTGATAGATTATAGGCCGGGGGACTGCGACTTCAAAATAAACTATCCAGAAAAGCTAACCGAAAGCCAGCTTAAGGCGCTGGAGACAATTCGGGAAAAAATCCTGCGCAGGTATGGCTCAACGGGAGTGCAGGAAGCCATAAACATGGCCTACCTCAAGCTTTTAAACATGATAGTGGTTTATCCAGTCGAGGATCTGGAGCACTTATCTGACCACAGCGGGAGGGTTTTACCAGATGCCTACCTGGTGCCCTATGGCACCACAGCCAGGGAGCTAGCCTACTTAATTCACACGGAGCTTGGCGAAAGCTTCATCTACGCCGTAGAGGCGCGGGAGCGCAGAAGGGTTGGCGAAGACTACGTCCTCAAAGATAGAGACGTAATCTCCATAGTGAGCGCTAAGAAAAGAGCCTGAGAGCCTTCTATGCGCCAAAAC
>CAZRXM010000047.1:0-8171 GCA_964604045.1 uncultured Candidatus Bathyarchaeia archaeon
AGAAGGCGGCTGAAAACGGCATAGACATATTCCGAGTTTTCGACGCCCTAAACGATGTCCGAAACATGGAAGTCGCCATAAAAACCGTTAAAAAGGTTGGCAAGCATGCACAGGGCACCATATGCTACACCATAAGCCCAGTCCACACCATAGAGTATTATGTGGGTGTTGCCAAAAAGTTGGCTGGGCTTGGCTGCGACTCCATATGCATTAAGGACATGGCTGGGATGCTTGCGCCCCAGCCAGCCTACGAACTCATAAAAGCCCTAAAAAGGGAGGTGGGCTTGCCAGTGCACTTGCATTGCCACTGCACCAGCGGAATGGCCATGATGACCTACCTGCGAGCATGTGAAGCTGAAGTAGACATAATAGACACAGCCTTCTCGCCACTGGCTTGGGGGACATCCCAACCACCAGTGGAGTCTGTTGTTGCAGCATTGAAGGGAACACCTTATGACCCGGGATTCGACATGAGTCTTCTCCAAGAGATTGCAGAATACTTCCGAGAGCTTAGAGAAAAGTACTATGACCCCTTAGGGCTTATAGACCCCAAAGCCGAAAGGGTTGACCCATCCATAATGGTTCATCAAATTCCGGGCGGAATGTTCTCTAACCTTCTTGAACAGTTGAGGGAGCAGAACGCTGTTCCCAGGCTTAAGGAGGTTTTAGAGGAGGTTCCGAGGGTTAGAAAGGAGCTTGGTTACCCGCCGCTAGTGACGCCAACAAGTCAAATCGTTGGAACGCAAGCGGTCCTAAATGTTTTGTCTGGAAAACGCTACAGTGTAGTGCCTAAGGAGGTTAGGGACTATGTTAAAGGTTTTTACGGGCAACCCCCAGCTCCCATAGACGAGGAAGTTAAAAGACTTATCATAGGCGACGAAGAACCCATAACCTGTCGCCCTGCAGACCTTCTTGAACCTGTTTTGGACAAGATTCCGGAAGAGGTTAAACCGTACATTGAAAGTGAAGAGGACATGCTTACCTACGCGTTGTTTCCAGCCGTAGCCCTAGAGTTCTTTAAGAAACGAAAGGCGAGGAGGGGGGAAGCCAAAACCGCGGTGCCTGAGGAGAAATTAGCTGAGCTGGAGAAGGTGGCGGCCGTTTCAGTAGCTGTAGTTGTCCATCTTGCTGAACGAGGCGGAGTTAAAGCCTTAACTTTGCGGAGGTTTAGACGTGAAGTTTCTCCGTGGGTTTTAGTTTGGCGCAAAATTTTAGCCGAGCATGGTGTGTGAACATGTCAACGTACGAGGTTTTCGTGGACGGTAAACCCAGAAGAGTTGAGGTTTCAAGAATTAGGGAAGCTCTCTTCACAGTTAAGGTTGACGGCGAAACCTTCACGGTTCAAGTTCCAGAAGGCAAACCCGTTTATGATAGAGTTTTCCAGATTATAGTCAACGACAAAGCTTACACTGTGCTTTTGGAGAAGATCAATAAGACAAAGCCTTTTACGGTGAAGGTTGAAGAAACTTCCTTTAAAGTGGAGTTGAAAGCACCGACGTCTATGCATCCGGTTACACCGGCAACCCAACTAGCCTTTCAAAGGTTAACTATTGGAACTCCAAAGCCTAGTCAAACTGTTTCCGGGACAGTCACAGCACCTATGACTGGCAAAATAATCTCTATAAGGGTTAAGAAGGGCGACCATGTTAATGTTGGACAGGTTTTGTGTATCTTGGAAGCCATGAAGATGGAAAATGAAATCACTGCGCCTGTGGCTGGAACTGTCCGGGAAATTCTCGTTTCTGAGGATGCCTCAGTGAACGAGGGCGACCCGCTTTTTGTTGTGGGCTAGAAGATTGCTGGAGGCTTGTATTCGCCGAAGACCTCCCTGAGGACGTCGCAGATCTCGCCTAAAGTGGCGTATTCCCTAATAGCTCGAATGATGTGAGGCATTAGATTTTCACCTTCCTTTTCGGCAGCTCGCCGTAGCGTTTCCAAGGCTTCCTTAACTTTCACGTTATTTCTCCGGCTTTTCACCTCTTTTAGTCGTTCTATAAGCTGTTTTTCGATTTCAGGGTCTATTCGCAGAATCTTTACTGGTGTTTTCTCTTCGCTTACGAACTCGTTCACACCTACGATTATGCGTTTTCTGCTTTCCACCTCTTTCTGGTAGCGGTAGGCGCTTTCTATGATTTCCCTTTGCATGAAACCCTTTTCAATAGCCGCAATGGCCCCACCCATTTCATCTATCTGCTGTATGTATTCGGCGGCTTTTTCCTCAATCTGCTTGGTCAGATACTCCACGTAATAGGAGCCTCCGAGGGGGTCTATGGTGTCAGCCACGCCGCTTTCGTAGGCTATTATCTGCTGGGTTCTAAGGGCTATGGTGACTGCCTGCTCGCTTGGTAAAGCGTAGGCCTCATCGAAGGAGTTAGTGTGGAGGGACTGGGTTCCGCCTAAAACCGCCGCTAGGGCTTGCAGTGTTACGCGGATAATGTTGTTTAGGGGTTGCTGGGCTGTAAGCGAAACGCCGGAGGTCTGAGTGTGGAAGCGCAACATCCAAGAAGCCGGGTTTTTAGCCTTAAAACGTTCCCGCATAATCTTCGCCCAAAGACGTCTGGCAGCTCTAAACTTGGCGACTTCTTCGAAAAGGTTGTTGTGGGCTGCGAAGAAGAATGAAAGTCTGCTGGCAAACTGGTCAACGTTTAGACCTCGGTCTAAAGCAGCTTGCACATAAGCTATGGCGTTTGCAAGGGTGAAGGCTATCTCCTGGACGGCTGTAGCTCCAGCCTCACGGATATGGTAGCCGCTTATGCTTATCACGTTCCATTTCGGCACGTTTCTGACGCAGTATTCGAAAATGTCAGTGACTAGGCGCATGGATGGTTTTGGAGGGAAAATGTACATGCCTCTGGCAACATACTCCTTTAAAATGTCGTTTTGTACAGTGCCGTCCAACGCGTTTTGGGGTACGCCTTGCTTTTCGCCGACGATAATGTACATGGCAAGTAAAATCGCGGCTGGAGCATTGATGGTCATGGAAGTTGTTATTTTGTCAAGGGGTATGCCATTGAAAATTATCTCCATGTCCCTTAAAGTGCTAACGCTTACGCCGGCCCTCCCCACTTCACCTCTCGCCATAGGGTGATCGCAGTCGTAACCCACCTGTGTTGGAAAGTCAAAGGCTACGCTGAGCCCTGTTTGACCCTGGCTGAGGAGATATTTGAATCGCTGATTTGTCTGTTCAGCCGTGCCGAAGCCTGCGTATTGCCTCATGGTCCAAAAGCGTGCCCTATACATTGTTGGGTAGATGCCTCGCGTAAAGGGGTACACACCTGGAAACCCTAAGTCGCCAAGATAGTCAAGGTTTTGTACGTCTAAAGGTGTGTAAAGACGGTTTACTGGCATGTCTGAGCTGGTTAAAAACACGCCCCTTTCAGGGAGACGTTCAACGCTTTTAGCTACAACCTCCTTCTCCCACAACTCTTTCTCCCGGCGGATTTTCTCCAGTATTTTGTCGTCAAACAAGCGGCACACCCAAAACTACATTTTTGAAGGTGCATATAAATGGCTATTCAACGCCTAGGATGCGCTGGCATGTCTTTAAAGTTTAAAGGGTTGTGGCTTCAAATTCTTGAGTGGCGAAGAGGCATGAAGATCACGTTTTGGCTGTTGGATGTGAACTATGAAGTTGTGAACCATGAGCCAGAGGTTTGGCTTTGGGGGATAGATACTTCCGGTAACAGGGTTCTGGTTATTGACAAAAGTTTCCTAACGTATTTTTACGCCATTGTTGATAAGGGCTACAGCCCCATCAAGCTTACCGAGGAAATCATGTCGAGAAGGGCGCTTTACCCCTTTATAGTAAAGGTTGAACCCGTTGAAAGGCGTTTTTTCGGCAAACCCGTGAAAGCCTTAAAGATATACTGTAAAGACCCCGATTTGGTGGCAAAGTATGCTAAGGCGTTGCAGAAGCTTGACGGTGTTAAAGATTGCCTTGAAGACGATATTCGATACTCTATGCGGTATTTAATCGACAACGGGGTTGTCCCATGCGGATGGCACGAGATTGAAGTCGAAGAAGAAAGTGGACGGCGCAATGTTAAAGTTGATCATGTTTATGTGGCTAAAAGTTCTCCTCGTTTTGTTGAGAAAACGGATGTTCCAAACTTGAGGGTTTTAGGCTTTTCAATGATATGCTACGGCAAGGAGGGGGCTCCTAAACCGGACAGAAACCCGGTTGTCATAATCTCTACGGCTACGAACACTGGTGAGGAGAGGCAGTTCGTAGCGGGGGAAAACATGGACGACAAGCCCCTCCTAGAGGCTTTCATCGATTACGTGCAACGTTTTGACCCTGATGTCATTGTTGGCTTCGGCGTTAATAGACAGGATTGGAGCTACCTTAAGGAACGTTGTAAAAGACTTGGGCTACGTTTGTCCGTTGATAGAGCTGGAACAGAACCCCACACAAGCGTTTACGGTCACGTCTCAATAACGGGGAGGGCTAATGTAGATCTTTTCGACTATGCCGACGAGTTTCCGGACGTGAAGGTTAAATCTTTGGAGAATTTGGCTGACTATTTGGGTGTAATGAAGATTGAAAACCGCATCTTAATTGAGGATGTGGAGTTCGCTAGCTACTGGGACGATAGGGAGAAACGCGAAATACTGAAGCGGTTTTCCATGGAAAACACCCGGTGCATAATGGGTATAGCCAACGCCATCCTGGACTTCGCAATACAGCTTTCAAGCCTTGTGGGTTTACCCCTAGACCACGTTGGAACAGCAGCTGTAGGCTTCCGCGTGGAATGGTTTCTGATAAAACATGCCCACAGGATCGGGGAGCTTGTGCCAAAAAGGGTTGAACAGCCTTATAGACCATATGCTGGAGCCATCGTGCTCAGCCCCAAACCCGGGCTTCACGAAAACATTGCCGTCTTAGACTTCGCCTCAATGTACCCTAACATCATGATAGCCTACAATCTCTCCCCAGACACTTATGTAGCTCCAGGGGAACAGACACCGCCCAGCGGGGTTTTTGAGGCGCCGGAAGTTAGGCACAGGTTCCGTAAGGAGCCTACGGGGTTTTACAAGGAGGTTTTATCATACCTCATCAACGTGAGAGGCGAAATCCGAGCGAAAATGAAGCAGTACCCCCAGGACAGCGTTGAATACCGGGTTTTGGACGCCAGGCAGAAAGCCGTGAAGGTTATAACAAACGCTTCTTACGGCTATGCGGGTTGGATTGGCGCCAGGTGGTACATGAAACCCGTCGCTGAGGCTGCAACCGCATGGGGTAGACACACGATTTTAACAGCTATTAAAATGGCTGAGGAGGAAGGCTTAACAGTTGTGTACGGCGATACTGACAGTCTCTTCATAAAATACGACCCGGAAAAAGTGGAAAGACTCGCAGAGAAGATATGTGAAAAACTAGGTTTGGAGATAAAGCCGGACAAAATCTACGCGCGAATATTTTTCACAGAAGCCAAAAAACGATACGCAGGGCTTCTTCCAGACGGACGCTTAGACATTGTTGGCTTAGAAGTCATAAGGGGAGACTGGGCTGCCGTGGCTAAGAGGGTGCAGGAAAAGGTTTTGGAGGTTATTTTGAAGGAGCGGTCCCCTCAAAAAGCTGCAATGGTTGTAAAACAGTTTATTCAAGAGCTTAGGCAGAGGAAAACTCCATACCGAGATCTGGTGATATGGAAAACTCTAACAAAATCTATTGACGAATACGAGGTTAAGGCTCCCCATGTAGCAGCCGCGAGAATGTTGATGGAAAAGGGCTGGAAACTCGCCATGGGCGACAAGGTTGGCTATGTTGTTGTTATGGGATCTGGAAGGCTCTATGAACGGGTTAAACCATACATGTTCGCCAACTATGATGAAGTAGACGTTGAATACTATGTAACTAACCAGATTGTGCCAGCGGCTGCACGGGTGCTTGAATGTTTCGGCATAACTGAGGAGCAGCTGCTCAAAGGAGGGCCTGAAGAGGGGACGACGAAGAGGCTTACAGACTTTTTTGGAGGTTAGCTACCAAAAAGGTCGGAGAAAGTTGCAAGCTGCACGTTTAACGGTGTTTTTACGGTTTCTGAAATGCGGGATGCAATGATGTTTTTTATGTTTTTCTCGCTTGCTATGTCCACTATCCGCTGGGTTATTATGCCGTCGAAAACAACAGTGTCCACACCGTTGACCTGTTGAAGCCTTTCAGCCAGCTGGCTTACCGGGAGCCTCTCAATAGGCTCCATTTTCTCGTTTAAAAGCACGGCTTCCAAAGTTCCCTCCAGTTCTTTCGCCCACTGAACCACTTCCCTCGGAAATACGGGTGGATGCTTCTCCCTTCTTGGATGCTTCAGAAGCTCTTCAACGGGAACTTTAGCGGCTAAAGCCTCAAAGATTTCCTTGCAGTTAAGCTCTTCAACCTCTTTACCCCTTGGCGCCCTCGCTACATACTTTACGTTTGTCACCTGCAGCAGCTCTTTGAGAATCAAGTCTCCGCCTCGGTCTCCGTCGAGGAAGGCCGTTGCCTCCTTCTCTCTGCAGAGCTTCTTGATGGTTTCGGGGACTTTTGCGCCTTCGAGGGCTATAACGTTGTGAATTCCACACCGCAGAAGGTTGATAACGTCAGCCCTTCCCTCCACAATTATGATTTCCTTTGAATTGTCAACTTCCGGCCCTGCTGAAAGCTCCTCCGGACCGTACTTTTCAACCTTAGCCACTTTGAGGGTTTCGGCGAGCTCCTTAAAAATTTCATCAACAGTCGGCATTGTTTCAATGGTCCACTGGTGAAGAATCTCCTTAGCCCTTTCAATAATCGCCTTCCTGCGGGTTTCTCTGACATCTTCAATCTTCTCTAGGGTGACCTTTGCGGCACATGGGCCTACACGGTTTATGCTTTCAATACTTGCTGCCAAAAGAGCTGTGGTGACACGGTCGAGACTTGTGGGAATTATTATCGTGCCCGTTGTTCTATCGTTTTTCGAGTGGAGTTCGATTTCAATTCTGCCTATTCGCCCGGATTTCTGGAGTTCCCTCAGGTCCAGTTCTGGTCCGAAGAGGCCTTCTGTTTGCCCAAAGACTGCTCCAATAACGTCTGGCTTCTCAACTACACCGTCTATTTCTATTTTCGCTCGGATTACATACTTTACAGTAAGAGTTTGGGATGAACCCGTAAGCGTCACCTCCTTTATGCATGGTTTATGCCTTAATTGTCAGTTTGATTTGTGTGTGAGAACAGGCTCTCAACACTTGAGTTTAGTTATAATTATTGCTGGTATATATTACCTTTATGAATCTCCAATCTTGTTCTTAACGTTTTCATGTACGTGGCTAAGCCTTCCACGTCTTTGACTTCTCTGCCCGTTAAGCTTGAAAGTTTAATCCAGTAATGAATGTTCGTTTTTATGCCCGCTTTTTCCATGTGATTTTTTAGTTTTTCTGTTAGTTCTCGACCTTCTCTGTCGAAGTCCAGCATTAGTATGACTTCCTTTGGGCTTTTGTCTTCTATCTCTGAAACCACGTCGATAATGGTTTTTAAACCCTTTTTCGCGAACACTATTTTGCCTGTTACTCCAAGCCTTTTTAGGGCTTGTTCGTCTTTTCGTCCCTCAACTATGATTGGTTTTCCATTTCTGGATTCTTCAGCCAGCTGTTCCAGAATCTGTTGGATTTGTTCAGCTTTCTCTTTCAGACGGGTTAACAAGGCTTTTACCTTGTTACCTCCGCCTTCTTTACGACTTCCAAGCTTTCCCGGGCTTCCTTGTCTGTTTCAAAATATCGCCTTATGGGTTCAAGGATTTTGGCCAACTCCTTTGCAACGGCATCTTTCAAGTCTTGGGGATGGAGTTGTCCGGCTTTGTAGACTCTCTCCAATTCCGTGTAGTCTTCAAAGGTTATTGTGCCGCCGTACTTAGATGGACGTTCCACGGTGAAAGAGTCTCTTTCATGAAATATTATGTATTTGGCTATTTCAAGCACGGGGTTCATTTCCGTCTGTCTTTCTGGACACCATGCCCTTCGCAGTTTCGCCCTTATCTGCTCTTCAGTGTCGTGGATGAATATTGCTGTCCAAGGCTTCGACTTGCTCATCTTACTGGCTATAACCTGCTCCAGCTTGTCCCTTCTGGGGAGCTTAACTGGTTCAGCAAGACCCATTAAAAGGTGGTGGTGCACTGCTACCGGTTTTTTCCACCCCATTTTTGGGAAGATTTCGCGGGCTA
>CAZRXM010000048.1:0-7695 GCA_964604045.1 uncultured Candidatus Bathyarchaeia archaeon
CACCGACAAGGCTCATAGCTATGGATTCCATTAAAATTAGGAGCAGAATCTGCCCGTTAGTGTAGCCTATGGCTTTCATGACGCCTATTTCCCTTGTGCGCTCCATAACCGAAGTGATCATGGTCGCCGCCACGCCAGCGATGGCCACGGCGAAGGCTGAAAGCGAGGTTGAAAAGTTTATGAAGTTTATTGCTCCGGTTACGCTGGAAACGGCTTCAGCTATGGAGCTGAAAGCTATTATTTGAGCTTTATCCTCGTAATGCTGCCGTAGAATGGAGACTAAGGGCTTAACGTTGGCCGGGCTGTCTGCGAGAACAAGGATTCCAGACCAAGTGCTCATGCCCAAAAGCCTCTTGCCAGCTTCCAAGCATATAAAGATGGTTGAGTCAGGGTCAACTATCAAGGCACCCCCATACTCTTTGAGGATGGCTCCAACTACTAGGTTAACGGTTTTCTTGCCAGTTATCTTACCTTCCTCAATCTTTGGAACGGTCACCGTGACAACGTCGCCTAGTCCAAAATACTTCTCGTAATTTTTGTAGGCTACCTTCCTTCCAACAACTGAGCTTATTATCTCGGTCTCCGGTGGGATAGAGCCCTCATCTATTTCTAGGCTTCCTATGGCTTCGAAAAGGAGGCTGTAATCCACGGCGAATATGGCTATTTTAACCTCTTCAGTCCCCCTCTTCGCGATTCCCTGAGTGTTATAGAAAGGCTCAACCCGTCTAACCGCTTCGAGCGTTCGAATATAGTTTAGGTCCTCTTGGTCAAGCCGATAGTTTTCTGTTGGAAAAATGGCAATGGCATTCTGCCCCAGGGAGGTTATCCTTTCCTCTATATAGTTGGAGTAGCTTCCAACCACAGAGCTCATCATGACTAGGACTAAGGGGCCGATGGCTACGCCCGTTATCGTCAAAGCTGCCCGAATTCTTCTTTCGCTCAGGGCTTTAAGCGACAGACGGACAAAGTCGACAAGCATTTCAGCGTTCCACCGTCACTCCGGGGGCATGCTTTCCACAATCTTGGTCTTCTTCATCATCCTATAAATTAGCAAGGCTGCCGCTATTAAAAAGGCCATCACTCCAGCAACAATAACCCATTTTTCAATGGGCAGCTCCTGCGTTTTCGCCGTCTGAGGGGCTGCCTCCTCCCGCCTCGTTATGGTTATACATGTTTCTTTCAACTCTATTTCATTGAAGATGTTGTAGTACCGTACTGTTAAAAGCGCCGTGGCGTTGTACTTATTTATGTCTACTCGAAAAGCCACCTCTTCGCCTGGGCCTACGTCGCCTATTGTTTCAGAAGCCACGGTGTCTCCAATTTTCACCTCCACTTCAACCCTGTAGGCTGTTGATGAGCCATAGTTGACAAGGGTTCCGGACACCGTTGAGGATGCGTTTGTCCCTGATGCCTTGAGGCCTCTGATTACAAGTTCTATGAAGGGGTCCACGACAACCGTTACAGAGTTGTTGAAGGTTCTGTAGGACCCGCTTGCATCCCTGTAGAAGACTGAAACCATCAAAGGAACGGGCCCATATGTCATGTAGGATGCTGGCCCCATTTGAGCGTAAAAGCCTAGGGGGTTGTATGCTAAGGTTAATAGGAGCTCACATCTTCCGCCCGGATTCACCTTCTGGACATAGTTCACCGCCGGGGAGGCTATGAGGATGGGGTTTGTCTGGTATGGTGAAACCACTATGTAGACGTCGTGCATGGGTGTGCTTCCATGGTTCACCAGGGTGAGCGTAGTGTTCACGTATCGGCTTTTCACACCTAAGCTTGGGTTAAGGGCCACTTCAACATAGCCTGCCTTGCCGAGGACGGCAACCGGAACTGTTATGGCGATTCGTCTATTCCCGCCCCAAGCGTCTATGTATGAAAGCCTTCCATGGAACGTGTGTTCGCCAATTTCAACGTCGAAGATGTTTAGGGTGGCCATAAAAGTTAGGATGTCGCCTCGGCCGTAAACCTGTGCTGGGCTAGCATACTGCGCGCTTAGAAACGCGTTTAGAACTTCCGCGAGGCTGACTGCTTGGAGTTGCTGAGGAAGCTGTACAGATAATGGTGGAGTCTTGACGCTTGTGGAGTTGTCTAAGGCGTTTCGGAAGCCCTCCGGCAGTTCAAGCTCAAGCACAGCGCCCCTCAAACCGTCCACGTAAACATTTCTCACAATGATTATGAGGTGAGCGCCATAGGTGTAGGGCCCAACGGTGCCCTCGTACCATCTGGCTTCCACAGTTTCAATGGCTGAACTCTCATCGTTAACGGATATCTGCAAGGGAAGCTCTTCAACCCTTCTAACTCCGGGACCGCCAGAAAGCAGTATGCAATCGACCATTAAGTTTGCGTCGTAGCCTCCCGGTGGCATGTTGTCCACTGATATTGTGAATGAAGCCGTGAAGGTGGCTAAGCTTCTGACCGGTCCTTCAACGTATGCTGTGGCTTCACTACGCCCCTTAGAAGTCATTCCATTTGGCAGTTTAAGTTTTAGGCTTATTCCAGCTAACGAGTGGGGTGCCCTATTTGCCAGTGTCACTTGATACGTGGCATTGCTTGTGTTTGGAAAAACGTTCCAGTTGTTTTGCCAGCCAGCGCTCACAAGAGAAACTATGCTCTCGGAGGCGGGATAACTTTCAATGGGCAAGATGGCTGTGAACTCTCTGCTAACCTCTATGTGGGCTCCAAACTCTGTGAATAAGTAGTTCGCGTGGACGTTAACCGGAACCGTTTCCGCTATCGCATTTATGTCAAAGTAAAGAACAGCCGTACACGAACCGCCACTTGCAACCGTTGTAGCACAAGCCTCAACGTCTTTTATTGGTTTAAGCTCCGCTGAAGAAGCGTTAACCACAACCCCCCAAACAGGGTAGCGTCCCATGTTTGTGAATCTTAACGTTAAGGGTACATAACGTGAAGTAGAGTAAACCGGTGTCGGGTCTGGATAACCCCAATAGGCCTCCATGAGCATCAGCTCTGAAACGTAGCTGTGGTGGCTTTCCACGTTTATTGGGAAAGAAATCGTCTGGTTCATTGGGAAAGAAGCTCCAGAAATTATTTTGAAATAGGTTATTTTCAGCATACCGTTATACTGCTTCCCCCAGTCAGTTTTGGGGTCAACATCAACCGTCAAGTCAATGAAACATGTTCCACCCGGAGCCATGCCATTGATATACGTCCCAGAAACAGCCCTAAGCGTCACCTCTCCCGGAAGTGCAACGCTTACATTCATGGCATTTATGGCCTCTGGAAGCCTATTAATGAGGTAGACCCGCAGAACAATACCCCTTGCCGAAGGTAGAAGCGGCACCGCCTCTCCATTGTATAGCGTGTTAACAGCCGCCAACATGATAGGCTGCTCAGGGGGAGGGGTTTCAACCTTCACCGGAACTGTCAAATTTGTGGTTTTGTTGTAGACCACACCGTCCGCTGTTCTGGCACTGCAGTCCGCATAAATGGTCGCATTGTAGGTTGTGATACTTGCGTTGGGTGGTATTGATATACCCGTGAAAACTAAGGTGAAACGGTCACCTCTATTGACAAGTCCAGTGCTAGCCCGTGGGTTCTTTACAACAAACCCGTCTAAGCGTGTGAGATTGAAATATGCCGAAGTTATGGTGCTATCACCACTATTCTCCAATATAATATAAAGTTTTGTGTCCACAGAGCCCGGATAAGAGGATGGCGAAAAATAAGCGTCAACAACCCTCAAAGAGATGGGCGGATAATCCCAAACATTTAACGTGATGTTTTTAAATTCCTCCCACGGGACCCCACCCTTTTTATAAGCTATTTTTAATGTCAAATTGTATGAACCTGGACGAACATCCTTTGAAACGTCGAGCAAATACTCAAATGTTATGTAAGTGTTTATGCTCACATTGTCGGCGACGCTTCCATTAAGGAGCCTTGCAGGGGAACATGAACCGCTTCCAGCGCTGAAATCTATGCCCCCAACAGCTGTGGTGTTTAGCCATCCAACCACGTTGTCAGCTGGAGTGCTGTTTTGATAAACAGCCTCGATCTTCAGGTTCACTCTTTTGCTTCCCGGGTATATTTCAGCCGTGTCAGCGGAGGACCTAACGTTAACGTAGACTACTTGAAAGTCTTCTGCAGATCCCCCGTTAGCCAGGTTCGTGAAGACAAGGAGCTGAAATGTAATCGTGAACACCAGCATGATGGTTAAACATTTTTTCATTTTCTCACCTTCCATGCGTGTTTTACTCCTTGCTTATAAGGGATTCTGCCTTGTTGGAGGGGAACACGCCCATAATCTCTCCATCTCTTATGACATATATTTTATCCATGCAATTTGCCACTTCCGGGTTGTGGGTGACAACCACCACGGTGTGCCCGGCCTTGTTAAGGTTTAGAAAAGTTTCTACCACTATTTTGGCCGACACCCTGTCCAGGTTGCCGGTTGGCTCGTCAGCAAGCAGCACTAGTGGTTTTCCAACGATGGCTCTGGCTATAGCGACTCGTTGCTGCTGCCCTCCGGAAAGCTGGTTTGGCTTTTTGGGAAGCCATGTTGCCTCGCCGCCAGCCTTTGTTAAAGCCTCCAAAACCATTTTCGCTCTAACGTCACGCGGTATACCCCTCGGTATAAGGGGCAACTCTATATTTTCGAAAACTGTTAACCGGTTAATGAGGTTGAATGTTTGGAATACAAAGCCAAGTTTTCTGTTGCGTAAATCTGCTAAAGCCTTGTCGTCAAGCCTTGAAACATCAATGCCGTCGAAGAGAATTTTTCCCTTTGTAGGTCTGTCCAAGAGCCCCATCATGTTTAGGAGGGTTGTTTTTCCAGAGCCTGAAGGCCCCATTATGGCGATGAGGTCTCCGCGGTGTATTTGGAAGTTCACTTTTTTCAGGGCTAATGTTGATATAGCTCCAACTCTGTATTCTTTGCAGACGTCCACTAACTGAATTAACGGTTTAGTTTGAAGCGTTTCTAGCAAAGTTGCTCATCGTCCTAGCCGTTTAACTTGCATATTAAAGAGTAGATAACATGCAACTGTAATATACCGTTTACTTAGCAAGATTTATATGCGTGAATGTTGTTTGTTCTGACAAGCCTCAACCTAAAACCGGGTGCCTCCAAAAGACACTTGGTTTTTGGCTTGAGGCTGTTCCGCGATAAGGACGAAAAAACAGTATGCCAAGAAGGCTCCCAGAGAAAAGGAAATACGTTGAACGGAAACCAAGAAGGTTTGAAAGCAGACGCTTCATCTCGGATAAACCACTTTTCCAAACAGTGCCCGTGAAGGAAAATCAGGAACTAGAAGTTGTCATAGACGACATTGGAAGCAGGGGAGATGGCATAGCCCGCATCCAAGGTTACTTGATTTTCGTTCCAAACAGCAAAGTGGGCGAACGAGTCAAAGTGCGCATCACATCTGTGAGTGGAAAATTCGCTATCGCTGAAAGAATATCCTAAAAAGGTAGGTGAAAAGGGTGAAAATTAAGGAACTGCGAAACGGCATGAAACGGGTAAACATCGAAGCCAAAGTTGTGGATAAAACCCCTCCTAGGGAAGTTGTCTCAAGGTTCAAAGACACGACCCATAGGGTGGCAACAGCGATAATAGCGGATGAAACTGGAACTGTGAAACTGACGCTTTGGAACGAGCAAATAGACAAGGTGAACGTTAACGACACAGTCAAAGTGGAAAACGGCTACGTGACAAGCTTCAAGGGTGAAATACAGCTTAACGTTGGGAAATACGGAAAACTGACAGTTGAATAGACTCGCGGAACATTTTAAACAGGGAAAGAGGTGAAAAGTATGGAAAAAAGAAGAAGGTTCGGCGGAAAAAGGAACCTCGGAAAAGCGGGGCCGAAACGTTTCCGACCGAAACCAGTTGAGCTCGGCAAAGAATACGAAGTGGACGTAACAGAAACAAGTCGAAGAGGAGAGGGTATAGCCCGCATCCAGGGACTAGTAACCTTCATACCAAACACGAAGCCAGGCGACCACGTCAAAATAAAGATAACAAGGATAAGCCGAAGGTTCGCCGAAGCCGAAGTGGTTACGGAAGCCGCGGAAGAATAAACTGCAAAACGTGAAAGCCGGGATCCTCAATCTTACAATATTTCCCATTTTGGCTAGACCATAAAATTGATTATAATGTCCATTTTCAAAAGCAACTTACATGTGAAAATATCTGAGTGAGAGCATGGAGACCGACACTTCCGGAAGTCAACGTTCAACTGTATCGAAACAAATAGCCCTTACAATATGCTTTTCAGGTTTATACGCAATCACATGTCTCATCCCGGTTTTTCGAATTGTCGGCTCTCAAAACTTCATTACCTTGGCGGCAATGCTTGCACCGGCAGTCGGCATCTTGTTTGGACCGCTGATAGGCACAGCATCCACCTTGACCGGCGGCTTGATAGTGTTTTTCACCGGAGTCCTCGCACCGTTCAGCCTTGTTTCCGGCGTAGTTGCAGGGTTTTTAGCCGGCTTAATCCAACAGGGAAAGTGGAGGCTTTGCCTCTTCACTTACGGGGTTTTGCTTCTCTCTTTTGGGTTCTATCCGTTGGTTGGGCCTGTTTGGCTTTTCCCACTATACATGTGGTTTCAAATAATGGGGTTTTCAGCTTTAATATGGCTTGCCAAGCACAAGGGCAACCTAAGTATTGCAATTAAGTTTCTGACATCCTCCCTAGTTTCAACCTTAGCCGGTCAAATTGCAGGCTCCCTAGTCTTTGAAGTCCTTTACCTACCAGTTTTCGATTTGGACGCTTGGAGAGGTATATGGATAGCGACAATGTTTCTCTACCCAGCGGAGCGGACACTCATAGCGTTTGGCTCAACTATCATCGGAGTCGCAGTCTTTAAAGCCCTAAAGGCCGCCTGTCTGACCCAAACGTTTAAAGGAATCGTTGAAAAGCCTTCATGAAAACACATTCGCTGGGCGGTAAGGCCAAGTCTTCTGGGCCGTAGACGCCTCCGTCAAACTCAACCGGAGCCCCCCTAACAAGCACTATGGGGGTTTCCTCTGTAGACTCACCCATTAACAGGTGGGCGGCGGAAGCCAAGTCTTGGGCAACAGCATGCTGTGTGATTATTATCTCTTTCCCGTACAAGTCCCTTTGCCCCCGAAAGTCTACTATAGGCTTGAAGCCGGCAACAGCCAAGGCTAAGCCCACCGTCCCCCTCCGCAGCGGCATCAAGCCACTGTCAACTATCATGACCGCGACGTTTCTCCCGGTTTTTTGGAAAATTTCCTCCCTCAACTGTTTGGCCGTCTCTTTGATGTTTTCAGGCCACAGAGCCACATGGTTTAAAGGCGCGTTCTTGCTATCTATTCCAGCGTTAACCGTTAAAACGTGATTTTTCAGCGTTAAAACGGCTTTCTCAACCCCTCCGTAGACCGCGTCTGCCTCCCGCAGTATCAGCTCTGCAATCTCTCCCTTTATATAAGACTTTTCAGCAAGTTCCAGCGCCTTCTTAGAAGGCTTAACATCTAGTTTAACAATTCGACCTTGCATGGACGCAACGATCTTGGATGCAAAAACCAAAACGTCACCATCTTCCAATGACAAATTCTGCCCAGATAAAGCCCTTAAAGCCACGTCAACAACGTTGCCGCCAACCTGAATAAATCCCGTCTTAACGGGATACAACCTCATATAAAGCTCAACAGCCCCTACTACCATCTTACATTTTTAAGTGGCTTTAAAGGCTTTGTTATCT
>CAZRXM010000049.1:0-7216 GCA_964604045.1 uncultured Candidatus Bathyarchaeia archaeon
GCCTACCGGTTCCGCTATTATGCCGAACATCCAGAAAGGATCCGGTTTAATCATCCGTGCGGTTAAGGAGCCTATTAAAGCCGCTGTAAAGCCAACAAAGGGGCCTAAAATGGCCCCCTCGATGGGTTCCATGTATACCCCCAGTTTCGCCACGAACCAAACGAAATAATATAGAGCACGGCATGTAGAGCTGCAAAAAAGAGCCCATGGCAACAATTCTCAAATTTTTCATAACCGCGGTTTCTCCTCAACTAGTGTTGAATTTAATTCTGGTTATACTGGCTTAATTGCAAAATAACCTTTATGCGAGGCTTTTCCATAGTTAAACTTTATTCATTAACAGTTGAGTAGCAAGGATTATTATTGCCGTCAGTACGCCCATGGTGAGCGTTGCAACATCGTAAAGCCAACATTTTCCTTTGTTACCTTGCCTAAATACACACCCAGAGGGAAATAAGGTTGCCATAGAAAGTGCCAGTGAAAGGATGTAGACGCTTCGAACTGTGATGAAGCTTGCCGAAGCCAAGATAAACGGTGAAAGCGATATTGCCGCCGTTAGAACTGGGTGATGAACTATCTATTAGGGCTACGTAGACTGCGACGAAGCGGGCAGCCCTGTAATGCAACTGATTTACACGGCTACCCATTGCTTCTTTCATCTATTTCAATTGGCGTTCTCTTTCGGCTCTTTCAGCCATGAAAGCTCCGAAAAACCCGGAAACCCCTGGCGAGGCACCGTAACCCGCCAGTAAGATAAACCTCCAGTTTAGCCACTCCACCCTTCTTGGGCGGATAACTTGAACTCCATGATTTAACGGCATCTTTAACACCGCAACCGTTTAATATAAACTTTTAGAATTCAGCTTCTGCGTTCAAGGAGGAGAAAAATGTCAATTGTCGAAGTGTTGGAAAAGCTTTCAAACGCCTGCGGGTTAGCCGGACGGGAGGACGAAGTTAGAAAAATCATGAAGGACTCGCTGAAACCCTATGTGGACGAGATTTCAGAGGATAAGCTTGGAAACATCATAGCCGTCAAGAAGGGCAAGAAAAGCGCGCCGAAGGTTATGCTGGCAGCCCACATGGATGAGATAGGCCTTTTCGTGAAAACAATCTCTAAGGAAGGTTTCCTTCAATTCACGAAGATAGGTGGAATAGACGACAGAATTCTTCTAGGCCAGAAAGTCTTGGTTCACACGGAGATGGGACCTTTACACGGGATAATTGGCTCTAAACCTCCACATATACAGAAGGAAGAGGAACGTAAAAAAGTGTTCACATATGATGAGCTCTTCATAGACATTGGAGCTGGAAGCCAAGAAGAAGCTAAGAAAATGGGTGTTAAAATAGGCGACCCAGTGAGCTTCGACATAAAATTCGCGAGAATAGGAAACGACGTGGTTTTAGGAAAAGCCTTCGACGACAGAGTTGGCTGTGCCGTCATGATTGAAGCCATGAAAATGCTGAAGCAAACAGAATGTACAGTCTACGCTGTCGGAACAGTGCAAGAAGAAGTAGGCTTAAGAGGCGCCACGGTGGCGGCTTTCGGTATATACCCAGACGTGGGTATAGCCCTTGACGTGACGGTAGCAGGGGACGTGCCCGGGGTGAAAGAAGTGGAAGCACCTGTTAAAATGCGGAAGGGTCCGGCCATAGAAGTTGCAGACATGGGTTTAATCACACACCCGAAGGTTCTGCGGCTTCTCGTTGAAGCAGCCGAGGAAAACAACATTCCATACCAGCTTGAAACCGGGCTGCCTGGCTCAACAGACGCCGCCCGCATAGCCCTAACACGGGAAGGTGTTCCAAGCGGTGTGGTCTCGGTGCCAACCCGCTACATCCACAGTCCGGCATCTATGGCAAGCCTAAAGGACATGGAAAACGCCGTGAAACTGACGGTGGCCGCTCTCCAGAAAATCCCAAAATACTTCTAGGCTGTCGAGCTGCTTTTGGGGCTAAACCTCCCTCACCCAATATTCTGTGAATACAAGAACAGCCAAAAAAGCCATCGTGTAAGGCAGAAACCGGACCAACATCTGACTCATAAAGGAGGTCCGCCCAAGCGTTTTTAATACGTTTTCGTTCATGACAATTCCAGATTGAAAGCTGTTCCAGAGACCGTGAACGAGGATAAGCGGGATGAGACTTTTGGCTTTTCTGTAAAAGTAGCCTAAAAACAAGCCGAAAAGAAAAGTTAGTGTGATGTACTGAAACATGCCAGTAGGGTCAAAAGGTGAAATGTCCCAGACGAAATGCCACAGGCCAAATAGTACCGCTTGAAAAACAATGGCTTTGAACACACCGAACCTTTCCATACTCGTTTGAATATAGCCCCTAAAAAGTTCTTCTTCGCTCACGCCCACAAGCAAAACTTGGAAAGGCAGGTTCAAAAAGAAGAGGATAACGTCAAAAGATGAAACAGCCCTCAGTCCCGTTAAAGCATAAACAATCAAACATTGAACAACGAGGAAAACTCCTTGAAGAATTGTGAAGAAAAGCAAACCATAAAGAAGCCCCCTAGCCGTACGTTCGGTTTTAAAGCCAAAAACCCATGGGTCGGTTTTCTCCACAAGGACTATCGTCAAAGTTAAAAGGTATATCAATGGCGCCTTCTCATACGGCATTTTGAACAAGACTACAGACGGAACTCTAACGAGCAAAGCCAAAAAGAAAAGAGCCAAAGACCAGCCCAAAACGGTTTTCAAAGACCTTCCATTACCTTTTCTTGAAAGCGTAGCCTTTCTTGTATAACTTCGCTTCCACAGGTATAGAGGTACTAACAGCACCAGTGAAAAAAGCATCGGAAAGCCTGCATCACCTTCGGAAAAAGAGGCTGCCAGCAAAACCACCAATGCGACGGCAAAATAAATGGAAAGGGTTGTGGCAAACTCCTTTATCATGCTTTTACGTGGAACTTTTGCTGCCTATAAGGCTTGTGTGGGGGGGGGGAATGGTTTAAAATAAGTGTAGCTCACTGATTTTAGGGTGCAGGCTATGAACAGAAAAACAGGTTATGAGTTTCTCGAACACACGGCAGATGCCTACATAGCCGCTTATGGCGAAGATTTGGCTGAAGCCTTTGAAAACGCTGCTGCAGCCATGTTTGACGTTATGACAGACGTAGAAAAGGTCAACCCAGAAATTGAGGATTATGTTGAGGTTTCCGGAGAGGACGAGTACGCCTTACTTTACAACTGGCTGGAGGCGCTTCTCGTCAAGTCTGAGGTTGAGGGCATGCTCTACTCAAAATTTGAGGTTCAAGAATTAAGCAGAGAAAACGGCGTTTTTAAACTTAAAGCCAAAATTTGGGGTGAAAAGTTCAAACCCGAAAAACACCCGCAGAAGGTTGGCGTCAAAGCCGTCACATACCACCAGATGGAGATAACGAAAGGGGAGAATAAGGCTGTTGTAAAGTTCATTCTGGATATCTAAGCCTTTACGCAAGATTCAGCTTTCTCAAACCCTTAAAGATTTCTTCAACTATCTCATCAGGAGATGTTTCAAGTTTTTCGCATTTAACCTCCACAAACGGCACACCCCTAACCCTATAATAGTCCAGTAGAGGCTGAGTCTGCTTCTCATAGACTTCGATGCGTTTCCTTACTACCTCCGGCTTGTCATCTGGACGCTGATAAAGGGGTCCGCCGCAATTGTCGCATACCATGTCCAATTTTGGTTTTAAGAAAAGCAGATTGTATATGGCGCCGCAGTTTTGGCATATGCGCCTAGAAGACAAACGTTCAACAATAATCCATTCTGGCACGATGAGATGGATTATGGCGTCTATCTTGGCAATTTTGTCCAAAGCTTCAGCTTGCCATATAGTTCGCGGATAACCGTCGAGGATAAATCCCTTGCTTCGTGGAATTTTAGCCAAACTCTGCTTTAAAACCTCCAGTGTTATGTCGTCTGGAACAAGCAACCCCTTCTCAACGTATTCCCTAACCCTTCTTCCCAGAGGGGTGTCCGCTTTAATCATTTCCCTAAAAATGTCACCTGTAGCTATAACCTCGACGTTGAGCTTCTCCTTAAGCCTCGAAGCATAAGTCCCTTTTCCCGAACCCGGTGCGCCGAAAATTATGAGGTTAACCATGTTCTTCGCCTTCTAAAGAGGAAGCCTCTTTAGTTTTGCTATTTTTAAATGTTGCGTGCATTTGCGTCTACCGGATAATGAAGGCGATCTCCCTGACCAAGGTTTCGGGGATTATGGCTCTGCCTTTTCTCTTGCAGAGTTTTACAAAGCCCACTTTTTTGAGGACTTGGAGGTCCTGGTAAACGTTTTTGACGTTTCGTCTCAACTTTTTGGCTAAATCGTTTATCGACTCCACCCTTAAAGTCGCCAGAACACGTAGAAGTTCAATGCGTTTCGGTGTCAGCAAGGCAACATGTTCGGGTCTGAGTTCTTTAACCTCTTCAACAGCATAGTCTAAAGTGCCCTCTTCTAAGTAGCCCTTATAGCTGTCTATCAGTTCAGCCCACTCGAAAAAGGTTCTTGCAACCTTCGCGTCCAACCTCTGTTTAAGGAAAAGCTCCTCAAACCTTTCAAAGCTCATTCCAAACTCCCGTTCAAAACGCTTAATCCGCTCCTCAACTTCTTCGGGGGTAAGGTTTCTAACAATTCTCAGAAGCATAGCCCCTCAAGGAACAAGAGAGCCGATCGACTTTAAAAGCGTGAACCCGGCTTCGCCAGAATGTTTAAAGTAGGCTTGTTGCAAACATAAGATTTCACCGGAAATGGGACTTGAAAATGGTTGTTGTAAAACTTGACGAACAACACTACATGGTTGACGTTGAAGTGGCAGGGCAGAAGAACTTCGTCGCCAGCTACATTCTGAGGGGTGAAAAGACGATAATCGTTGAAACGGGTCCCATGTCCTCTGTGCAAAACCTCATCAACAGCCTTGAAGAGCTGAACGTTAAAACTGACGATATTACGTACGTTGCCGTCTCTCACATACACTTAGACCACGCTGGGGGTGTTGGACCCTTACTTAAAATTTTTCCTAAAGCGAAGGCAGTTGTCCACGAGCGGGGAGCAGCCCACTTGGCAAACCCGGAGAAGCTCTGGCAACAGGCCCAAATGGTGCTTGGACCCATAGCCGAAGTTTACGGTAAACCAGAGCCTGTTCCACCTGATAGGATTATAGTTGCAAGGGACGGTATGACGCTGGATGCCGGAAGCGGAGTTATGCTTAAAGTTGTGGAAACCGTGGGGCACGCCCCCCACCATTTGAGCTACTATGAACCCCGGAGCAACGGAGTTTTCACAGGCGACTCTGCGGGGATATATTTGGGCGAAATAGACGTGGTTGTTCCAACAACTCCTGCACCGTTCCGCCTAGACTTGGCTTTAACCTCCATAGAGAAGATGGCAGGATTGAAACCTTCAAAATTGTATTACACGCATTTCGGCGTTGCGGAGAAGGCTGTTGAAAAACTTCAGGCCTATGCGGAGCAGCTTAAGCTTTGGGCGAAAATCGCCAAGGAAACGCTTGGGAAAGGCGAAGGACTAGAGTTTATGCGTAAAAAGATTCTTGAGCTTGATTCAGCCACCCGTATGGCTTTTGAATATGTTAAAGCGAATCGAATCTTGTGTGAAAACTCCCTTCGTCGAAGCATGTTTGGAGTTCTCGATTACGTGAAGAATTACGGATGATTTTTGGTGTTTAAGCCAAAATTCCTTATATTCTTCTTCACACACTTAGACGGATAGGTGAAATATTATGGGAGAAGAAGGAGAAAGTCGCCCCCCGTCTGAAAAAGTTCCCTTGGAGAAAATTAACGACTACATGTGGCGTATTCCAAAGTATAAGCCCAGCATGAGGGTTCCAGGCATAGTTTTCGCCAACAAGGAGCTTTTGGAGAAGATGCAGACGGATAGAACCCTTGAACAGTGCGCCAACGTTGCTCATTTGCCTGGGATATACAAATACTCCATAACGCTGCCTGATGGTCATGAGGGGTACGGTTTTCCCATAGGCGGTGTGGCGGCGACAGACTATGAGGAGGGGGTTATAAGCCCTGGTGGTGTAGGCTACGACATAAACTGCGGCGTCCGTCTCCTAACAACAAACTTGACCGAGAAGGACATTAGGCCAAAGCTTGTCGAGTTAACAAACACGATTTTCGAGAATGTCCCATGCGGTTTGGGAAGCCGCCGGAAAGACTTCAAGGTAACGATCCACGACCTAGACAGGCTTGTTGTTGAAGGAGTTCAGTGGGCTATAGACCAAGGTTTAGGCTGGGACGAGGATGCCGAGCACTGTGAAGAGCGAGGGTGCATGAAAAACGCCAACCCGGACAAGGTTTCAACAAACGCCAAAAACCGCGGGCTTCCCCAAATAGGAACTTTAGGCTCAGGAAACCATTTCTTGGAAATCCAGAAAGTCGACAAAATCTACGATGAAAAAACTGCCAAAGTCTTTGGAATAGAGCAGGAGGGCCAAGTAACTGTCATGATCCACTGCGGTTCAAGAGGTTACGGTCACCAAATATGCTCGGATTACTTGAGGGTTATGGAGCGCGCAGTCCACAAATACAAGATTGTTCTGCCAGACCGCGAGCTGGCATGCGCCCCTGGAACCAGCAGGGAGGCTGAAGACTACTATGAGGCTATGGCCTGTGCCATAAACTACGCCTTTGTGAACCGTCAAGCCATAATGCATTGGGTCAGGCAAAGCTTCCAGCAGGTTTTCAAGCAGGACCCGGAGAAGTTCGGCTTGAAACTGTTGTACGATGTAGCCCACAACATTGCTAAAATCGAGTTTCACAAAGTGAACGGCGAAGAGAGAAAGGTTTGGGTTCACCGCAAAGGTGCCACGAGGGCTTTCCCACCAGGCCATCCGGAGATCCCGGCGGACTATAGGAGTGTAGGTCAGCCTGTAATTATCCCGGGAAGTATGGGAACAAGTTCTTGGCTTTTGATTGGCACCGAGAAGGCCATGGAGCTAAGTTTCGGCTCCACAGCCCACGGTGCTGGAAGAATGCTTAGCCGTGCAGCCGCCAAGAAAAGGTTTTTCGGCGGAGACGTTAAAAGAAGCCTTGAACAGCGAGGAATAGCCGTTAGGGCTGCAAGTGCTGTTGTGCTGGCGGAAGAAGCGGACCCAGCCTACAAGAACGTTGACATCGTGGCGGATGTGAGCCACAAAGTCGGCATAGCCACAAAAGTCGCAAGGCTTGTGCCTTTGGCTGTAGTTAAAGGCTAAACTCCCAATTTTAC
>CAZRXM010000050.1:0-2906 GCA_964604045.1 uncultured Candidatus Bathyarchaeia archaeon
CTGCTTAAACTCACTAATAGAAAACTACTAGCTGTAAGTGGTGAATAGGGAAGTTCAAGTTAAGTCGACGATTTTCCTACCATGTTTGCAAAGGCAAACATGTCTAAAATTATTTTTTTACTCACGTTTTTCCAGTCCTCTGATGGTTTCCGCTCCATACTTGTGGGTTCCAAGTTCTTTTCGGATTATCTCTTCTACGAAGGCTTTTACTAGGAGGTTTATGTTTTTGAAAGTGTCTTCTGAAAACTTTTGGATTGTTTCATCTACCATTCGCTGTATTATCTCTCTATAGTTTTCTGGGAGGTGGCTTGTCCTTTTTTCTAGGAGCTTTTTGATTTCGTTTGTGAGGTTTGGGTTTTTGAGGAGAGGGATGGCACATGAGATATCTCGAATTGTCATGACAAGGTAGACTATTTTGGCTGTGGGGTTGTTTTTAGCCATTTCCCACGCCTGCATTTCTTCGGATGTTGGTTCAAGCATGTACCTTGCGTAAGCCACTTGGTCTTCAATGTATCCGCATTCAACCAAAAACCTTGTCACGTTAAACTCCTTAGCCGCCATGGCTGCCCCGTAGAGGATTTCCGTTGCAAGGGTTTCGGGCAAACCGTAGATATGCATGCTCTGCCTTAATTCGGCTGGGAACTTGATTTTGTAAAATTCTGGGGAGCCGTGGAGGATCGAGTGGGCGACCTGACGCCGTATTCCACCCTCGACAACTGTGAGGGGGAGGCTTGAAAGCCTGTCCATATAAATGTTTATTGTGGGTTTTCCCTGCAAAGCGTCATGGGAGGCAAAAAAGCCCTGCCCACCTGAGGTTTCGAAAATGTTTAGGTTCACGGAGAACGTTATGGGAGGCCCAAGTCTCCCATAACACTCGGCAATTATGTCAAGTATTTTTTCCATTAAGTTTTTGTCAACGTTTCCGAAAGTCTTTATCTTCACTATGTTCTCAAAACCCTTAACTGACAAAGGCTATCACCGTCGAGATGGGTTGTTCCTCTGTTTCTCCGTCTCCTCAAGGAACCTTTCATATTGTTGGAGGGCTTTGTCTATCTGGTCTTCTATGAATTCAGCAGCGCTGTAGTATGGCATTCGCATGTCCTTTACGGCTCTGTTCAGTTTCTCATACTTCTCCTTTGGGATCTCAATGTACTCGTATTCTCCGCTTTCCCATTTAAGGAAAAACCGTATAGCTTGGCGTATAAACTCCTCCTTGGTGGTGTAGCCCTTCCACTTATGGGTTTGGATGAAGCGCTCTACCTCGCCTATAAGATCGGGCGGCAGTATGACAGACTGGTATAGCATGGCTTCAATTGCGTCCTGGTATGTTTGCATTTTGCTCGTTTGGGCCGTAAGTTCGCCTAGAAGGGCCGTCAGCTTTTGGTGGACGTCGTCTGAAACTCTGAGGGTTTTCATTAGCGGTACACCTAACTATTTTTTGGTGTAAGTCTTTTAAATGTTTCTGGTATACCAAATATACAGAATATAAGAGGCTACATATGCCCGGAAAATGCATAGTTGAGGTAATCCAAAGCAGGGAGCAGAAGGAAATGTTGGAGGAGCCGCGCAAAGGCTTGGAACAAGCGAAAGGAGACCATGCGGATGGCTCTAATGGAATACGCAAAGTCCTTAAGCCTTGTGAAGTCAAATTTGATTCGAAATCGGCGAAAACATAAAAATTAAAAGTCCAGAAACCTCATATAAGACCAGAGAAACTGAATCCCCTCTAACAGTCAAAAGAGTGGTGCAGTTGGCGAAGAAAACCTTCGATGAAATTCTTCTGGATGCCGTGGACGAAGCTTTATCTTCTCTGGGAGAGTCAGCGAAGGAATCCATCTACTTCCACCTAAAGGAAAAGTTTAAGATTTCAAGGGAGGAAATCCCGAAGCGCATAAAGGATTTCGCCGAGGGTCTGGAGAAAATCTTCGGCTTGGGTGCCCGCTTCCTCGAAATCATGATAATGAAGAGGCTTTACGCCCACATTGGGCAACCTCTAGAATGGGATGAAGATAAAGAGTTTATTTTTGTGAATTACGTGGAGGCGGCGAGGCGGAGTTTTCAGAAGGCTAAAGCAAGGTAAGTTCAGTTCTAGTACTAATTTTTGATTCATAAGGGTTTAATGGATGTTTTCCGAAAGGTTTTTAATATATCGATTCGTAATATTCAATACATCTGGGATAACCTTTGACTCCAAAAGACTTCCAAAAAACAATCCTAGAAGCCGTTGAAGAAGGCTTAGCGTTCCTAGGCGAGTCGCCGAAACAAGCCATACTCTTCCATTTGGAAAACACCTTCAAACTTAGAATAAACGATATCCCCCAAAACCTAGAGGAATTTAAAAGGACCCTTGAGAAAATCTTTGGTCCTGGTGCTTCATACCTTGAGAAGCTTATACTTGAAAGGCTCTGCTGTAAACTCAATATAAAACTCGAAATGGAGAATTTGGATCTTCCGAAAAGCGTTGAGAGTTTGAGGAAGCAGCTCCTTTCTCCGGGTGATGCTTGATAATGACGGAAAGCGAGGAAGCCTTCCTTGAAAAACTTCACACGCTGTTGGACGGTTTAGAGGAGCTTGTCTTCATAGTTGACCCGGAAACATACGAAATAATTTTCGCAAATGACAAATTTAAGGAGGTTTGCGGTGGGGGAGAGGGCGAAAAATGCTATAGGGTTCTCTGTGGTCTGGAAAGCCCTCGCCCATCATGTAACAATGTGCTTGTTTTTGAAGGAAAATTTGGCGAAATCCACGCTAGGGAGTATAAATGCGACAAGATTGGAAAATGGTTTAAATGCTTTGATAAAGCTATCAGCTGGTTTGGAAACAGGTATGTGAAGCTTGAAGTATTCGTGGATTTAACGGACTATAAGGAGATAGAGCAGGCTCTAGCCGAAAGCGAGAAACGCTAC
>CAZRXM010000050.1:3006-6901 GCA_964604045.1 uncultured Candidatus Bathyarchaeia archaeon
CCCAGAAATTAAACAAAGCCAAGACCCTAAGGGAAGTTTATAGGCTTACGTTAGACGCCATGGAGAAAACCCTAGGTTTCGAGTACGCGTCCATTCTCATAGTGGAGGGAGACAGCCTACGTTTGGTGGCTCACCGCGGTTATTCAAAAGTTTTCTCGCTTAGGTTGCCTTTGGATGGTGATAGGGGTATTACTGTTAGGGCTGCTAGGACTGGTAGGTCCGTCTATGTCCCAGACGTCAGAAAGGACAGCGCATATATTCGGGGCGGAGAATCCATCCTATCGGAACTCGCCGTCCCCATGAAGGTTGGGAAAAAAGTTCTGGGGGTTTTGAATGTTGAGAGCCAAAAGCTGGATGCCTTCAACGAAGACGATAAGAAACTCCTTGAAGTGCTGGCGTCTCACGCAGCTGTAGCCATTGACAACGTGAAGAGACAGGAGAAACTGGCAGCCTTAAACGCTTGTGGACGGAGGCTTAGCAGAGCAAAAAGCGTGGGGGAATTATGCAGGCAAACGCTGTACGCCATGAAGAAGATTCTGGGCTTCAAACTCGTTGATGTTTTATTGGTTAGGGGAAATAAGCTGGAATTAGTATGTTCCATAGGGCTTGACTGTTCACAAAAGCTTAGGTTGCCTTTGGATGGTGATAGGGGTATTACTGTTAGGGCTGCTAGGACTGGTAGGTCCGTCTATGTCCCAGACGTCAGAAAGGACAGGGCTTACATAAGTGCAGGTGTCCACAGCGTCCTCTCCGAGCTTGCGGTGCCCATAAAGCTGGGCGACAAGGTTTTGGGGGTTTTGAATGTTGAAAGCGAGAAACTGGACGCCTTCGACAGAGAAGACAGACGATTCCTGGAGATACTGGCCTCCTATGTTGCCATAGCCCTTGCTAACATAGAACGAACCAAATACTTAACCAGCATGTCAAAAAGGCTTGAAAACCTCCTCCGAGGCTCAGCCAAGATAATGGGGGTTAAAGACGTAAGGGGAAGGCTTAGGGAGATAGCCAAAACTATTCAGAAGTTCGGTTGGCGTAGGGTTGTCATCGGTCGCGTTGACGAGGAACTAAATCGGAAAGAACTGATAACAGTAGGCTTGACAAGGGAGGAAATTAAGCTTTTAAGGGAGAGGCAGGCTCCAGGCCACGTGTGGAGAGAACGTTTCGGTCCGAATTTTGAGAGGTTTAGGATAGGCGAATTCTACTATGTTCCATGGAATGATCCATGGGCGAGGGAGCATGTTTTTGGCGTCCCGCCTGACATGCCCATGCATGAGGCGGTAAAACGGATGAAGGTTGTTCCAAGCCGTCTTTCTGAGGAGGACATGGTGGACTGGCATCCGCAAGACTTGCTGTACGCCCCGTTGCGGACGCCTGAGGGTAAGGTTGTTGGCATACTGAGCATGGATGACCCTGTGGATGGACGAAAGCCAACTAAGGAAACCCTAGCTCCCCTTGAACTATTCCTCCATCTAGCCGCCCTAATCATCGAAAACGCTGAGCTTATGGAACGTCTGGAAAAGGCTAGAAAAGAACTTGAAGCCTACGCAGATCAGCTTGAGGCGAAGGTGGAGGAACGCACCCGAGAACTTGTGGAATTGCATGATAAACTGCTTAAGACTCAGCGGATGGCCGTCATAGGCGAGTTAGCTGGCATTGTAGGCCACGACCTGCGTAATCCGCTTACAAGCATAGCTGGCGCCACATATTACCTCAAAAAGAGGCTGGGCCCGTTGGGCGACGAAAAGGTTTTAGAGATACTTAACCTGATAGACAAAAACATCGCCTATTCAAACAAGATAATAAACGACCTCCTCGACTATTCAAGGGAAATTAAACTCGACCTAAACGAGACAAGTCCAATAGAGATAGTTGACGAAGCGTTGGCGGCTGTTGAAGTCCCAAGCACCATTGAAGTCGTGAAGCTTGTGGGCAAAAAACCGAGGATGAAGGCTGACTTTGAAAAGCTGAAAAGGGTTTTCGTGAACCTCATAAGGAATGCTGTTGAAGCCATGCCGAAGGGCGGAACCCTAACGATAAAAAGCTTTAGGAGAGGCGGCAAAGTTGTGTTCACGGTTTCAGACACCGGCGTAGGCATGACTAAAGAGGTTTTGGAGAAACTTTGGACACCCCTCTTCACCACAAAGGCGAAGGGAATGGGCTTCGGCCTAGCCATATGTAAACGTTTTGTTGAAGCCCACGGGGGCGCCATAACCGTTGAAAGCGCCCCCGGAAAGGGCACAACTTTCACGGTCATAGTTCCCCTTGAACCAAAAATAGAGGAAGGAGGTGAAAAAGTATGGTTGAAAATGCTAGAATCCTCATTGTCGACGACGACGAAAACATAAGGAAAGTTTTGGCGATGATTCTTGAAGACGAAGGCTACGTTGTGGACCAGGCGGAGACAGCGAAGCAAGCTGTAGAGAAGACGAAGAAGAACTTCTACAACATGGCTCTCATTGATATTCGTCTGCCAGACATGGAAGGTATAGAACTCTTAACAATGATGAGGGACACTGTGCCGAGGATGCGGAAAATAATAATAACGGGCTACCCAACCCTCCAAAACGCCATCGAAGCCGTTAACCGCGGCGCTGACGCCTACATACTGAAGCCCTTCGACGTCAACAAGGTTTTAGCAACAATCAAGGAACAGCTTAGAAAACAGCGGGAGGAGCTGCAGTACAGCCAGGAAAAGGTTGCTGAGTTCATAGAGACCCGCGTTAGGGAGTTGGAAGCCCAGAAGGTTGCCCAGAAACATTCATAACACCTCCTCTCCTTTTTAAACTCCTCATCCGCAATTTCTAGATTGCCTTCGAGAGAGTTAGGGACTGGTTTTCGGCAGTTTTTTCCGCATGAACTTCCAGTGGTGTTGCACTTTGAATCCAAGCTTTTTAAGAAGCATTACGGTAGGTGTGTTCTGTTCAAGGGTGTATAGGCTAACGGTTTCCATACCCTTCTCGTATAGGAAGTTCATGGCTCTCCTGGTTAGGGCTCAAGCCAAAGTCCTCCCCCTGTACTCGGGAAGGGTTGCCGCTGGCCCGAGACGGCCTCTTCTTGCTTGGAAGTATTCGTTGTATTCCGTGTCAGGCCTAGAGGCGACGGCGGAAACGATTTTACCGTCCACTTCAGCCACGTGAACCACTCCTCGTTAAAGGAGGATGCTCCTCCTTCCATCTTGCAATGGAATCCTCCCTAAGCCTTTCCCAACCATAACTCGTGTTAACCACTTTAACAAGCTCCTTCTCCTCGTCCGGTTTTAAGCTTCGGAGGACGGTTCCAGCTGGAACGTCGGGCAGCGGTTTTATGCCCTCAGGGCTCCGCCGTCATGTGGTATAAGCCTCCCTCAACCTCGTAGCCCCGTTCAATCCAAAACCTCAAATGGGGGCTGTCCGCGTCAACGTGAACGAGCACGGCGTCTCCTACCAGCCTTTCAGCCTCCCGCACAAGGCCTCTTTAATGTCTTCGTTGAAGGGCGGCAAGCCACTGGATCTCTGTGCCGCCGCGATGCCGCCCATAGCCCAAGCAGCCAGCCAAAACGCCGCCCTGCTCAGCAACCAGAAACGTGAGTCCCCTCCTTAAAATTTCGAGGCTTAAACTTTGAAACGTGAATGGAATGAACTCTTAAGATCTCCTGTAAGCCTCGTTGACTCGTTGACAAGCCCACAATTTTTGGCAGTTCTTGGCTGCCCGCTTTCCGAACATGAATCTCCATGCGTGGCACCGCAAAACTCGAAGTGAAAGGGGTTCGGAATAAACTTTAGGGTTTAAAAGGGGCGTTTGAAGCCGTGCATAGGCCTTTGCAACAGGAAGGGTCCAGATTCGCCCAGACACCGCCTTACACCCGACATCTCGGGCGGTTGGGGGCCGCGGGCTGAGCTGGTCGGCCGAAGCCTTC
>CAZRXM010000051.1:0-4775 GCA_964604045.1 uncultured Candidatus Bathyarchaeia archaeon
TACGGGACAAGGTCCTAAGCCTTGCGCCTTTGACCAGGCTTGGCGACCCCCGCGCGGCTTATATCTAATTTTTGCTAGAATTGTTCGGGATAATAAACCATTTGTTGCGAAAATCCTTTAAAAACGCTTTTTGCTTATAGTTTTGTTGGCTGTTGCTGTGCCTCGGTAGCTCAGCCTGGTGGAGCACCGCCTTGGTAAGGTGTTCCGAAGAGGCGGTGGTCGCGGGTTCAAATCCCGCCCGAGGCTTCGTTTAAAGCATTTTCTCCATGTTGTCTAGTATCGCCACATAGGACTTTTCCAGGGTTGTTAAGCCTCCCGTGGGGCCTCCTTCGCCGACAACTATGTATTCGTTGGGGGCGTGGGCTCTTCCCCCGTGGCCTATTCCGCCCATGACGAAGGGGAGGTTTAGGGGTTCACGGTTGAACATGCAGAAGGGAGCGCTTCCAGCCATGAGGGGCCATATCTCAGGCTCGTAGCCGAATTCCCGGTAGGTTTTAAGCACAGCCTGAACTGCTGGCTCACGGACGCTTGTTTTAGCCCAACTGTAGCCCTCCTCAAGCTGGACTATTTTAACCTCTTTGAAGCCATGTTTGTCAAGGTGGCGCCTTATTTTTGGAATAACCTCCTCCACCGTCATGTTGGGGACAAGGCGCACGTCCACTTTAACCGTTATCTTATGTGGTAAAACCGTTTTTGTGCCTGGACCGGTGTAGCCGCTCCATATTCCGTCAATGTTTAGGGTTGGCGAGTAAATGTATTTCAGCAAAGCCTCTTTTCCGTGAAGGTCGTCTATGAAGCGTTTAACCTTCATCTCTCTCTTGACTGTTTCCTCATCGAAGGTTTTCTCAAGCTTCTCTATCAACTCCAGGTCTTCTTGGCTCGGCGGAGCCACATTATCATAAAAACCTTCAACAAGAACCGTGTTCCCATCCTTCGTCGTCAAGGTGCTTAAGGCTTGAATCATCCGCAAAGCCGGGCTGTCAACCCAGGCCTTGTTGCTCCCATGAATGTCAAACTCCGTGGGCCCAAAACCCCAACTTTTCCCGTCAAGCTCAAGCTCAAAATAGACTATGCCCTTAACGCCCAAGGTCATCTGCAGCTTCCCCTTCTCGTCTTGGTCTGCCGTTGGAAAGAAGACGGCGTCCGCCTCCCTAAGCTTGCTCAAATACTTGTTTATGAACTCTGGAAGGTGGCGGCTCCCAAGCTCCTCTTCTCCTTCAGCCACAAACATAAGGTTTAAAGGTATTTCCTCACCAGCCGCCGTTATAGATTCACACGCGTTTATAAAGGCAGCAAGCTCGCCCTTCGTGTTTATGGCACCCCTTGCCACAAGACACTTGCCAAAGGGCTCCATATCTACAACCCGCCCCTCAAAGGGTGGAACAATCCAGCCCGGTTCATCCGCAGGCTGAGTGTCATACATCATGTAAACTATGATGGTTTTATCTGCGCCGGCATCGTAGTAGCCGTATACAACAGGGTTGCCTGAAGTCTCCACAATTCTGGCTTCTTTACAGCCCAAAGCCCTAAAATAGTCCCTGACAAGGGCTGCGCACTCTTTTATGCCAACACCTTCGGCTGATATTGAAGGCTGCCTCACAAGCTCCTGTAAACGTTTGAGGTGTTCGTCAAAATGCTCTTCAATGTACTTGAAAACCTTCTCCCTGTTCATGTAGTATGCCCCACATGCCTTTAAGTGTTCAACTAAATATAAAAATGCTCCAACGCTGAGGTCTGGATAGTTTAATATATAAATGGTTGAGAATCTAATGGAGGGTAGAGGGGAACTTTTGCCCTTGGACGACCCGCTCACAATAGCGCTTATAACAATAACGTTAGGTACAATAATCGCGTGCGCCGTGATTGTTTATTCTATGAGAAAGAAGATGAGCGGGGAGAGACGGGAGCTGCTTACGGAGAAGGAGACTTTGGAAAAAAGGCCTCGACTACCCTTCAAGGTTGTGAGAACTGTTTCTCTGGAGGAGGCGGCGAAGGCTAAGGAGGAGCTTAGGATACTGGATTTGGAGAGGGAGATCCTCAGCGACGCCTTAAGAAAGCTTTACGAAGCCCACGCTGAGGGCAAGATAACCGAAGAAGAGAGGGATAGGCTTGCCCAAACATACAAGGAGAGAATGATGACCATTAAGGAGGCTATTGCGAGAGACGAGTCTATTGTGGCTTTACATGAACTCGAAGCTATGCAGGAAGATCTCATAAAACTTTTCAGCGAACGCTTCGACGAGATAAACGCAAAAATTGAAGAGCTTAGAGCGAAAGTTGAAGCCAAACCAATAAAAGAGGTCACTATACCAGTGAAGAAGCCGTCCAGAAAGCTGGAGGCTGAAGAAAAGCCCGAGGCTGAGGAAAAGGTGAAAAAGAAACGTAGGCCTTCTCCAAGGCTTCCTCCAAGGTCGGAGGCTGAAAAACGCATAGAAGAAATTCGGGCTGAAGTGGAAAAGGTTTTAGAAAGGCTGGGGCAGATGGAAATTGAAACCTAAGGGCGAAGAGTTGGAGAAAGCCAAAAGAAACGCGGCTCTAGAAGCCGTGAAGCACGTTGAAAATGGCTTTGTGATAGGGCTTGGAAGTGGGAGCACAGTCGCCTATGCCGCGGAGGAAATTGGCAGAAGAATAAAGAGTGAAAGTTTAAACGTTAAGGCTGTTCCAACGTCCTATCAAGCCCTAATGCTAGCTGTGAAAAATAGCATTCCAGTTACAACTTTGGACGAAAACCCAACACTTGACCTAACAATTGACGGGGCAGATCAAATAGACAAAAACCTTGACCTAATCAAGGGCATGGGGGGCGCGTTAACTCGCGAGAAAGTGGTGGCCGCGGCCTCCAAAAAACTCATAATAATCGCAGACTGGAGGAAAAAGACTCTGAAGCTGGGTGAAAACGGCCAACCCGTCCCCATAGAAGTCCTACCCTTCGCCGCCGCCCTAGTGATCCGCAGAATAAGCACACTTGGAGGCAAAGCCCGTGTGAGAGAGGGCTCCGGAAAAGTGGGACCAGTCATAACGGACAATGGAAACTTCATAATAGACGCGGACTTTGGACCCATAGAAAACCCAGCGGAGCTGGAGAGAAAACTGAAAGCAGTCCCGGGGATAGTTGAAACAGGCCTTTTCATAGGAATGACGGACATAGCCTACATAGGAAGCCCCAGCGGGGTTGAAAAACTTGAGCGAAAGAAATAACAAGAGGCACACTCCATTTGAATGTTGAAAGCCGGGGTAGCCTAGCCTGGAATGGGCGCCAGACTCATAATCATGAGTGTTGATGGGGCCAGTGTTTGATAAGAAATCTGGAAGTCGCGGGTTCAAATCCCGCCCCCGGCATTTAAGCCTTCTTTTGACAGAATTTCTATCATTGTTGCTTTTCTCGTTGTGATTTCAAGCTGGTCTCCGAATCCCTTTTTAACGTCGGCGTTTTTTACGGCTATTTTTTCGCCTGGTTTTAAGTTTGCGGTTTTTTCGGCGTTTTTTCGCCAGGCTGAAACCCATATGCTTCCGGTTTCGTCCTTTATTTCGAAGACTGTTAGGTTTATGGTTTCCCCCTTTGCCGTTTTCACTTTCCTCTTGAGTGGTTTTGTCGCCACAGTGCCTTGCACGTTGACGTTTTTCATTCCCTCTTTAAGTTCGCTGATTTTCCAAAACTTTCCAGTTAAAGTTGTTAGGGTGTCTACGTAGGTTTCGTTGTCCACGTGGACTTCTATTCCCCCATTTAAAGCCTTCTTCACTTTGGCGTTCACTATTTGCAGTCTAGCCCCGTTTTTAAGGAGGTTTTTAACTTCATCAACCTTCTCGTTCCAAACGACAACGGGAATCTCTCCCGTCTCGTCGGCTAAAATGAAACGCATGACCTTTCCCCCCGTCCTATTTTCTCTTTCGAAGGTGGTTTCGCGGGCTTCTCCCCTGACCTTTCCGACAACATTAACCCTCTTGTTTCTAGAGGCATCTGTGATGTCTCCGATTTTCGTCGCAATTTCCGTCACGTAGGGGTAGCCTTCAGCCTCCTCGCCTTCGAGGACCTCCACAACACCCTTTTCGCTTAAGTGGAGCTCCAAGTTCCCACGACGTCCCTCCCTAGTGTATCCGTGGAGAAATCTCACCACTTGACTGGCCTTTATTTTCCCAGAATCCACAAGGTCAGCCTTGTCATTCCACAAGACAACCCGCAGTGTTCCACTTTTATCTGCGACCAAGAGGCTTGCAAACTTAGAGCGTCTACCCAAAGCCCTCGAATGGTATACAGCTATAACTCTTCCAGCTACTGAAACATCGTTTAAGCCGGGAATTAGGCGGCCTATTTCCAGAGATGGAGCGGAGACGTCTGTGGATGGTTTGACGCCATACTCCGCCGCAATGATCCGCAACAAAACTTCATCTGAAACCAGGCCTCCTAAACGTCTGCGCTCCTCCTCAAGCCTTCTAAGTATGGCTTCCCTTGAAACACCCGGGTTTTTCGAAACTATTGCATCTATAAGCCCTTCCCCTTCAGCCATCAAATTCAAACCAGCTGAAAGAAGAGGAAACCAGCTCTAAGAGTTTATCGGTCTCCAGGAACCATTTTAACGACCCGAGTGATCCATTTTGGCAAAAACCGAAAACAACCGCTGAATCAAAAAGCAAGCTATAAATAACAAATTGTCAGCAAAACCCTTCCTTTTTGCCAA
This sequence comes from uncultured Candidatus Bathyarchaeia archaeon, assembly GCA_964604045.1. Taxonomy (GTDB): domain Archaea; phylum Thermoproteota; class Bathyarchaeia; order Bathyarchaeales; family Bathycorpusculaceae; genus DRVP01. The sequence goes on from CAZRXM010000051.1 coordinate 4,677, forward strand.
AATGGATTCAAGGTCCAACCGGTTATATGACTCCAGATATGGGTTCTTCTTTACGCTTCCTTCTCCTTGAAAGCCAGGCTTGGATAAAATATTCATTTT
>CAZRXM010000051.1:4875-6626 GCA_964604045.1 uncultured Candidatus Bathyarchaeia archaeon
TTTATTATGTGGTTCTTGCCATGCAGCCTCTAGGGCTTGACACTCATTTATAGGCCTATTAGCCCAAAATAAGTTAATAACTCATGGTATAGTTGTTTCCTTTCAATTTCGCTTAGTAGAACTTGCATCGCGTTTAGTATCGTCTAAAACTGCCCGCTCATTTTCCTAACATTATTGTCTTTATCACGCTTATAAACTTCTAACCATTTCTGACAAATCGTAGCTGCGCATGGCTTGGGAAAGCTCGGTCGGAAACTCCGTCCGAGTAAAAAGTTTATGGTTACTCCGTTTAAGGCGTCATGGATACAAAAACTACAAATACTGTTAGTCTAAAACTAGCTGTTTTTCGCCGTAAACAACGTGGCTGCGGATTCTCTCTAAATCATAGCCAAAAAGGCTAAACAATGTTTCTCCAGCTTCCAGAAGCATTTCCAAATACTTATGGACGTCAAACCGCTGTCTTTCATTCAAAAGTTCTGCAGCCCTAACCCTATTGTTAGGACTCCTGTTATCGGCATCAACGATCAAAAACCGTACAGTCTGCCCGGGGTAGACGTCAAAGCCTGCGGCTAAAAGCTGCCTCGCCGCAACTGCCTGAAAAACTGCATGAGCATAATCATGAGGGTGCTTTGACAAACGTTTAGAGAGAAGTAGTTCCTCAACGCTTACATCTCCACGCAGAAGTTTTTCCGTATACCCTCTCAAGACTTGTAGGGCAGCTGGAATCCTCTTTACAAACTCTTCATAGCTAGAAGCGCCGCTCAAGACTTCAATCATTTCTAACTGAGCTTTTTTGATAAACTCCGGTGTGTCTGCCCGTCTTGCCTCTATGCCACGCATCTTAATCCTACCGTCCTCAAAAATACCATAATAGCGATTTAAAACAGGAACATCAGGCATTATTTTCGACGGAAGAAAAACTATCCAACGGTATTTGCCCTCAACATTTAAAGGCACCCCAACAAGGCTTGAGGCTTCATGGCAAAAATCTGCAACCTCTCTTGGCGTGGCACCAGCCTTTTTAACCCATAAAGAGTCGACAATGCCATGCACAACTTCAAAGCCATGCTCCTCGGCCAAACGGGCACTCTTTAAAAGAGCATCCCTGGCAAAAGCACAAACAGCGATATGCGCATCCACCCTCCCAAAACGGGCGTTCCTATAGCCCAAATATCCAAAACAGGTCACCAAAATCCATTTTAAGGCTGACTGCCGCATATTATAAATTTGCCTAAGCCTCGCATCAGACGATTCCTTCATCAAACTCTTATATTTTAGACGCTTTTTTAGCAGCAGGTCGAGAGTTTTAGGAACAATTCCCCTCCTCTTCTCGCAAATATTGTAGCCGAGTTCAGGAACCCTAATTTTTGAATCTGGACAACACCTGCACAAAACAGTTTCAGCCGAAATGTTCCCCGTAAACATCAGCATAGGAAACATTGAGGTGAAATCAACCTCAACAACATCCGTGTGAAAACCGAGCTTAGGCTCAAAAATGAAGCCTCCTCGATCAGCTACGAGAAGTTCCCAAGCTGTCTTGAAGGATTCGGGTTCCCGCTTTTTCCATGGGATGAGGATTTCATCTTTCCATGCTGTGTACAGCTGGAGGGAGGACATGATGCTGCCTATGGAGGCCCTTGCAGCTCTATGGAGCGGAACGCGGCATGTTCTTGAAACCTCTATAAGTCCCTCAAGGCCTGAAGCCGCATAGATGAAGGTGTTTTCTAGGTCTATATGGATTCTGCCGTAAA
>CAZRXM010000052.1:0-6604 GCA_964604045.1 uncultured Candidatus Bathyarchaeia archaeon
AACTAATATTAAATTAAAATTTAGAACTTGGACTTTTTACGAATAAAAATAAAAATGTGAATTAATATATAAATTACAATTATGGAGTTCTGGATTGTGACCAGAGAGGGTTAAAACGTGTTTAAGGTATCTCTAGCAGAGCGAGAAGGCTGTTGACTTGCTTTAAAAAACTCTTTACCTTTGTCCGTGGTTTGGCCTTAGGAGGAGGATATTTGCGGGTCCTCCGTAGGTAAATAAACTTCGATTCCTTTAGTCTTTTTGACTCAAGCATTTAAAAAAGCCTTGAAAATCTTATAGACCATAAGTTTTAACTTCAAACCATTATAGCTGAACCAAGAATGCAGAGTCTTCTTGAAGCTGACAATGTAGGGTCCCGCCTTGCCCTCCCCTCCAGCCTCCGAACGAAATCGGTAAAACAATCCCTGAAAGCTTTGGTTCCTGCAACCTTAAGCAAAGCCTTAGGACTCATCCATTAACTCACAATAAAACCCAAGATTCTTAAGATAAACGGTAGCCGTCAAATAAGACTTAGCGCTAAATTATCAACCACCTCTTAACATCCTCATCCTCAAGTAAATAATCGTACTTAGCTTCATATTCACCAATAATAGTAGGTGAATGTTCCATGTTTAAGGATTCACTTAAAAAATTAAGTGGACCGGGCGGGATTTGAACCCGCGACCTCAGCGATGCCAACGCTGCGATCATTCCAGGCTGATCTACCGGCCCAAATTTAACGGTGTAAATGTGGTCTATTAAGGGTTTTGCTGAAGATTTTAATAGTCTGCTTGTTGATTTAATTTCGGAGGTTTAAAGTTTGGCAGGGATTCTCCTCGTCAGAGATATTATGACCAAAGATGTGCGTGTGGTCCGCCCTGACACAAGCGTCAAGGAGGTTGTCGCTGTGATGAACAAGTTCGACATAGGGTCCGTGGTTGTTGTCCAAGGCGAAAGACCGGTGGGCATAATAACTGAAAGGGACATTTTGAAAAGAATCGTTGAGCCCTGCCTGGCCCCGGAAACTATGACGGCAAGGCAGGTCATGACGAGTCCCGTGATAGCGATAGACGAAAACGCCAGCATTAACGAGGCGGCTAGACTCATGGTTAAGAAACGCGTCAAAAGGCTTCTTGTCACACGGAACAATGATCAACTCGTGGGTATAATCACGTTTACGGATATTGTGGCGAAAGTTCCTGAAATGCTAAGCATACTAGAGGAGCTTGTTAGACCCCACTCCCGCAAATATTAACGCAAAAGCTGAGTAGCCCAAAACTCTAGGGGATCATTTCTTTGAAGGTTTTGGAGATGAACTTAAAGAAGGGCTTCGTCAAGGTTGTCCCAGAAAGCCTAGATGACCTATGGCATCTCTACAACATAATTTACAAAGGAGACGAGGTTTACGCCCACACCACACGTGAAATAAAACAGGATGAAAGGTCTGCAAGAGCAAAAAGGGGTGAAAGAGTCTCCGTCTTTCTAGGCGTAAAGGTGGAGAAAGTTTTTTGGGACAGGCTTCTGGGAAGGCTGAGGGTTCACGGGACAATATGCCAAGCGCCAGAAATAGTCCCAACGGGGGCGCATCACACGTTAAACATAGGAGTAAACACGCCCATAACCATAGTTAAGGAGAAGTGGCCTCACCATCATCTAGAAAGACTTGAAGCCGCAAAAAGGGCTTCCGAGAAACCTATAATCATAGTTGCTGTGGACGACGAGGGCTACGCTGTAGCCACAACAGCCCAGTATGGGGTGGAAGTGAAAATCGAGGAAAAAACGAAGCTCCCTGGAAAACTTGAAGCTGAAAAAAGGAAAACTGCCCTAAAAGAGTTTTTCAAAAATGTCCTTGAAAGCCTTCGCAAAACATGGAGTGAAAAACCGTGTCCTATAGCCGTCATAGGCGTCGGCTTTATCAAAAACGACTTTGTAGATTTTGTTGAGAAAGAAGCGCCCGATGTGGCTAAATCCATAGTGGACGTTAAAAGCGTTAACAGCAGCGGCGCAGCGGGAATATATGAGGCTATAAGGTCTGGCGTCCTTGCCAAAACCATGAAGCATCTGCGGATAGCCGAGGAGACGGAAGCCGTTGAAGAGGTTTTGAAAAGGCTTGGAAAAAACGAGAAAACGGTTGCTTATGGACTGGATGATGTGAGAAGAGCTGTTGACATGGGCGCTGTTGAACTCCTCATCTTAGCCGACACTGTGCTGCGTGAAACTTCAGACGAGGCGCGTTTAACCCTTGAACATTTAATGAATGCAGTTGAGGGAAAAGGCGGGAGGGTGCTTGTAGTCAGCACGGAGCATGAGGCTGGAGCCAAACTGAAAGCCTTAGGTGGCGTTGCCGCACTGTTAAGATATGCGGTTCCCCAAAACAGCTTCTAAACGCTTTTTAGCCTCCTCCGAACCGCTGGATTTTCATCCGCAAGCTTTTTCAAGACTTGCTCAAAGGTTTCGCCCTCAGACAGCTCCCTCTCAATGAAAACGCCCGTTCTGCCAACTTCGTCCCTTCTTAAGAGGGCGTGAACCCTGTCAAGAACTGTTTCAACGGAAACCCCTAAAAGTTTGGCAACATATTCTTCACAACCTATGATTACGCTTTCTCTATGTCCCACATCCGTCGGCTCAATTAACATTAACCGCTTGTCCACACCAGGAAAACGCAGTCCAGCCTTCAAGTCTTTTAATGTGGCTTCTCCGCCAAACTTGTAGAATTCACGTTCAACCTTGCGCAAACTCATAAGCGGAAAAGAAACACTTGTTTTTTCATCCACTTCAATGTAAGCTTTCATGGCGTATGCCGGCGTGGCCTGAACCACAACCCGTTTGTTTATTGGTATGCCAGCTTTCTCGAGGGCTGTTTCCACCAGGAAGGAGGATGGCGGGTTCGGTATGAAAACGTCTACGTCGCTTTTTTCTGTAACGTCGCCTCTAGCGATGCTTCCATGCACTATGGATTCTATGTTGAATTTTTCAAGCGCTTCCATGAGCATCAATGCTTTAGCCCTAAGCTTTTCTAGAAGTTTCCAGCGTTCACTTGTGTAAACGATTTCGTTGAACTCTAAGCGTCTCAATGGTTTTTTAATCAAAAGCTTTCCCTTTTCAGCATTGAGAAACCCTTATCACGTTTAAAAGCCTTAAGCGTAGACGGCGAAAGGGAACGAAGTGGCACGTCGATGGATAACAATGTTTGCACTCTATGCAGGCGCAGGCCAGCCTTCTTTTTTAGGAGGTATTCCGGCGAGAAGCTTTGCAGGGGCTGTTTCGTCAAGTCCATTGAAGGCAAAGTTAGAGCCACCATAGCAAAATACAAGATGCTCAACTTCGACGACAGAATAGCCGTGGCAGTTTCAGGGGGCAAGGACAGCGTAAGCCTCCTCCACGTACTCGCAAAAATTGAACGTGAGTATCCTAAGGCTTCTCTCGTGGCTGTCTCCGTTGATGAGGGCATAGCTGGCTACAGAGACGAAGCCCTAAAGATTGCAACGGAAAACTGTAGAAAACTGGGGATAGAACACCACATAATATCGTTTAAGGAGCTTTACGGTTTAACCCTTGATGAGATAGTTGAAAAAGCTAGGAAACGCCGCAGAAGCGAACTAACCCCCTGCGCCTACTGCGGAGTTTTAAGAAGGAAGGCGTTAAACATCATTGCAAGGAGAGTTGAAGCAAACAAACTTGCAACAGCCCACACCTTGGACGACGAAATTCAAACGACGCTTTTAAACATGCTCCACGGCGACGTAACACGCATAGTGAGGGAAAAACCAGTCACAGACGAGGTGCACCAAAAACTTGTTAGGCGCGTTAAGCCCTTCTGCGAAATACCAGAAAAAGAAACAGCCCTCTTTGCATACGTGAAGAAGATAAAGTTTCAAAGCATGCCGTGCCCTTATGCGCCGGAAGCCTTGCGGAACGATATACGCCTATTTCTCAATAGAATTGAGGAGAAACATGCTGGAATAAAGTTCACACTCTTCAGAGCGACTGAACGGATTAGACAGGCTTTAGAGAAAGCAACAGGCACCGAAGCCTTAAAAGAGTGCCCTGTCTGCGGAGAACCAACAACCCAGGATGTTTGTAAGGCTTGTGAGATGCTCCAAAGTCTTGAGACCTAAAACGATACCTTAATAAATATTTGGATTTAAACCATAACCGATGATTGATTTAATAACAATTCTAGCATCCGTATCAGTCGTCAGCCTCATAGCCCTCATAGGAATCTTTTTCGTCGGAATGCGAGAGGAAAGACTAAACCGCGTGACGATGCTCCTTGTTGGTTTCGCATCCGGCGCATTGATTGGCGGAGCATTTTTACACCTGCTTCCAGAAGCCCTCATGTCTGGAAACGACACCATAACGGTGTTTTCCTACGTGATAGCTGGCATAGTCGTGTTCTTCGCCCTCGAAAAGTTCTTGTACTGGCGCCACTGCCACGAGAAAGGGTGCCCCACTCACACCTTCGTGTACCTCAACCTTATTGGGGACGGGATCCACAACTTTATTGACGGGATGGTCATAGCAGCCGCCTACCTTGTCTCCACAGCATATGGAAGCTACCAGCTGGGCTTATCCACAACATTGGCTGTGATACTCCACGAAATTCCGCAGGAGTTAGGCGATTTTGGAGTGCTAGTCTATGGGGGGCTCAGCCGCAGGAAAGCCTTAGTCTACAATTTTGTTTCGGCAGTTACAGCCATCATTGGCGCTCTAACAACTTACTTTTTAGCTTACGCACAGAGCATAGAAACTCTCCTCATTCCATTCGCTGCGGGCGGCTTCATATATATTGCAGCGACGGATCTAATGCCAGAACTGCATAAGAAAACAAGTCCTAGGGAGTCTATACCTCAGTTCCTTATAATTCTTCTTGGAATAGCGTTGATGGCGCTTTTGAAGGTTGCCTTTGAACACTAGTTCCCACAGGTTCCCCCAGCTTTCTTTCCTTTAATCCTCCGAATTATGTCCGAGGCTTCAACGGCTGTTTTTGCAACTGCCACTTTCCTGGCTTTTTCCAGCGTTATTTTTGAGCCGCAGTATGGGCATGTTCTTGTTTTCTGGTTCATTTTCGCTAGCGAATAGCCGCCGCACTTGCCGCATACGATGACTGCGTAGCTGGGCATAGTTTTGCTCCGAAAACTTTTTCACAACACAGCTAGATAACGCTTAATGCCCCTAATAAGAGGATGCTGATGACGGCTGAAAAAATACAGGAGAGAAGGCTCAACCTCAGGGAAGCAGTAATCCAGTATTTTAAGAGGAAAGGCTATAAAGTGGAGGAAAACGTAAGCCTTGAAGGGTACCGGGGCGTCCAGAGAAACTTCGACTTGATAGTTCAGAAAGGGCGTCTAACCCAATGCGTTTGGATTAAGGACTGGAAAAGAACTATAGGCATAAATGTTGTAATAAACCTTGACAAAGCCGCTGAGGAGGTTGGGCTGCCGAATCCGATAATTGTGGGGGAACAGTTCAGCGACCACGCGAAGGCTTACGCCAACCGAAGGAAGATAACGCTTTTAACCGTGAGGCAGATTCTCCAGAGCCTGAAAAGTTAAGCTTTTAGACCCGCAAATACTCTTCCAGCAAGCCTTCCCGCTCCAGTTTTCCCAACCAGTCCACGATGCCCACATAACATCTCCTAGAACCATTTAAGATTTCAAGGATCTCCGCCACAACCTCCTCAACACTTTTGCCTGAAGCGTCTATCTCACAGACTTTTTCGTTTCCATAAGCCTTTAAAGCGTCCACGAGGCAAACGTCTAAAATTTCCGCAGCTAAATTTTCCCAAAGCTTGTTTCCAGCGAAGCCAGCTTTTTCCATGAAACGCCGCAGCTCAACGGGGTCACGTCTTAGAACGAAGACGTGGGTTGCAAGCTTCTTGGGAACAACGTTTGCGGCGTAATGTCCATCAACCACAACCGTCTGTTCGCCACAATCCTCAACTATCCTGCGGATCACCCTCCTCATACGTTGTTCATCCACAACCAAAGTATCCCTCCTCTCATCCTTGCCGAGAACAAGACCCCGTTTCAAGGCAAGCTCTGTTAAATTCACGTACAAAGCGTTAAGCTTTTCAGCCAACAAACGCGCCACAGAAGTCTTACCAACACAAGGCGTGCCAGTAACCAAAACAACCCGTTTACCCATAAACATCAACCATCAAACTTCAACATACAACGCAATGAAGCCCCAAAACATTTATCGACCACATCAACATAAAACATTTCGGGCTGGCGAGTTGGCGTGTGGCTTTCGGGCCGAACCCCATGAGGCCTGAGGAAACTCCGCCCACGCGTAGAAGTGCAACGCCCGCAAGGGCGTAGGGCGAGAGCCCTGGCAACGGAGCAGAAACGGAACGTCCACCCAGCAGATGCCAATGAGGCATGCTAAGTTGTCGAGGATGCTGGGTGGAAACGGTGAAACGGCCGTCCTGCACGTGGAAAGGGCAAACAGCGCTGATGAGGATTCTACCCAAAGCGCAGGTAGCCCGATTAGCCGAATGCCACAAAAACAGAAGGCGGGTTATCGCCAACACGCCAGCCCGGCAAGGTGAAAATGTTTAAATTTATATGTCATGTGAAAATGTTTTGGGATTGTTATGCCCGTT
>CAZRXM010000053.1:0-6247 GCA_964604045.1 uncultured Candidatus Bathyarchaeia archaeon
AACCGCATTTTTGGACAAGTAGTTATCTTAGACCATGCGGACAAAAGCTCCTCGAAATCCAACCCTTCCCCTCATCTCAGAAAGAATAAACTGTAAGCTAGATTTATGGATTCTGCCCTAAACCAAAATATTCTTTACCACCTAACTCTAAATAGTCATCTAACTCAACGGAAACGCTGTGAATCAAGCTGATGATAGTTCAAACATTCACCGTTGGAAAACTTTACACAAACTGTTATCTTGTGGCCTGTCCAGAGACTAGGGAAGCCATAATAGTGGACCCTGGCTTCGAAACCAGTATAGAAGCCGCTAAGGTCTTCAGTTTTGTCGAGAAGGGAGCTTGGCGCCTAAAGTTTGTCGTTAACACCCACGGCCACCCAGATCACGTGTGTGGAAACAGGATAGTTAAAGAAAAGTTTGAAACGCCTATTTTAATCCATGAAAAGGACGCTTTCATGCTTGGAAAACTCGGTAAGGTGGTTGCAAAATTCTTCGGCTTCCGAAACTCTTCGCCCCCAGCGGACATTCTCCTAAAGAACGGAGACACAGTTAAGTTTGGAAAATTAACCCTTAAGGTTATGCATACTCCGGGCCACAGCCCTGGAAGCATATGCCTCCTCGGCGTTAAAGAAGTTTTCACGGGAGACACCCTTTTCGCTGGCTCCATAGGACGGACGGATCTACTGCAAGGATCGGAGAAGGACATGAAAAATTCGTTGGAAAAGCTTATGGAGCTTCCAGACTTTTTCAGGGTCTACCCTGGACACGGACCCCCGACAACCATTGGAGAAGAGAGGAAAACCAATCCGTACCTTGCATGGGGCTGACGTCAACTATAAAACGCCCTTGAAAAGGTCCTCTTCTCGGGTGATCTCCAATTCCTTAACGCTGGATTTCTCACAGTACTCCACAACGTTCTGCAAACCCTTAAAAATCACCACAGGCGTGGCTTCCGCCCCTTGACCCATGAGAAGCTCGGCTGCAGCTGCAATTTCGTCAGCAATAGCCACGTTTTTAACCTTTAAAATGTAGCCGAAAAGGTCCCGTTTCCCTCTGTAATCTTTCAACGGCTTAATCCCTGAAACACCTATGGCGAAGTTAACTTGCCCCCTCCTGAAGGGGCGACTGTATGTGTCGCATATGATTACGGCAACATTTTTCCCCGTTAACCTCTTTATCTCTTTTCGGCATTTCTCCGCCGAAGCGTCGGGGTTCTCTGGAAGAAGCGTGTACACGTCCACTCCTTCAACGTTTGACTTGTCTATCCCAGCATTTATGCAGACGAGTCCACGGGTATCCTCCACAACCAGAGTTTCAGGGGAGGCCTTCAAAACTCTACGAGTTTCCCTTAAAACCAGCTCCACAAACCTTGGGCTTTTCCCCGTTTTCTCCGCTATCTCAAGGGCCCTCCCCGACGGAGTGACCTCCCTAAGCCTAACAATACGGCCTTCAGCCTTCGAGAAAACCTTCTGAGCAATAACTATGACGTCTCCATCCTCAATCTCAACGCCGCTTTCCCCCGTCGCCTTCACAATGATCTCCGCCAAGTTGTCGCCAGGCTTAATCAACGGAAAGTTTTCAAGAGCTATCGCAGTGAAACCCTTCAAGATTTTACGCCACCTTTCCTAGTGAAAAGAAGCTTCCAGTTAAAACCCTTACTTCGTTTTGCTCTAAGAAAAGGATTGATGGTCGGTATTTCCAAGCCTAATTCAGAATTCATAACTCTTTAAGCAGACTTTTGGCGAAGGATAACCTCAACAAAAATGGACGGATGCATCCGCATGACAAAAAAGAAATTTATTCTAACTCTCCTCGCTTTCCTTTTAGCCCTTCCCCTCCTAAACCAGCCTTTTGAAAAACTGTTTCCAACGGTAAAGGCCACTTACGTGGATGGAGACATAACTGTAGACACTGTTTGGACCCTTGCAGAAAGCCCATTCATAGTTGTCCAAAACATCACAGTTCACAGGGGTGTAACCCTAACCATAGAACCCGGCGTCGAGGTTAGGTTTGGCGGAGGGCCCTTCACAATAATAGTGAACGGAACACTCAAAGCGGTGGGAACCGAGGAAAAACCGATAAAATTCACGTCCAACAAGGAAAACCCGAAGGCTGGAGACTGGGCAACTATATGCTTTAACGGGGCGGGTCAAACCCCATCAGTTATGGAAAACTGTATAGTGGAATACGGGTTGGACGGTTTGACTATTAAAGACGGCGCTTTAACTGTTCTAAAGAGCATTGTACAGTTTAACGCATTAAGCGGAATCACAGTTTTGGGCGGCGCATCAAACATCACAAAAACTGTGGTGCGAAGCGGTCGGGACGGTGTTGTGGTTTTAAGCGGAAATGCGTTCATACGGGACAATAATGTGTCGTTGAACGAAAACGGCGTAGCCCTCAAATTAAACCATCACGGGTCTCGTGTAACAGTGACCCAAAACCGCATATTTTCAAACAAGATCGGCGTGTCCCTATCCATGAACGTAAGCGGCGACGTTTCAATAACAAACAACCTTGTGTTCTCAAACGTTAAAGGCTTCCTTGTTTCAACAAACGTCACTACGGTGATTACACACAACTATATCTACAACAATGAAGTGGGCGCCTACTACGAATTGGGCAACCACTCAGTACGCTTCAACGACATATACCAGAACAAAATAGGCGTAGACGCTTCTCCAAAAGCAAAAGTAAACGCCACCCAGAACTATTGGGGCGACCCCACTGGGCCATACCACGAATCCCTAAACCCCCGTGGAAAAGGAAACCCTGTGGGCGGAAATGGGGTTAACGTGGATTTCATATTCTTCCTCACAGCCAGCATAGATCATGAAAATTCCCCGCCAAAAGCGGTTTTGTGGGCAGATAAAACTAAAGTTGCCCCGGGTCAAGAGGTAACGTTTGTTGGTTCGTATTCTGAAGATGATGGACGTGTCGACAAATACCTGTTTGACTTTGGAGACGGCAGCAAAAGCAACTGGACAACGGTGTCGATTTTCTTCCACAAATACAGCAATGTAGGAACCTATAATGCAAGCTTAACCGTTATGGACGATTTTGAAGCCGTGAACACCTCTCTACCTCTTGAAATTCAAGTTGCGGACTTGCCGTCACTAAATGTGGAGTTATCTCTCGGTAGCCGTGAAATCCACCGCAACGGAGAAATCTCAATAACAGTTCGCGTTTCAAACGGAAGCGGTCCAGTGGAAGGAGCGAATGTTGTTCTCTACGCTATCAAGGATGGAAGTTTCTCCCAACAAGCTGGACTAACTGGCCCATCCGGCTTTTTCACAACAACTTTCAAGGCGCCAGACGTCATGGACATAAAATACATCCGAATAATTGCAAAAGCCTCGATGGAGGGCTACGCCGACGGCTCAGCCTTCGACTACTTGAAGGTAATCCCGCCATTAAACGTTGAAGTAACCGCAAGTCCACAACAAGTTGTCTCTGAAGAACCATCAACCATAGAAGTGCGTGTCATGTGGAACGGTGTCCCAGTTGCAAACACAACGGTCAAAGTTTCCTCAAGTACTGGCGGAGTTTTCAAGGAAACAGAAAAGTTAACGGACTTAAACGGCGAAGCCACATTCATATTTACAGCACCTCCCGTGACAAATGAAACTACCATAGTAGTGATTGCGCATGCTTTTAGAGAGGGATACTTAGACGGTGAGGGGCAAACAGTTCTACTGGTGTTTCCAAAAGTTCTATCCTTGATGGTTTTAACTCAGCAGTGTGTAGCCTTTTCAGAGGAGGAGGTCAAGGTTGTCGTCAACGCGAGGTACGGCAATTCTCCAGTTGAAAATGTTAACATAACGCTTTCAGCCGACGCTGGAGAATGTTCTCCCACAACTGCTTTCACAGATACCGGTGGAAACACCACATTTATCTTTAAAGCGCCTCCGGTTCCAGCGGAAACAAATGTAACTTTGAGGGCTGTGGCTTCTAAGCCGGGCTACGCAACTTCGACAAGCCAGATGGTGTTGGCTATTAAGCCTGGAAACCTCACAGTGATGGTTGCGCCCAGCTCCTACTGGGTTGAATCTGGAGAGATGGTGAAGATAACGGTTCATGTAAAATGTGGTGGTAGGCTCATAGAGAACGCCTCCGTCACGGTTTCAGCTGAGATGGGAACATTCTCTGAAACTCAAGCCTTAACCAACTCCAGCGGGTGCTGCGAGTTTTCGTTCCGGGCTCCAAGGGTTTCAGAGGCAACATCGATAAAGTTGACTGTGAACGCTGAAAAATACGGGTACACGGGCTCTTCCCAGTCGATATCCCTAACAGTGTTGGCGCCGTCCGAGGGCGGCATATCTTGGCTTGTGATTCTGCTGATTCTGATTCCAGTGGTGTTGGTGGTTGTTTTTGCGGTTTTGGTTAAGGTTGGTGTAATTTTGGTTACGTTTGGTGAGGGAGAGGAAGAATAAGCTGTATCGTAAGACGTAATATTTAATAACCCAAGTGTACAGAAATATAACAGAAATACGGGAGAAAAATGCCCAAACTCCAACTCAAAGAAAAGCTTTCAAAACTCAGAAAGATAAGGATAAAATTCAACATTGGAAAACCGAAACGGGTGGCCATTCCACCCCCGCCACCGAAGCCGCTGCCTAGAGGATTTAAGGTTGTTGAGAGATACCCTCTCTATGAGCCCTTCGCCCACGTGGCAATAGTTCAGAACCCGAAGACGGGCGAGTACAAGTACATATTGGACGAGCTCCAGCTTGACCCTCTTGAGAGAAGCGTTTACAACCGCATATTAGAAATCCTTCTGGCGGAAATAGAATCCCCTAAGGAGGAGGTAGTTGACCCAAGAAAGTTCTTTGCGGAAGAAGCCAAAAAGATTGTTGACAAGTACCGTATCAGCCTAGGCTGGCTTCCGGACGTATCATGGTATAAGATTCTCTATCACGCTGAAAGGGACCTTGTGGGCTTTGGCAGAATAGACCCGCTCATGCGGGACCCGAACATTGAGGACATTTCATGCGACGGCGTAAACAAGCCCGTTTATGTTTGGCACAGAGTATACGAGAGCATTGAAACAAACATTGTTTTTGAGACGGATGAAGAGCTTGACAACATGGTTGTTAAGCTTGTCCACATGGCTGGAAAACACGTAAGCTCAGCTTTCCCAATAGTGGACGCTTCCCTTCCCGGGAAACATAGGCTGGCAGTCTGTTACAGACGCGAGGTAACCCCTTTCGGGACAGCTTTCACCATCCGAAAGTTCAGGGAAGACCCCTATTCGATAATAGACTTGATAAACTTGGGCACGTTCTCCGAAGAAATGGCGGCGTACTTCTGGCTCTGCCTGGAAAACCGTGCCTCAGTTATGGTTTTAGGAGGCACAGCTGCCGGAAAAACTACAGCCCTAAACGCTTTAGCCTGTCTAATCAAGCCTGGAAGCAAGATAATAACGATTGAGGAGACGGCGGAGCTTAACCTACCCCACGAGAACTGGGTTTCCTTAATAGCCAGACAAAGCTACGGCCTAGGCGGAAGCAGTGTAGGCGAAGTCACCCTCTTCGATCTTGTGAAGGCGTCGATGAGGCATAGGCCAGACATCCTTATAGTGGGTGAGGTGCGAGGACAAGAAGCCTACGTGCTTTTCCAGGCGCTGGCAACTGGTCATGGTGGCATGTGCACCATGCACGCTGAAAACTTGGACTCTGCAGTTAAGCGTTTAACCCAGAAACCCATGGACATAGCCCCGGCCTACATACCGCTGATGAACATAGTTCTGTCAATGCAGCGGGTTCACTTGATGAAGGCTGGAGAGAGAAAAGCCTGCCGAAGGGTTATGAACGTGAACGAGATAGCCGACTACGAGGACTACCGTACAGTTTTCAAGTGGAACCCAGCAAAAGACGAGCACATTCAATCCCTTAATAAGAGCGTCATGCTCTCTAACATCTCTGAACGTTTAGGTGTAAGCCGCAAAGATCTTCTCGACGAGGTTGAAAAGCGCAAGCAAGTCCTCCGCTGGATGAGAGAGCGCAACATCAGAAGCTACAAGGACGTGGCCGCAATAATCGCCGAATATTACGCCAGGCCAGAACAAGTCTACGAGAAGGTTCTCGTTGGGGAGGAGGTTAAAGCTCTTGCCGCTTCTAGAAGCCCTTGAAGCATGGTCCTTCCGCATTTTCGGGAGACTAGCCCCCTACTTCCTAAAGCATGTTGTCGAGTTTAAAGACTACCTTGAAAGGGCGAAAATCAAAATTTACCCGGAAACATACGTTTC
>CAZRXM010000054.1:0-6130 GCA_964604045.1 uncultured Candidatus Bathyarchaeia archaeon
TCCTCATACTGCTGGAAATGGGCATTTTTAAGAGTTAGTCCAGATCCTTAAACCTTCTTTTCCACTTGCTAGATCAGAACTTAAGAGGAGAACCCAGATTTCAGAATATCTATCTGATTTCGGAATATCTATTTTATGAAATTCTTTGCCTTATGTAGGCTGGGTTAGTTTCGTTGAACAAGCGTCAGGTTCATAAAATGTTGAGGATGATGGGTTATTCGGAGAAGGCTGTCGAGGCTATTTTAAAATGGTATGAGTGACTGTGGTGCTTTCAAGGGCTTGCTTTTTCGCTATCAGCTCCATTAAGAATTCTCTTAGGGGTTTTGTGAAGGTTTCCTGCACTTTTCTTAGGAGTTCTTCACCGTTTTTTGTTAGGGTGTAATGCTGATTTTGCGTTTGCCTTTGACGAGTAGTTGGCTTCGTGCAAACCCTTCCATTTCAAGCCTGTGGAGGAACGGGTAGACTATGCTTGGCTTCAGTTTTCGCCCGGTCAACCTTTTAAGTTCAACTGTTAACTCGTAGTCTGGGGTTTGCGGGATAGAAGCCAAAGAATTGCTGGCTTTTCAAGGCTTTTTAGTAAGGCGTCTCCAACCTTAACCATGGCTTTTTCGATTAAAATTTTAGGTTTTGGTATATCAGATCTTCCTTTCAAAAGCGCTTATATTTGTCCTCTACTAGAATGCGCTTGGAAACTTTTGAACGGTGAGAGGCTTGCCAACGGAGCTGGAGAAGACCTCATAAAAGCCACGGTTAAAGGCTTCAGCAGAGTCTTAATTCTATGGCTCCATACTGGGAAATCCATGTCTGGATACGCCTTATCAAAGAAGTTGAAGAGGCTAACCGGGTGGAGCTTCCATCCTCGGTTGTTTACCCACTTCTCTACGAACTTGAGGAGAACGGTTTTATAATGGGGGTGGGGTGGGGAAGAGGGCGAAAACGCATCAAGTACTATTCAACCACAGAAGAAGGGGTTGAACTCTTAAACCGCGTCAAAAAGCTTTTGGAAACCTCGGTCAAAGAAGTTTTAAAAGATTTGATGTCCCAGCCTTGAAAGTCCTCGAATTTAGGTTTCCCAGCCCTTCAGAAAAGTGTATATGGAGGTGTCACTAATTGTGAAAAGTCTGCGAGGAAACCGTCTTGAAGAGGATTATCGAGATTAGGTGGCATGGTAGGGGTGGTCAAGGGACTTGGACGGCGAGCGAGCTTCTCGCGAAGGCTGCTGTCTATGAGGGAAAATACATTCAATCTTTCCCAGAGTTTGGCCCCGAAAGAATGGGGGCACCTGTTACAGCCTTCACTAGGATAAGCTTCGAGCCCATTAAACTGCATTGTGCCATTTATAATCCGGACGTGGTTGTTGTTTTAGATCAGACGTTAATAAAGACTGTGCCCGTGACTGAGGGTTTAAGCGAAGACGGAAAGATGGTTGTTAATTCAAGGGATAGCCCCTTTGAAATTAAGCAGAGGCTTGGCGTCGGCAAAGTTGAGGTTTGGACGGTTCCAGCCACGGAGATAGCCGTGAAAATTTTAGGCGTACCGATAACAAGTACAGCCATGCTTGGGGCGGTGGCACGCGCCACAGGGATCGTCAGCCTAGAAAGCATAAAAAGGACTGTTGAAGAGCGTTTCAGACGCGATATAGCTGAGAAAAACTTTGCAGTTATAGAGGAATCATATAGGGAGGCGCGTTTCACGTGACTGTTCAGGAGAAGGGTTGGCGGGAAATCCCCATAGCCGCGGTTTGCTGGAGGTCCAGCACCGAGTTTTTGACGGGCGACTGGAAAACTTTTAAGCCCGTTAGAGATTTGGAAAAGTGCACCCGCTGCTTGTTGTGCGTCATTTACTGTCCAGACGGGGCAATACGTTGGAAGGCCTATGTGGGCGACATAGAGTTCGACTACAACTACTGCAAAGGGTGCGGAGTCTGCGCCAACGAGTGTCCGGCGAAAGCGATTGAAATGAAACTTGAGTAGAGGCTTCCTTTATGAAGAGTGTGGTTGAACAGAGGGTTTTGGCTTTAAACGGCGATGAGGCTGTTGCTTACGCCGTGAAACAGTGCGACGTGGACGTGGTGGCTGCATACCCCATAACCCCCCAAACAATCATTGTGGAGAGGTTCAGCGAATACGTGGCTAACGGCGAGGTGGAAACAGCCTTCATCTGCGCGGAGTCTGAACACAGCGCCTTAACAGCCTGCCTAGCCGCCTCCCTCACCGGCGCGAGAACCTTCACCGCTTCAGCCTCCGCCGGCTTAGCCCTCATGCATGAAATGCTTTTTGTGACTTCAGGGTGTCGTGCACCGGTGGTTATGGCTATTGCAAACAGGGCTTTGTCCGCTCCCATAAACATTCACGGAGACCAATCGGATACTATGGCGCAGAGGGACAGCGGTTGGATTCAAATTTACGCAGAAAACGTTCAGGAGGTTTACGACTCCGTTATTCAGGCGTTTAGGATAGCTGAACATCCAGACGTAATGTTGCCTGCCATGGTCTGCCTAGACGGTTTCCAACTAAGCCACTCCATGGAAAACGTAAAGGTGCTTCCAGACGAGATCGTTAAAAGGTTTGTTGGCGTCCGCCAGTTTCCAAAAGTTTTAACCCATGAGGGCAAGTTTGCCCCTCTAAGGCTTGACCCGGAGAACCCCATGACCCTTGGACCGCTGGCCTTCCCAAACTACTATTTCGAGTTTAAACGCCAGCAGGAAGAAGCCATGAAAAAGGCTTTGGAGGTTATTAGGCAAGTGCACGAGGAGTACGCCGAGATAAGCGGCAGAAGATACGGCGACGGACTGTTGGACGCTTACCACCTTGAAGACGCCGAAATTGCCACGGTTTGCTTAGGCTCAACGGCAGGTACAGTCAAAGCCGTTGTTGACGAGCTTAGGGCTGAAGGAGTAAAAGCTGGACTGCTGAGAATACGCACTTTCAGACCGCTGCCCGTGGAGGGCATCAGGAGGGCTTTGGAAAACGTGAGGGCGATAGCAGTCATGGATAGAAGCATGAGTTTCGGGGGACACGGCGGCGCCGTTTTCCACGAAGTCCGCCACGCCCTGTATGATTCTGAAAAGCGACCCTTTGTCGTAAACTACATCTATGGCCTCGGCGGGAGGGACACGAGCCCCATGCAGATACGCGCCATCTACAAAGACCTTAAGGAAATCCTTCAGAAGGGGCAAGTTGAAAATCCGATAAAATATGTGGGTTTAAGGGAGTAGGAGAGTGATAGCGTATGCAAAGAGAGGAATGGAGGTTCACTGCAAAAGACATAGCTGAAAAACCAGACCTTTTTATGTCTGGGCACAGGGCATGTGCCGGGTGCGCTCCAGCAACGGTTATGAGGCTGATTTTGAAGGCTGTTAGAGGTCCAACCATCGTGACCATGGCTACAGGCTGCATGGAAGTAGTCTCCACGATATATCCGTATACTTCTTGGGCTGTTCCATGGCTACACACGGCCTTCGAAAACGCCGCCGCCAATGCCTCGGGCATAGAGGCGGCCATCAAAGTGCTGCGGAAGAAGGGCAGAATAAAAGACCAGCATGTGGACGTTATAGCAGTGGCCGGAGACGGCGGAACATATGACATAGGCATCCAAGCCCTATCCGGGGCTGTTGAAAGGGGCCATGACTTCCTCTTTGTGCTTTACGACAACGAGGCGTATATGAACACGGGCATTCAGCGGAGCGGAGGCACACCCCTAGGCGCAGCCACAACCACTTCGCCAGCTGGCGAAGTCATACCCGGCAAGCTTGAACATAAAAAGCCAATAGCCGACATCATGGTGGCCCATGAAATCCCCTACGTGGCCACAGCCTCACCATATTATTGGCGGGACCTACTGGTGAAAGTGCGAAAGGGTCTGGAGGTTGAAGGACCCGCGTTTCTCCACGTTCTTGCACCATGCCCTCGCGGCTGGAGAAGCGACCCGGCGAAATCCATAGAGCTTTCCCGCCTCGCAGTGGAAACATGCGTATTCCCCCTCTGGGAATGCATGAACGGCGAGTACCAGCTTTCAGCACCCAGTAAGGCCATAGCCATGGCACCCCAAAAGAAAAAGCCAGTAAGGGAATATTTGGCAGTTCAAGGACGCTTCAGACACTTGTTTACACCGAAATACGAGAAACTGATAGATGAAATCCAAAGAATAACGGACTTAAGGTGGCAGAAACTCCTTAAAAAATGCGGGTTAGCCTAAAAACCGAGGGCTCACAACGGGAAATTATTCGACCGATTTTTCAAGGAACTTTTCTACCTCTTTTTCCGCGTTGTCCGCTTTGATGAATATGGGCACGTTTTCTATGCCTGTGGCTATGTAACTGGACAGTAGCCATTCGCCCGGTGCGAATTCCAGTGTTTTTTCCAGTATGCCTTTGTCTATCATGAACGTGTCGCTGATTAGTGTGCGATCGTATGGTCTGGGCAGTGTCCCCACGAAGTATGTGTGCAGTTGCTGTAGAGCGTTCGTGTTCAAGTAGGCGATGCGTTGGGTAGCTATGCACACACCTAGCCCGTATTTTCGTCCTTGACGGAGCAGAGTTTCCACTTGTTTGCTGCATTTCTTGTCTATGCCCGCTGCGCCTGAAAGTTCTGGGATGAATTCTTGGGCTTCATCGAAGACTAGGAGAATGTATGGTTTAACTTGGAACATGCGTTTCCTCCGAATGAGAAGGTCGTTAGTTAGAGCTATGACGAGCTCCTTGATCGTGGTGGGGTCTGATATGGATATGCATACAAGCCTCGTTTCGCCTTCTAACAGTTCCCTAATCTTTTCGGCTGTCAGCCCACCAGTTTCCTTCCTCAACTCTTCTTGGCGTTTTCTTATCTGGTCGAGGATTGTGGTCCTCGTGGTTGCCCAACCGTACAGGCCGCTTTTGTCGTGAACTTTGAACTCTTCAACAGTGTTTCTGCACACGGCGTCTATGAATTTGATGAAGTCTTCGCTTACTTCTTGGTTTTCGCTGAGCCCATGGGTCTCCATGTAGTCAAGGATGGCGTCGTGGATTCTGTCTATGGCGTTCAGGTAGTGGGGTCTGTCGGCGGCACCCTTCCTCTGGTCGTTCAACTCTTCTAGGAACTGGGCGTATGTGGGAATCTTCTGTTTCGGCCTAGTATAGAAGGCGAGTTTGCCCTGTTCCATGATGCATTTTAAACCAAACTTGATCCGCTCGTCGGTTTCATATTCCCTCGGCTTGACGACGGAGTTGAAGAACTGTTCAATGGAGTTTATTCGATGTTCAAGGATCACTTTTGACGGAATGTTCTCGTCCGCCAATAGGTCGAGGAGTAGGAAAACGTATTCGCAGCTTATGTCAAACACAATGACTTTAATGTCGTCTGTGTGGAGTAGGATTCGCCTAAGGATGTTGGACATAAGGTTGCTTTTCCCACCGCCTGTGAAGGCGAAAACTCCGAAGTGGTAGCGGACAAGCTTCTCGAAGTCAACGTAGATGGGGATGACGGTGTTGCTTGTCTGAAACATTTTGACAACGCCGAGCCTCGGGTCGAGCCGAGCGTCCTCCACAGTTTTAGACGGGTCCACGCCGAACTTTTCGGTGATTTTCTGGTTGTACATGCGGTTTATCATTTCGCTGTTCAGTATGTAGACTGGGCTTCCAACCACTGGGTAGGAGAAGCCCTTAACAAATCTGTAGTTGCAGTTCTTATCTATAACTAGGTCGTAGTTTATGGGAACGGCGTCTATTTGAATCATCATGGTTGAACGGTCGTCCGTAAGCCAGTCCGCCTCAGACTGTTCAATGATTTCGAACTGCATTGGGTAGTAGCCGTGATCCGATAGTCCTTTAAGCCCGAAGTGTTCGGGCCAGACTCGACTTATCTCCATAAGCGTGTAGCGTTCCTCTCCTAAAAGCGCCTGTTTAAAGTTTTTTGCGGCTAGGAGCATGCCCTCCTCCAGCAGTCCCATCAAGTCTTTTTGATATTCCACCTTTATCCGGCATGTGTAGCGGGCGCTGGTCCCCGCCAATTTGGATTCTTCTGCCCCTCCGAAGAAGCGGGGTACAACGGCAGCGAGTCTGGCTCGGAATCTTCCGTCGAAGTCTGTGAAGCATGTGCGGTTAAATTTGTTCTCTTCTTGCGGCTTCAATGGCTGTTCGCCTCTCTCTAAACGT
>CAZRXM010000055.1:0-2801 GCA_964604045.1 uncultured Candidatus Bathyarchaeia archaeon
GGCGTTGGACGGGTGGCTGAAGCAATTAAAACTTTAGGCCTATGGCCTTAATGAAATTCTAAAGCGCCTAAAGCCCCAGTACAAACTTTAAAAATCTTTAAATCTCTTGTCGCATTTTCTAGACTACACTTTTTATATCCCAACTCAGAGTAGAATCGGTTGGAAGGGGAAAGCGGTTGCAGATGGGTGTTGCGGGAAAAATTAAAGCCTTAGACTTTATGTTTGAAAACTCGCTGGTTAAGGTTATAGCTAACCGCAACTGCCCGGAAATCAAGCTTGCTGGGTTAACTGTAGGCCCTTTTGAGGAAGGAAACGAGTACGAGGTTCTTTTCTGGGTAGCACGGGAGCTTGAAAAGTTTGGGGTTGTTCGCTTCCGAAGCGAGGAAATTCTGGATTCAAACAAGCTTTTCAAGATTCACTGGAAGGAGCGGGTTCAACCAGCTGGGCAGATATCAGAACTTCCAAAGGACTTTTATCCAAAACTACGCAGGTACATGGCAAAACTAAGCGTAGAGGCCGCTAACTCTCCGGAAAAAATACGTGAATACGAAAAAGTGAAGCAGCTAACAACGGACATTGTGAATTTAAGGTTGAAGAAAATAATATCTCTGGCTTCAGCTCCAATCCAGATGGAGCACGTGTTGAAAAACCTCACAGCGGAGGAAAGGCTTCTATACGAGCATATTTACAAGCTTATTAACCAATGGAAAACATGTATTCTGGAGTTTGAAGAGAGGGGGAGAGAGGAGGGCGAAATTGACTGAAGAGGTTGAGGTCATAGATCCACAGGAGCGTTTCCTTGAGCTTTTTAAGACGGAAAAGTATAGGCAGAGGATATCGCAGCTCGCAGTTTCTGGAAAAACTTCGCTGATCGTTGAGTTTGAAGACTTGTTAACTTTTGACCATAGGCTTGCAGACAAGCTTCTGGAGAAGCCAGACGAATACTTAAGGCATGCTGAAAACGCGGCGCAAAATCAACTCGCCATAGAGGCCCCAGAATACGCTGAAAAACAGAAAGTAACGGTTAGAGTAGTCAAGTTGTTGGAGCCTACACCCTTAAGAAAACTCGGTGCAGCTCACATTGGAAAACTCGTGATGATTGAAGGCATAGTTGTCCGATCTACTCCCGTACGGCCTATGGTTACGCGGGCGGCTTTCAAATGCCGAGGATGCGGGGAACTAACTTATGTAGATCAAACGGGCCCGTTTCTCAAAGCGCCCTTCGCTTGTTCAAACCCCCAATGTAGGCGGAAAGGACCTTTCGACTTTTTACAGGAGGAATCCAGTTTTGTTGATTCCCAAGACCTCCGCGTGCAAGAACGCCCAGAAGATCTACCGCCCGGGCAGCTGCCGCGGACACTTCACATAAAGCTTGTGGGAAGCGAAATAGTTGACGTTGCCAGGCCAGGAGACCACGTTTCAATAGTCGGAATAGTTCGGGCAGCCGCCCCATCTATGCCCAAAGTTGGAAAACTTCGCGTTTTCGCCCTACATTTAGACGCAAACTCCATTGAGGTCTTGGGTAAAGAGCCCGAAGCGACGCTGCCAACTCCTGAAGAGGAAAAACAGATTCTCGAGTTGGCTAGGGACCCTTGGATACATAGGAAAATCATAAACTCCATCGCTCCATCCATCTATGGGTATGAGCACATAAAAGAGGCGATAATGTATCTCCTTTTCGGCGGGGTTTCAAAAAACCTTCCAGACGTAAACATTAGGGGCGAGTTAAACATTCTCCTCATAGGCGATCCTGGAACAGCTAAATCCCAACTTCTCCAGTATGTGGCGCGGGTCGCCCCAAGAGGACTATACACTTCTGGCAGGGGGACTACGGCGGCTGGTTTAACGGCTGCTGTTATAAGGGAGAAGGGTGGCGGGATGAGTCTCGAAGCTGGAGCACTTGTGCTTGCGGATAAAGGGATAGCGTGCATAGACGAGATAGATAAAATGCGTCCAGAAGACCGGGTTGCGATTCATGAAGCCATGGAGCAGCACACAGTTTCCGTGGCAAAGGGGGGCATTGTGGCAACTTTAAACGCGAGGACAGCCATACTGGCGGCTGCAAACCCAGCTTTGGGGAGATATGAACCTCGAAGGACTATAACTGAGAACATTTCGCTACCCGTTACCATACTCTCAAGGTTTGACCTAATTTTCATTCTGAGGGATGTACCAAACAAGGAGGTTGACAGCAAAATGTCAGAGCATATCCTCGAAATACACAGAAGGGGCACGACTCCGACGGAGCCGCCCATACCAATGGACCTCCTTAGAAAGTACATAAGTTATGCAAAGACCGTCAAGCCAATTTTAACCGAGGAAGCGCTGCGCCGAATAAAGGACTTTTACTTGGCGATGCGCTCTGCAAGCGAGTCAGAAGGTTCTCCCATAGCCATAACAGCCCGCCAATTAGAATCCCTTATAAGGATAGCCGAAGCCAGAGCTAGAGCTGCCCTCCGCACCGAGGTTTTAGCAGAAGATGCGGAAGCCGCCATAAACATAATGAAAAAGTCTCTGGAGGAAGTCGGGATAGACTTGTCCTCCCAAAAGATTGATATAGACCTCATAATGACTGGAAAACCGAAAAGCCTCAGAGATAAGTTGCAAATAATACTTTCGGTTTTGACGGAGATGGAGAGGGAAATAGGCATGGTTGAAAAAGCAGCCCTAATTAACAGGCTTGAAGCGGAATACAACATTCCAAGGGCTGAAATTGAACGTTTAATCGCCCAACTGCAGAGAGAAGGGACCATCTACGAGCCTAGAGAAGGCTTCTTAAAGAAGACGTAGAAAAATGGCGG
>CAZRXM010000055.1:2901-5625 GCA_964604045.1 uncultured Candidatus Bathyarchaeia archaeon
TAGTGGAGGAGACACAAACGGCATGCTTGCAACAGCCTTAGCTGCGGCCAAGCTTGGAATACCAGTGAGACATGTTGAAGCCGGCTTAAGAAGCTTCGACCTACGCATGCTAGAAAAACACAAGAGGAGGCTGACAGACCATCTGTCCACCTATTTATTTGCACCAACAAAACGCTGAAAACAACTTGAAAAGAGAGTCCGTTTGGGAAAAATCTATGTGACCGAAAACACTCTAGACGCAGTGGCACAGCATATTCAAGCAGCCGAAAGGAAGTCAAGGATACTTGAGAAAGTGAATTTTAGCAGGTTTGCGTTGGCGACTATTCACAGGGCGGAAAACGTAAACAACCGGCTGTTTTAAAAGACATCATGGAATCACCTATCCAATCGTTTGCCCACTACACCCGCGAACAAAGAAAAGGTTGAAGCAGACGGGGATGTACGCCAAAATCTCGAGGTCTCAGAATCTGCAAGTTTTGCCTCTGGTGGGATATTGGATTTTCTGATTCTCATGAAGAAAAGCGAAATAATTCTCACGGATTCAGGAGGCGTACTGGAGAAAGCCACGGCTCCCAGATAAGGAAGCATGTTTTGGTTTTGCGCTTAACAACTGAAAGACCCGAAGCTGTTGAAGCAGGCTTCACAAGGGTTGTTGGAACCGAGAAGCGTAAAATTTTGGAGGCTGTTAAAGCCGTTTTAAATGGTCCAGATAAGCTGCCGACGGAATCACTATATGGAGTGGGGATTCAGCCGGGAAAATAGCAAGCATAATTGAAAGGGAAATTTAAAGCCAGCTTTAAGCGATGTATGTTATCTTCTTATCCTCTTCTCTGCGCATTTCCTCTGCTTGCAACACTCTTTTCTCCTCGATTTTTTGGAGCCTCGCAACCATGTTTTCCGCCTTAGCGATTTCCTCATCCAAACCGGACAGGTCAACGTTAATGTTCAGAAGTTTTATTAAAACTTCTAAAACGCTTTTAGCCGCCTTCGGGTCGGGCAGATAGCCCCTGGTTTCGCCTAGAAGACATAGGGCTTCGATTTTCTTGAATGGCGCCAAACCCAAGATCAAACCAGCCGTTCCCACTATGGGGCTTCCTGTTTGACTTATGATGGCGCCGGCTTTCAAAGCGCTTTCCAAGACATCTTGGCTTGTGGATGCAGCTATAACCTTCGGTTTGTCTTTAGCCTCAACTCTGTATCCACCTATGGTTATGACGAGCTTAACGTTTTTCTGTTTAGCAAATTCACATATCACATTGGCTATCTCATATTGCCCCTCAATCGTCTGGGCTTGGCTGTCTCCTGTGAAAAGGATTAAGTCGTTCGCCCCACCCTCATTTTTCCAGTAGTAAAATACACCTCTTAAGAGCCTAACACTTCCCTTCTTGCTTACCAACACGAAATATGGAAAGTGGGGGGAGTAGAGATACGCCAACTTATGGGCTTTTAACTGTTTAACTAAATATCTGACAGCTATTTTTCCGACAAGCCCAAGTCCCGGAAGCCCCTCAACCAATATAGGATCTTTCAAATCGACTTTCGAAAGTTCTTTGATAAAAGTTTCCTTCAACTTGAAACCTCCTCCTTTAACGCCATTCTGTACTTGAGGTATTTGTCATGAGGTGAAAACTTTGGGGGGTGAGGTACCTTAACTACCCCGCCACAATGGGGGCACTGGTCCTTTTTAAGCGTGTATTGCCCGCACCTCTCGCATTTTCTTAAAAGCCAAACCACTACTTTTCCCTTCTAAAAGTTCCATGCCCGCCGGCCTTAACAACGTTTGAAATCACGGCTTCAGCAATCTTCTGCAACACGGATTCCGCGCGCTTATAGTTGTCGGAAGAAACCTCAATACAGTACCTTGGCGCCGCCACAACATAGAACTTTACGTCTGCATCCCGCACCTTCTCCAACTTTTTAGCGTTTAAAAAAGCTTCCTTGATTACTTTCACACCATCAGGTCTGAGACAGCGAAGTTCAACGATGCCCCTGACCTTCACGCTGGGCAGACGTATCTTTTCCCTAGCAACTTCGACAAAGACTTCGGCCAAATCCTCGGGCACACCTATCTTCGTTAAAACCTCCACGCCCTCCATTGCCGCCTTTTCAAAACCTTCGTACAAGCCATATTTTTCGTCGATAATTGCCCCAGCCTTTTCATAAAGCTCCTCAACGGACAAGCCTATTCTCTCAGCAACACTGCGGAGCAAACCCTCAGCTTTACGTTCCCTCTTCCACGAAAGCATCTTTTCAATTTTTTCCCGTTTAGTAACCCTACGAAGGGAAAGATCTATGTGCCCCTTCTCAGGGTCGACACGCAAAACCTTCAAAACAACTTTTTGTCCTTCCCTTACATAGTCCCGAATATTCCTAATCCATGAAGAGGCAATCTCAGAGACGTGTAAAAGCCCCCTCTTATCGTACTCGTCAAGCCTCACATAAGCCCCATAATCTGTAACATCTTCCACCGTGCAAATAACAAGGTCGCCAACTTCAGGCCACTCCTGCTTCCTCAAAATCATAGAATACACCAGCTTCACTCAAAAACTGCGACGATCTCCCCTTTAATTACGGCCTTCCCTCCCGAAGGCTCCGCTAGTTCAGTTCCACAAACGTTACAATAAACCCTGTTAACAGCGTGGCTGAAAACCATCTGCTCATTACCACATTTTAAACATTTAACTCTAAGAAAACGGCTTTTAGGCCTTGGGATAAGCTTCTCCC
>CAZRXM010000056.1:0-5504 GCA_964604045.1 uncultured Candidatus Bathyarchaeia archaeon
ATCACGGGATATGCAGCAGGATACGTAGCTGCGGCCATGCCACGCTCAGGCGGCGGCTACGTCACAATTTCCAGGGTAATCCATCCATCTATAGGCTATATTGCAGGATGGCTAATGTTCCTTGCAGAAGCATTCTCCTATGGGTTAATCGGCGTAGCTGTATTCGAAGGGATTGGCATATTCTTTAACATTGCTATTGCGCCCTCAACAGTTGGAATATGGGTTGAAGATCCAGCAGTTTTGTTCTTGGGTGGAATCATCATAGTATGGATTTTTACAATAGTCGCGCTTTTAGGAACCAAACTTTACGGACGCTTAATGGAAGTTTTATTCTACATACCAGCGGTGATAACGATAATCTTCTTTGCAATGTGGGCTGCTGGTGCAATGAACCCTAGCCTAGTCGAGGAGGGGGTAGTAGAAGTAATGTGTGTTAGACCAAAAAGCATCGTGGATTTAGCTATTGCTGGTGGAATGTTGAAGGCAAAAACTGGTTTCTTTGACGCATTCTCTGTTGCAATGGGTGGTGCCTTCTGGGCTTATATGGGTTGGTATGCCACAACTTTCGTAGCTGGTGAGGTTAAGGAGGCAAATAAGAAGCTTCCAAAAGTGCTCCTTGTTGCAGGACTAATAATTATGATAGTTTATTTGTTGGCTTCATCGCTGTCGGCGTTCCCAACAATGAAAGTTGAAACCGTAAGGGACGCTGAAAATAACGAATGGAGCTTCTATCAAGCATATTCCTTTTTAAGCTACGGCAAAGTTAACTGGACAGCCGTGTACGAGTACGTAGGCGTCGACCCAAACGTTACAAAATACGGTGCGGGGAACTGGACGCATATAGCACAAAGCAAAAAATTCCCCGAGCTTCAAAAAATCAACTTCCGAAAAGCTTGGAGCACAGGCATAGCTTCAATTATTGCTAGAGGCATGCATCTTGAAATTATATCTTGGCTGATTGCTTTAGGCGGGGTGCTCTGGATTGCCAACGACATTCCCCCATTCCTACTTGTGGCTTCTAGGACCTTCTTCGCTATGTCTTTCGATAGAATGATGCCTGAAAAGTTTGCCTACGTTAGTGAAAGGTGGCACGCTCCCGTCTGGTCAATAATAATCACAGCAGTCATCGCCATTCCAGCTTGCATATCTGAGTCTGGATTTCTCGGGTTGGACAAATACTTAATGTGGTCAAATGTTGTTGGCACGGACATTTTCGATGCATTTTTCTTAACGATGTTCTGCGCCTCTTGTATGTTACTTCCTTTGGAAAGGAAGGAAATCTATGACAGAGCAGCTGTTAAACATTCTATTGGCACGGTTGTGGGACTAGGATTCTGTGCAACTATGGGAGCAGCTTTCTGCTTGTACCTATTCCTAAAAGAATCTAAGTGGATTTTCGATCCCATAGGATGGGCTCAAGCTGAGGGTTATCCACCAGAAGCTGGAATTTACAGTTTATACGGTTTCTTAGCTTGCATTATTATCGGTGTACTGCTGTATGTCTACTACATGTACCGGAACACCACCAGAGGCATTGACATGCGCACACTGTACCTCAGCATACCACCAGAATAGCCTTAAATACCCTCCTTTATTTTTATCCTTCGTGGCATGGTGTTTTAGGCTTGTATGAACTGGATTTCGTTGTCGACATGGTGGAGGAGCAGCTGGTTAAGGGGAACCTGCGCTGGCTAGCCAATTTCAATGAAATCCGTAAAGAATACAAGGTTGGCGATTTAACCTTCCCCCTATATGCTTGCGGAGGGCTACAGGAAAGGGGTTTCTTCCTTTCAAGAATATTCTCGGCGCTTGTAACCCCAAAATATAGGGTTCACCTGCTTATTTACACGGAGCAAAGCTTTGACCCAAAACTTGTTAGAAAGCTGATCTTAACCTGCAAAAACAAGTTTGGCTCCGAGGACTGGATTTTCCTCGGACTTATTCAAAGGGAAGCCTTCCAGAAGGCTGTAAAAGAAACTGTTGCTAGCGTTGCGGACAGAAATGTCGGCGTAGTTGCCTACAGCCTATCCTCGAGGGAGAAAGTTTTTTCTGACAATGTTTTAGGTAAAGGTTTAGCGAAACAGTTGAAGCTGGCAGAAGCCAAGTTCGAAGTCTTCGACCTTCCAAACTACCTGAAAAGCTTCACAGTAACGTTCCTTTCCGTAGCTTTGCTCCTCGTGCTCCTTATGCTTCTGGGCGTGCAAAACATTATTAATCCTCTATCCATGCTGGTAGCCGTTTTAGTCTCACTTCTTCTGGGTTACCGCCTATACAAAAACCGTTTCCATGTCGCGCTTTCCATGAATAGTAAGGGCTTCAGGCTTTGGGAGGGCAAAAACGTGAAAGAGGGTAAGTGGGCTGATTTTTCAGACGTGGCCATTTATATTACACCTCAACGTGAAACGTGTTTAAGGCTTTACTCAAAGGAAGGAAGCGTGGACCTGCCACTTTCAAGGGCTGGGCTGTCAAGGAAAGAAACATATTTATTGGTTAAACGACTCATAAAGGGAGGCCCGGAAACCCAATAATTTCGTTTTTGAAAGAACCGTTATTTACCAGCAGCCCAAATTCATGTTGGAGAGATGATTTATGGAGAAAATTGCCGTTATAGGCGCTGGGGTTATAGGCGGAGCTATAGTTAAAAGCCTTTTAAAGAAGGGTTACCAGGGCAGGGTTATCGCCACCAGGCGAGATTTGGAAAAACTCAGAGAGCTCGAGAAGCTTGGAGCTTATGTGACGACGGACAACAGAAAGGCTGCCGAAGAAGCTGACATAATATTCCTCTGCGTTAAACCAAACGATGTAGAGAAGGTTTTGAGGGAAATAAGTTCGGAGGTTGAGGGCAAAATTGTTATTTCCACAGCCGCCACCATCCCTCTCCAGTTCTATAAGCAAATAGCGCCTAAAACAAAGTTTGTTAGAACTATGCCTAACATCGCAGCCCTCGTGCAGGAGTCATTCACCGCCTACTGCTGCGACGAAACCCTCAGCAGCGAGGAGAAGGAAAAGGTTAAGCAGATCTTGGACGCGATGGGAGTCTCCGAAGAGATCGAGGAAAAGTACATGGACGCCATAACAGCCCTAAGCGGAAGCGGACCTGGATACATCTCCATAATCATAGAGGGTTTAATGTACGCTGGGCTAAAAGTCGGTTTGCCCAGAGACCTAGCCCTCTACAGCTCAGCCCAAGCGGTTCTCGGAACAGGAAAACTCATCCTAGAGACAAAGGAGCATCCAGCTAAGATCAAGGATATGGTTACCACACCGGGCGGTACAACTATAGAAGCGATTTTTGAACTTGAAGGAAGCCAAATACGTCAAGCGTTAATGAAGGCTGTCGAAGAAGCAACCAAGAAATGTGAGAAAATCCGGGAAAAAATATTGGGGACGAAATAGCGCCTACTCTATGATAGGTGTTTCCACCGCAGTGTTCCACCAAGGCTTATCCCACTTCTTGTCGACAACGGGCAGCACCCTTAAAAGTTCCTGCACCCGCTGGGTCACTGTTGAGACCTCGTTTTTAGACATCCACCTCGCCAAAACATCAGCCCTCTCAAGCAGGTTTTTTAGGTTTAAAGTGACGGTTAAGGCGAGCTTCTTATCCTTTTCCAGAACCTTCCTCATCTTCTGGGCGTCGATTTTTTCCGGTCCAGCTCCGATTTCATGGTCTAGGAATATGGCGCAAACGTCTTTAATGTCCTTCTCCTCCATCCCAATTATGATTTTGTCCCTATCGTAGTATGGATAGGATAGAACCCTGTAGTCGCATCCGTGACATTTCAGCTCTTCTAGGCATTCTTTCGGCAGGTCGAAGATGAATTGGGCTTTTGAAATTATGATGTTCTCTAAGCCAACAGTGTAGAGATTCTCCTTATACCTTGGAAAAGCTTCACGTACGTCCACCCTATGCCTTAAATCAATGACGTCGCAGAAAAGGTCCAAAACCGTTATTTTAGGCAACCCCTCGGCAGTTATATCGCAGATGGTTGTTAGTCTATATCTTTCGCCATGTCTCCAAGCGTTGAACCGCCTATCGTTCGCCGTTGCAAAAGACTTGTACTGAGTGCCGAAAGCCTTATCCATCTGCAACAAGAGCCGGTAAAAGTCAACCCCTTGCTTCTTGGGAACTATGAAATCCGTGTCCTTAATCGGTCTTTCAAGAGAACCCCCAGCGTTTGCGCTTTGACAATGAATTTTAACGGCTGCACCGCCGAAAAGTAAAGCTGGAATGGGGTTTTTGCTAACCACTTTGCTGAACGCGTTAGGGTAAAGTTCATGAAGCCTCGGCGCGTTCACAGCAGCCCAAATAGTGACTATGGCGCTTCTCATAGGGAAATAGCCTAAGTCTATGTAGGAGGGTAAACCTAACTCCTCCCTCAACTCTGCCACGTCCACGTGGGACGTCAGCGGCAGGTCAACTTCATAGGTAGTTCCATCTAAATCCCTGTACAAAACAAACCTGCCTGAACAGACAGTCCCGTCGCTTCCAGCTTGTTCTCTATTACGTTTAATTGAATCCTCGCCGAACATTAACAATAAACCGAATAATCCTTCACAAAACAGTAAATAAGCGTTATTCTTTTTGGAAGAGATGGAATAACGCATATATCTAATTTCCTATGTAAACTCTTAATGCTGTGATCGGGGCCGTAGTCTAGGCAGGTATGACGACGGGCTCCAGAACGCCTACACGGGTTTGCGGACCCCGCGGGATGAAGAGGTTCTGGAGCAGTCGGTAGGGAAACCCGTAGGAACAGCCTTCAAAGGCTGTTTCGGGGAAAGGTCGTCGGTTCAAATCCGGCCGGCCCCACCATCAAAGCTATGGTGCAGTGTGTGGTGCTTGATTTATGGTTAGGAAAGTGTATGATGAAGTTAAGCGAGATACAGCCGAGTCAGCTGTATATTTCTTCTGAAAAGCTTTCTGAGGTCATGAAAATATTTAACATGGACAGCCCTAGTTGATGGAGCCCATACCAGTCAAGAAGCTTGGAGACGACATCATTTTTGTTGATGGTTATACTAGAGCTTTTGCGGCTTTTCAGAAAGGTTCCTGTTTACCGGGAGGACTAGGAGCTGGACTGGGATGCCTACAGAGTCTGTGTTGAATGGTGTAAGCGGGAGGGGATACGCACAATAGCCGACCTTAAAGGCAGAGTTTTGTCTCAAAGGGATTATGAACGATTGTGGTATGAGCGATGCGAGAAAATGCAGCAGAACTTAGAAAAGAAAAGGGAGAAGCAGGCCAATTCTCTTTAAATCAGAATTTCCATTAGGTTGTTTAAAATAATTGAAAGAAGCGAATCTTCGGCTTGAACCAAAATAAGAGAGATGGAAACTTATGGAAGAAAGAAGAAGGTTCGGTGGAAGGTTCCCGCCAAAACCAGTTAAGTTATACAAGGAATACGAAGTGGACGTAACAGAAACAAAGAAGAAGACCATGTCAAAATAAAGATAACAAAGCCTTTAAAGCCACTTAAAAATGTAAGATGGTAGTAGGGGCTGTT
>CAZRXM010000057.1:0-5216 GCA_964604045.1 uncultured Candidatus Bathyarchaeia archaeon
GGTGGCTCTCCATGAAGAAGCCGTCTGCGCCCCTTGTCAAGTTTAGGATGCGGGCAACTTCTTCACTGCCCTTCTTTGGAATAGCGGCTGTCGCCAAAACAACCATCTCCGCTTCTACCTCAATGGGCATGCCTAGGTTGGCGTCTTCAGCGTGAATGATCAAGTTCTTAGTTTTCGGATCTTCGAAGATGCGGCTTACGCGTCCACGAATGAAGTTTACGCCTAACTCGCGGGCACGCTGGTAGAATTCCTCGAACCCTTTAAAGTTGGTTCGCATGTCCATGTAGAAAACATAGACCTCAACATCCTCCTTGTACTTCTCTTTAAGCTGTACCGCGTGTTTAAGTGTGTACATGCAGCAGAAGTTCGAACAGTACGGATACTTGTTCGTGTCCCTTGAGCCAACACACTGGATGAAGGCCACGCTGTGAGGCTTCTGCCCATCTGAAGCCCGCACCACCTTGCCGCCCGTGGGACCCGCTGCCAAGATAAGCCTTTCAAATTCAAGCGACGTTATCACGTTCGCGTATTTCCCATAACCGTAAAGCGGGTTGTCGTATGGGAGGTAAATGTCGTAGCCCGTTGCCACAATTATGGCGCCCACCTCAAGCTCTATTTCCTCGGGCTTCTGGTCAAAGTTTATGGCTTGCCTGGCCCCGCACGCGTCCACACACTTATAGCATTCGATGCAGTAGTCGCGGTTAATCGTATAGACCAGTGGCACTGCTTGGTCAAAGGGCACTGATATGGCTTTTCTTGTGCCAAGCCCCATGTCCCACTCGTTTGGATATTCGATGGGGCAGACGTCCTTGCATTCGCCGCAGCCCGTGCATTTCTCCTCAATAACGTAACGCGGGTTTTTCCTAATGCGAACCTTAAAGTTGCCTATGTAACCGCTCACGCTAATTAGGTCAGCGTAAGAGATTATCTCAATGTTTGGGTGGCGCCCAACATCAACCATTTTTGGCCCTTCAATGCAAATGGAACAGTCTAGTGTTGGGAACGTCTTGTCCAACTGGGCCATGTGCCCGCCTATGCTCTCACTTTTCTCTAAAAGGTAAACTTTGAAGCCCATTTCAGCCAAATCTAAAGCGGCGTTTATGCCTGCTATGCCGCCGCCGATAACAAGAGCCTTGTTTGTAACCGGCACCTCAATGGTTTGCAGCGGCATCAATAGCCTAGCCTTAGCCACAGCCATCTTAATCAAGTCTTTAGCTTTTTCCGTTGCTTCTTTCGGCGTGCTCGGGTGACACCAAGAGGAGAATTCGCGGATGTTCGCCATCTCAAACAAGTAAGGGTTTAACCCAGCCTCTGAAACCGTCCGCCTAAACGTGACTTCGTGCATGCGGGGTGAACATGCAGCCACCACAACGCGGTTAAGCCTATGCTCTTTTATGGCTTTTCGAATCTCCTCTTGCCCTGGATCAGCGCACGTGTAGCGGTTGTCTTTCACGAAAACTACGTCTGGAAGCGTTTTTGCGAACTCGACAAGCTCCTTTATATCTATGACGCCGGCAATGTTTAAGCCGCAGTGGCATATGAACACGCCTATGCGAAGTTCCTCAGGCTTGTTTTGTGTTTCACTTTTCTCCACCATTCTACGACACCTTCCAGCCGAACCTTCTCTCCACAGACTCTAACGCCTTAAAGGAGCCTCTAGCCTTCAACTCCTTCGTCACTTCAAGGGGGGAGGTTAAACGCTCCAAGGCTTTGTTCCACGCCCCGGAACGGACATGCGTATGCATAATCTTCGTTCTCCTTAGTTCTAAAGCTTCAATCACGGGGCAAACAACCTTGCAGGCACCGCAGTAAACGCAGAAAGCTTCATTCACGTGAACCTTCCCGTCGGCTTCAGAAAAGTAAAGCGCCCCAGTTAAGGGGCAGACGTCTAAGCAGTCACGACACCCTTCGGGGCACTTTTCTGGGTGTATACGGATAAAGCCATAAAAAGCCTTTCGCACACGGAGCACGCCTTCTGGACATTTAAACTCGCAGACTCGGCAGCATGGACAGCGTTCTTGGTCCACCTTAACATTAACCTTCAACACTTCCTTTTCCTTTTCGGGTAAACTACTTACGTCGGCGATCACCCTGCCATCTGGAGTTTGCCATGACACTTTGATGAGGTTTAGGGGGCAAGCCTTCTCACATTCAACACATCCTAACGGACACTTGGCAGTGTCCACTTTGATGTCGCGGATGATCGTTGGAAAACTTTCCTTCTCCACTACGTTCAGGACGTGTTCCCCGTTAACCGTCACCTTTATGGCGCCGTAGGGGCATAGGATATCGCATATTCCGCAGAAATTGCACTTTTCGAGGGTTATGTCAACCTTGGCCCTCTGGGCTTTTCCGTTCGTGGTTTTGGGCTGCTTCACAAGCTTTATAGCCTCTTTAGGACAAGCGAGGCTGCAGATTTCGCATCCAACACAGAGCCTACGGTTTAGGGTTAAACGGTAATTTTTAACGTGTAAAATCCACTCCAATGTTAGGGTTTCCGCGTCCTCCCTCTTCAAAGTTTTTAGGGGCAACCGATATCACCAAAGTTTAAGCCCAAACATGGAGAGTATTAGCCTAACCTTTCCACATTAATATATAGTTTAGGCTTCCACCACGCGTTTTCTAATGTTCAAGCTTCACACAAACAGCCACATAACATTTCAAAGCCTCGTCTCCGCACACAATTTCAGCCACGTTTAGTTTAAGTTTACGTAATAGAGCCTCAAAGGCTTCTAGGGAAAACCTCCTCTTTAAACCGGTAATTACTATAAAAGCGTCTCCACGTGCAACCCTGCAAAGCTCAGCCAAAGTTTGCTCCGGGTTCGGCATGTTCTGAAGCAATGTAACAGCGAAAACGTGGCTGAACAAGTTGTCCCTTAAGGGCGCGTGGTCTGCGTCCGCTAAAATCAAATGTACATTTTGGAACTTTTTAGCCCGCTTCTTCGCCGCTTCAAGGAGGTTCCTTGAAATGTCTAATCCAACAACTGTTTGAGCCTTGTCCGCTACGTGTTCAAACAATAATCCGGTTCCGCAGCCGCAATCCAGAACTAGGCTAGTGGCACCCAATTTAATTTTTTCAAGGGCAACCTTAAATTTCATCCTCTGCTCGGAAGCATACAGTTCATCGTAGGATTTTGCTGTTAAATTGTAGTGTTGCATGACGTCGCGTTTGTGGCTCCACTCGTCCATAACCGTTTTCAGAAGTCTTATGTAGCATAATCACCTAAAACTGTTTGGCGTAAAATTGTCAGACTCTAAGCCCTTCCTGGTTTCGGTAAACCCATCTATAGAAGAGGCGGAAAAAATAGTCAAGGAAGCCTTGTCTAGGCATAAAACGCTTCTCCTAGTCGGGAACTGCTGGGTCCACTATCATGGAAGGGCTTTGTCAAAACTTGAGCCTGGTGAACGCATCCTCATCGTGAAAGAGGACGGTTCGCTTCTTGTTCACCGTTCAGTGGGCTATGAACCCGTAAACTGGCAGCCTCCAGGCTGCATATTCCATACCCAAATACGAGATGGTGTTCTGGAGATTCACGCGGTCAGGCAGAAGCCTCTCGAAAGAGTTCAAGTGTTTTTTGATAGAGTTCAATTGGCTTCAGCCCTACGCCTAGAGGACGCTGGCGAGTTCGCTCTATACGCCAGCGAGGAGGACGTGCAGAAAGCCATCCTAGTTGAGCCCTCACTTTTGGAGGACGATTTTAAACCCATAAGTTTTGAGAAGAAAGTTGAGCCGGGCTTCGTGGATATTTATGGTGTGGACAAGAATGGTCGGCTTGTGGTTGTAGAGATTAAACGTAAAACCGCTGGCAGAGAAGCCGTCCTACAACTCGCCAAGTACATTGAGGCGGTCAAAACACGAACAAACCGTGAAGTGCGCGGAATCCTCGTGGCACCAAACATAGCCAAAGACACGCGGAGACTTCTGGAAACCCTAGGGCTTGAGTTTAAGGCTTTAAACCCCAAAAAATGCGCCGAAATCCTAAAAAGAGCTGAGAAAAAGGGGCTTGAAGTTTTTATTAAGGGAGAAAGTTCGCCATGATCAAGAAAATCGTTCCATTAGGTTTTGACAGTTTCGGCGTACGCTCCATGGCAACTTTCGTGGAGACAAAAGACTTGAAAATCCTAATAGATCCGGGTGTTTCTTTGGCGCCACTACGCTATGGTCTGGAGCCCCATCCCCTTGAATGGAGGAGGCTTGACGAGACTTGGGAGACGATAAGGCGGTATGCTGAAGAATCCGATGTGCTTGTTGTCACACATTACCACTATGACCATCACGACCCTGACTATCCGGAACTTTATCGTGGAAAAACAGTCTTAATTAAGCACCCAACCCAAAACATTAATTTTAGCCAGAAAGGCCGCGCCGCCTATTTCCTAGAAGCCATAAAAGGCTTGCCGGGTAAACTGGAGATTGCGGATGGCAGAAGCTTCACGTTCGGCGAAACCACCGTAACCTTTTCAAAGGCAGTTTGCCACGGTACAAACCCAAAGCTTGGCTACGTGATTGAAACGTGTATATCATGTGGCGGTGAAAAGTTCCTCCACACATCCGACGTGGAAGGTCCATCATTGGAAGACCAGGTTGCCTTCATCTTAGAACAGAAGCCGGACGTGCTTTTCGTGGACGGCCCAATGACGTACATGTTGGGTTACCGCTACTCTTTTCGAAGCCTAGAATTGTCCAACATCAACCTTATAAAGGCGGTTAAAGAGGCAGAGTTGCACACTCTGGTTTTAGACCACCATTTCCTACGCGACTTAAACTACAAAATGCGGATAAAACCCGTCTATGAGGAAGCCCAGAAAAGCGGTGTTAAAGTCCTAACCGCAGCCGAGTTTGTTGGGAGGAAAATTGAAATGTTGGAAGCTTTAAGGAAGGAGCTTTACGCCAAATACGACGTGAAAGAGTTTACGGTTAAAAAACGCCCGCTGAGGGAGGAATAGTCTTCAAAAAGCCTAAATACATGTTTGAAGGCTCTGGCTAGGGGCGTTCCATTTATGAACCTTTGGCGCGACATTCCATGTGGCGAGAAGCCTCCGAAAATCTTAGACATGGTTGTGGAGGTTATCAGCGGCTCAAGGGACAAGTACGAATACAACATCGGATGG
The DNA here is from genome assembly GCA_964604045.1 of uncultured Candidatus Bathyarchaeia archaeon. Classification (GTDB taxonomy): domain Archaea; phylum Thermoproteota; class Bathyarchaeia; order Bathyarchaeales; family Bathycorpusculaceae; genus DRVP01. The sequence goes on from CAZRXM010000057.1 coordinate 5,113, forward strand.
GAAGCTTTCGTTTTAGACCGCATAATACCCTCCTCGGTTATTTTTCCAGTGGAGTACGGTTTTGTCCCACAGACATGGTTCGACGACGAGGACCCGCTGGACAT
>CAZRXM010000058.1:0-5186 GCA_964604045.1 uncultured Candidatus Bathyarchaeia archaeon
AAGGCGTGAACAACCGCGCCTGAACTTAGCCCCACTAGGAGGCCTTCTTTTCTTGCAATGTTTATGGCTGCCTCTATGGCTTCACGCTGCGTTACGTCTACTATTTGGTCAAAGGTTGTCCATTGAATCCATTTCATACCTGTTTCAATCCTTCTTATGCCGGGGATCACCTCGTTTTTTGCCGGTTGGGCTCCTACAATTTTGACTTTGTCGCCGTATTTGGTTTTGAAATAGAGGGATATGGCGCTCATGTGCCCTGAAGTGCCCAACCCCCCGACTATGCATGTTGGTTTTAAGCCCAGACTCGTCAGCTGCTGGTCTATTTCCCTTGCCGTGTGTTTTAGGTGGGCTTTGAAGTTAGCATCGTTTTCAAACTGGTTTAGGTGGGCGGCTCCATGGGCTTTTGCTTCAACATCCACCTGGCTTATGGCTTCAACTGTTAGGCTTATGGGCAGCCTCACAACTTTGGCTCCGAGAACTTTTAGGTAGATGTCGCTTGTCCTCTGCACGGTCATTGGAATGTAAAGCTTCACTTTGGCCCCGAGGATGTTTGCTATCGAAGTCAAGGCTATTCCAGTGTTTGTGGATGTTGCTTCATACAAGACGTGTTTAAACTCGCCCTTCTCCATTGCCTCCTTAATCATATACCAAGCTATTCTGTCTTTGACGCTGTTGCTAAAGGGGTTGTAGCATTCAAGCTTCGCCCAAACACTCCTACCGTTTGTGGAAAGCGAGTTCAGTTTGACGAGGGGTGTCGGCCAATCCCCTAAAAGCAGTTCAAAACTCCCGCTGTAGACTCTTAACGTTTTTACATTATGTTTCTCCGTCCCCCGAAGCTTTTTCAGCGGGATGCTTATCCTAACCTCTCCGCCCATGACAGTAAAGCTTTTGGGCGGAAGCTTTACGCCTTCAATAGCCGCCTTAATAATAGCTTCCTTCGTTAAGCCTTCTGCCGCTTTAACTTCAACTTTGTTTATGTCAACTTTGAAAGCTGGAACTATTCTAGCAGAAAGCAGTTCCAGGGCTTGGAACGCTTCATAGCCGTCAAGCAAAACCTTCGTTTTTCTGTCTAAAACCAGCGGAGTGTCAACAGTTTCCGTTTTCAAGAATCTGGCGTAAACTGGGAGAGTGTCCTTCAAGTCCACGTGCATGGCTGTTTTAACAGTTTCCAGTGGTACGTATGTGAGTTCGCTTTTCAAAACCTCCAGAGGGACGTCTACCTTCTGTTCTATGGTTGAAATATGCACTAGGGCATCGCTGTTCCTCACCATGTGCCGCGAAGTTTTAGGCGGAAGCCTTTTCCCCGATAAGGCGGCTTCAATCACGTCTCGCTTTGTAAGGCGGTAGTTTTCCCTCCACGCTTGAACTTCAATGTTCGGCGAATTATAGTCTACGTATACTACTGGTATCCTCTTACATCCAAGGTTTTTTAACGCAGTATAGCGGTGTTCACCGTCGAGGATGACGTTTGTCTTACAGTCGGCGACTATTGCATACTTCAGGACACCGTCTGAGGCTATTTGTTGGGTTAGCTCTTTCAAGTGGTTGGGGTCTACCTCTTCATGGGGGTGGAGTTGCTCCAGCTCTACGAGGTGTGTTTGGAGATTTTTTGTGGACACGTTTAACACCGTTAAACCGAATTAACACCGTTAAAAATATATAAATTTACCGCAAAAAACAACATGGGAACAAAATGAAACCTCCATGCGTCGTCGTCGTGAAATACTTGCTGCCAGCCATAAGGGTGCTCGTAACCAAAGAGCTTATAGAGAAGCATAACATGCGAAAAATTGAAGCCTCTGAGAAGATGGAATTGACGCCTGCTGCCATTACCCAGTATTATAAGGGCGAGAGGGGAACGGTTTTAGCCCACGAAATAGAACAGTCGCCGGAAGCTATGAAGATGATTTCGAAGCTGGCTGAAGCCCTGGCCAGAGAGGAAGTTACAACGGAAAACGTAATAGAGAGACTCTGCGAAATATGCACGACCGTAAGACATAAAGGGGTTATATGCAGACTCCACCAAGAAGACCTTCCAACCCTTGACGTCGGTAAATGCGCCACATGCTACCCGCAGTTCAAAACTGAAGAGTAACAGCCCATATCTGAATTGCGAATTCAGCGTTTAACCATGACCATGGCTTTCATTGGTTTACGCTTAACTCCGACCTTAACAACCTTCACTTGAACCCTTTTCAGAATTTCCTTTGCCGCTTTTCGGGCTTCCGCTTTCGTCTGGTAAATTCCTTCCAACTCAATCCAAGGCATTGTCTCGCCAATTTTAACCCATACGACGTACATTTTTCTATTACGCTCCCTCATGCGTCTGGTTTAGCCTTGAACTCTAGTCGTTAAAACGGTTATGAATTTTGGATCTATAGTTGAAAAATTAATTAAGGTGTTCAATAACCATCTGATGGTTTAGAACGATAGTGAAGGTGGAGTTTGAAGGCACGCTGGAAAAGGCGCGCCTGAAGGAGTGCCCATAGAGCATGGATGAAGCCCAAAGAAGCCAAGAAGGCGAAAGTGATGAAGCCGGCCAACAACCCGCGAAGAATCAGCGGCACCGAAACCTGTTCAGCAAGCCCACTCCATGCCGAAAGATTCTGCCAAACCTCCTCCACGTTTTGTAGGCTTTCACATCTAAATATTGTCCTGACAGCGGCTGAGTTCTTCCCGATTTCTGTTTCTAAACTCCAAGGGGAGACCAATGGACTTGACCGTTGATGTCAAGCCAGCCTTCATTAAAACCCTTAAGCAGTCGGTGATGGCCTACGCGTTTAACATATTTGGGATAGCCGCTGGAACCATAATCGCCTACAATTCCGGAATTTTTGAACGGATTCCTTGGTCTGTAGTGATTTACCCGGCGATTTTAAGCGCCAGAGGGGTTATAGGCGGCCTGTTCTGTGGGAGACTAAGCACAGCCCTTCACCTCGGCACAGTTCAACCCCGCTTCTTTGGAAACACGAAAAGCTTCTATCTGCTTTTTCAGGCAATAGTCTTCCTAACTTTTGAGGCCAGCCTATTCATAGGGTTGGTAGCTGTGCTTTTTAGAACAACGTTCGGTGGTTTTTTCATCGAGCTCTGCGATATGACAATTATGCTCATGGCGACAATGGTTCTAGCGTTAGTTGTCATCTCTCCGCTAACCATAACGGTTTCCTTTCTCTCTTTTAAACATGGTCTAGACCCGGATGTAATTCTGTACCCCGTGGAATCCACTGTCTCAGACCTTCTAATAACAGCCATCTACATTTCAGTGTTAAACCTATACCTCATGCACGTTTTCTTCTGGTATCCTCTCCTAGTCGTAAGTCTAGCGTTGCTTTTCGCGTCAGTTTACATCTTTATCAGAAACTTTCGGGAACCAGAATTTACGAAAACCCTTAAAGAGTCCCTACTAACCCTCATAACGGTTTCCTTCATAATCAATGTTGCCGGGACATTTTTAGGAAGAGTTGACGAGCTTATACGTGGGAGATGTGAGGTTTACGAAGTCTACCCGGTTTACGTGGTCTACCCAGCGCTAATAGACACTATCGGCGATGTGGGCGCCGTTGTGAGTTCAACTTTCACCACAAAACTTGCCCTAGGCACGTTGAAGGCTTCATTCTCTTCGATAAAAGACCATTTTACAGAAGTTTCGGGTGCTTGGACAGCTTCTCTGATAATGTATTTCGCCTACTCCCTCTTAGCGCTCACGATAGCTGGAAAACTTTCACTCATAAACCTTACAAGCTTCACCATGCTGCTTTTTACAGTTAACCTTTTAGCCGCTGCCTTAATAGTCATGGTGTCCTACTCCGTGGCAATAATAACTTTCCAGAAAGGCTTAGACCCAGACAACTTTCTGATTCCGATTGAAAGCTCTTTAGCCGACACTTTAACAACCATTTCGCTTTTTGTCGCCCTAACCCTCTGGGCTTGGGTTTAAAGCGAAGTTGGGATAAGGGTTAAAAATTAGATGTTTATAGTCTAGTTTCGGAGCGATCTAAACGCAATGGCGTTTGAGAAAATAGAGTATAAACCCATACCAGTCCGGGAACTTCTCCGCGAAATGAAAAACCTTTCCGAGCTTATGATAGACTTAGCCTATTCAGCCGCCCTCTTCAACGACAGGGAGCTTGCGGAAGACGTTTTAGAACTGGAGAAACGCATAGACACCCTAGCCTACCAACTTGAAATGGTGACTATGATAGCTGCCCGAGACGCTGAAGACGCCGAGGCGTTGGTCGGTGTCTCTAAAGTGGCAAGCGCTGCAGACAAGATTTCAGACGCCGCCGCCGATATAGCCGCCATAGTTATCCGGAACATAGGCGTACATCCCATTGTAAGTGAGATTTTCGAGAGGGTTGAGGAACACCTCATAAAAGTCAAAGTGCACGAGGAATCTGTTATCGTTGGGAAAACGATAAACGAGCTTGACCTAGCCCCAAGAATGGGTGTAGACATAATCGCCCTTTATAGGAAAAACGATTGGATAATAAACCCAAAAGCCGAAGAGAAAATTCAAGCCGGAGACGTTTTGATTGCAAGGGGGACTTCTGAAGGGTTAAAAGAGCTCATGGCTTTATGTGAAGGGAAACTGGACAAACTGGAGGACTAGACGTGTCGAGGAGAAGCCAGAAAAAGTTTGAGGAAATAGTGAGGCGTTTTGTAGAGCTTAAAGACACGTCGGAGTTAATGATAGACCTCGCTTATTCTGCGCTTCTTTTAAACAGCAGGGAGCTTGCCGAAGAAGTCGCAAGGCTTGAGGAGCGTGTGGACGAGCTTCACACGGAGTTTGAGTTGCAAGTACTCTCCAGCGGCTTCAAAAAGGAGGAGGCGAAAGGCTTTCTAGGCCTTGTTAGACTCGGTGTTGCCGCTGAAAAAATAGCCGACGCCGCCGCACAGATCGCCGAAGTAGTTTTAAGAGGAGTTGAACCTCATCCTGTTTTGAAGCTAGCCATAGAAGAAGCTGAAGAAACCATAACCTACGTGCATGTGGCTGAAAATTCTCCGTTGGTTAATAAAACCTTGAAGGAAGCCAAAGTCCCAGAGGAGACGGGCATGTGGATTCTTGCCATCAAAAGGGGTGAAAGATGCATCAGACCCAAGCCTGACACCACAATTCAAGCTGGCGACATTTTAATAGCCTCCGGCTACGCTGAGGGGGAGGAAGACTTAAAAAGGCTTGCTGCCCC
>CAZRXM010000059.1:0-5185 GCA_964604045.1 uncultured Candidatus Bathyarchaeia archaeon
GCTGAGGAGGTTTACCGGAGGGTTACTGGGCATGGCTCAGCCTAGCATGTTTGTGCGAATCCCCAAAGAACGAATCGGCGTCTTAATAGGTCCCGGAGGCGAAACAAAGAGGGCTATTGAAAAAATGTTGTCGGTAAAGCTTCAAGTGGAAAGCGACACTGGTGGTGTGACCATAATACTTTCGGAAGACGCTAAAGACCCCTCAATGCTTTTGAGGGCCAAGGACGTTATAACTGCCATTGGAAGAGGATTCTCCCCTGAGCATGCCTTTAAGCTCATAGAAGACGGGGAAGCCGTCCTAGACATAATAGACTTGAGAGCCATTTTTGGAAGGTCTGAATCTGACATAAGAAGGGTTAAGGGTAGAATCATCGGAATGGACGGGAAAACAAGGCGGATAATAGAGGAGTTAACAGACACCCACGTATCCGTCTACGGACACACCGTTGGAATCATAGGCAAAATCGAAAACGTCCAAATAGCACGAGAAGCCATTCAAATGCTAATCGAGGGAAGCCAACACTCAACAGTTTACGGATTTCTCCACAGAAAACGCAGAGAACTAAAAAAGAGTATGATGGAACTATGGGAACGACCAGAGTAGGGCGGCAAAAACTCTATGGATGAGACATACGCTTTACATTCAGACGCCCGGCGACTGGAATATTCGCCTTTCAGCAGACCTTTTCAGAAGACCAAGAACTTACAGTAGAGGCGCCTCGAACACCATCGGGCTGCTATATAAGGAGTGAGTAGCATTCACGTCCGCCACTAGTTTCGAAGTTGAGTAAGATTGGTAATCCAAGCTTCAGCAGGGTTGGAATGTTGGCAGACCTTTGGTAAAGGTTCTCCACCTCTATTTGGGATGCCTTCCAACGTGGACATTGGCACGCAGACATTACGGTCAACATTGAGGCTGGATAATGTAGCTCAGCCAATTTCAGCCATCTTGGTTGAGGGATGTATGTGAGGAAAATCTTCGCGTTTATAATGATATTGTTAAGTTTAACGTTAGCCGCGTACCCACTTGACTTTTCTGGGAAGCCATTAACAGCCGCGCTTACTAACGAGAAAGTTTTCTAAGCATAAAGTCTTGTGATGAAAGTGGTGTAACCATCGACGAGTATAATCGAGGCGACGCTGTCCACGTGAAAGGGAGCTGTTTAGAACCCCGCACCCGTGAAGGTCAGTGGTGGAGCGCCCCGCCAAGCGAGATGGTGCGGTTCTCCTCCACCACAGCGTTGATCACGAGGCTTATGAGGCGTGCTCCCTCCTTCCCGCCCATATTTGCCACATCAACCTTAACCGTAACAGGCCTGTTCACCTCCACACGGCTCGGGGTTATCGTCAAATTATCAAAAACAAACTTAGCAGGCTTCAAAACTGGAACAGCCATTTCCTCGGAGAATACTTGGCCAAAGCTGAATTGGACAATACCACAACATAAACCTTCCATAAGAGTTATGTGCATGGAAACAAGAACAAACCATTTAAAACTTTCGCACAACCAAAGAGAAGTCCTCCAAAACTGTAAAGGGCGGACTCGCGCACTCAAGATCCCAATCACAATTCAGAGGGGCCAGAGTCGTCATCGCCCGCCATACAAAATAAGTATTGGACCTAGATAAAAACCTATAGTTGACCCTTTAGGGCATGAACCGCCATGTTTAAGCATTTGAGGGTTATGCCGCTTGCCGCTGAAAGTATGGGCGTTAGGTCCATGTGCACTTTTGTCGAAACACCAGACCTAAGGGTTCTCCTAGACGCTGGGGTTTCACTTTGCCCAAACCGTTTCGGCCTGCCACCCCACCCATTAGAGTTTAGAGCGATAAAAAGGGCCCGGAAAAGAATAGCTGAGGCTGCAGACGTGGCGGACGTGGTGACCCTAAGCCACTACCATTTTGACCACCACACACCCTCCTATGAAGACTGGCTGTGCAACTGGACAGCTGAAGAAGAAACTGCCAGACAAGTTTATCTAGGCAAGGTTGTTTTGATGAAAAACCCTAAGGAATGGATTAACTTTAGCCAGAGGCGCCGAGGCTGGGTTTTCCAGAAGACTGGCGGGAGATACGCCAAAAAGCTTGAGGTGGCGGATGGCAGAACCTTCACCTTCGGAAAAACCACAATAAGGTTTTCGGAACCTGTCCCCCACGGCCAAGAAGACTCCGCCCTAGGATGGGTTTTAATGACAACCATAGAGTACCAAGGCGAACGCTTCCTCTTCGCGCCAGACGTGCAAGGGCCCATATCAATAAAAACCCTTGAAAAAATCGTGGCTGAAAAACCTCAGCTCGTCATGGTTGGCGGCCCACCCTCCTACCTAGCCGGGTTCAGGGTAAACGAGGAAGAATTTTCATCCGGCATGGCAAATCTTGAAAAACTCGTGGAAACGGTCCCGCACATCATCTTAGAGCACCACCTTTTGAGAGATGAAAACTGGCGGGAGAAAGCATCAAAAATTTTCGAAAAAGCCGAAAAAACGGGCCACAAAGTTTCCACAGCCGCCGAGTTTTTAGGCTTAAAAAACAGTTTCCTAGAAGCGGCTAGAAGAAGGCTTTTCGCGGAGGAGCCTCCCTCAAAGGAGTTTGAAAAGTGGATGAAGATGGGTGTGGATAGAAGGAAAAAGGTTAAGCCGCCAGTCTGATTGCGCCTTGTCCATGAACTATTTTACGCTGATCTTCCCTTATCCGGCCAACCAAGTCCCTGACCATGTCTTTCGGCGTTGTAAGCTTGCCGATTTCATGGTGGCTTCCATGGGTGATGTTGGCTATGGCTTTCGTCACCAAGAATCCGTAGGTTTCCCGCCCATAGAGGTGTGGATTGGTGTTTATGACAATGGTGTGGATGCCCTCCCGTCTGACTAGTTTTGAAACGGATATAACGTCTCTGATAGCCAGCTCCTCGTATTCTCGGAGGATTATGCGGATTTCCTCGATTTCTCTAACTTCTCCTGTTTCGAGGCTTCGCCGCAGGGGGACATTGGCGCTTCCGTCGGTTATTAGAACCATGATGGGTATCATGGACGGGTTTCGCCTCCTCTCCTCTTTTAAGACCTCCCAAGCCTTCAACATTCCAGCCGCCAGAGGCGTGTAGCCGCTAACTTTTAAATCCACCAGTTTTTTGGCAACAACCCTAAGATTACTTATCGGATGCTGGACTACAACTGCTCCCGTGTTCTTTAGGGCGACGATGCCTACGCGGTCCCTGCAACGGTAGGCATCGCTGTGCAGCCCCAGAAGGGCCTCCCTAACAGCCTCAATATTCAAAAGCATTGAACCGCTTAAATCCACAACAAACACTATGGTTGCCGGCGCCTTGTAAAGCCTCAGTTTTTCGCGGATATCCCCGATGCAGAGTTTTATGGCAAGGCCTGCTGGCTTTTCCCGGCCTCTCTGTCTTCTTGCAGATTCCCGAATGGAGGCTGGCAGGTGAATGTCGACGGGCTTTCCTTTTGGAAGCCTCCAGCCGTAGGGTTTGCCCCTATGGAGGGCCGTTACCGTTTGGAAGCGTCTCCCGGCATAGATGTGCACTCCTTTAGCTTTAATCTTTCCCATTTTTAGAAAAAACCTTGAAGAGTAAGCTGTTTTGGTCGTGCAGGACATTAATGGGGCGCCTTCAGAGACTTTTGGAGCTTCGACGGCTCTGCCAACCGTTGGGATTCCCCTAAGCTCTTTTCCCATTTCAGTTTTTTCTTCGCGGATCTCACCCCTAAGCCTTTCAGAGCCAACTTGGAAACCTTCAACTTCTGGTGCCTTCCGCGGCTTTCTACTCAGCCTTTCACCTATTCCAAAATAGACTCCGCCCAATAGCCTGTTTAAGCGAAAAAGGAGCTCAAACCATTTCGCCCTCGCCTTGTTAAAAAGGCTTTCCCCATTGGCTTGCTTTTCTTCCCTCTCAGTAGCGTCCTTTCTAACCCAGAAAAAACTTTTCCCCTTCAAAAATTTCCTTTTCTCGGATTCCCTTTGAGCCGCAGCCTCGCCTATTTTCTCAACCTCGAAAATTTTCTTGAGTTTTGCGATGAAAACCTCCCTTATCTCCTGTGGGGTTGCCGGCTCCATGAACCCCCCTTCCCTTGTTCTGTGGCTAAGGGCGAGTTCAGCTGCCACCAAAACATCGTCGATCGCAACCTCAGTTCTGTTCTCAAAGGCTGCTAAAGCCGCTGCGGCTTTCGCTATGACAATGTCTGGGCGCAACCCATCAACTTTCAGTTCTGTGCAGGCGCTGCAAATGGCCTCCAAAACCACATCGGGTATAACTACCTTCTCCAGTATTTTCCGCGCCTGGATTATGCGGTTCCGAAGCTCCTCCTGCATGGGCTTATATTTCTCGTAAAACTTCTCCGGGTCTGCTTCAAATTCAAGGTTTCGCTTAACTATCTCCACCCTATCCTTCACGGATGTTATCGGTTCAACGGTTACGGATAGAGGGAAACGGTCTAGAAGTTGGGGCCGCAGCTCGCCCTCTTCGGGGTTCATGGTGCCTATGAATATGAAACGGGATGGGTGGCTGACAGATATGCCTTCCCGCTCCACGATGTTCCATCCTGTCGCCGCCGCGTCAAGCAAGTCGTCGGCTATGTGGTCCGGGAGGAGGTTAACCTCGTCCACGTAAAGGATATTCTGGTTTGCCTCCGCCAGTATGCCAGGCTCAAGGGCTTCTATTCCATACTTTATGGCCTTCTCCACGTCTAGGCTTCCCACCACCCGATCTTCCGTGGAGCCCAAAGGCAGGTCAACGACAACCATGTCCCTTTCCTCCACGGGCAACTGTTCTCCCCTAGCATACCTTTCGCTGCACTTGGGACACATGTTTGAAGGATCATAAGGGTTGCAGTTGAAGGGACAATCTTTAACAACTGTTATTTTAGGGAGAATGTCGGCCAAGGCCCTCACAATCGTGCTTTTCCCGCTGCCCTTCGGCCCCCTGATCAAGACGCCGCCTATCTTGGGGTTTATAGCGTTTATCAAGATCGCCAGCTTAAGTTTTTCAAGACCAACAATAGCCGTGAAGGGGTATACCAGCCTCTTCCTCCGAGCAACCACCGGCTTCACTTCACAAAAATGTAAGCACCCTAACCTATTAGGCTTTACGAAAACGTGCGCTTTGACGGGCCCGGCGGGATTCGAACCCGCGACCCCCGGGTTAAAAGCCCGGTGCTCTATCCTTGCTGAGCTACGGGCCC
>CAZRXM010000060.1:0-4870 GCA_964604045.1 uncultured Candidatus Bathyarchaeia archaeon
TAATAGCCGCCACATCATACTGGTAGGCGTAGAAGGTTTTGCCGAAAAACTCGTAGATTCCGGCTTCTGTGTGGGCGTAGTCCGCCGCGATTGTGGCTAAAACGTGGCTGCGTAGGACCCGCTCTACAGCGAGCCTGGACCAGATGCGTTCAGGTTTGGCTAAAACATAGCTTTCCATCAAATAGTCGGCTTCGTCAGCTGTCCGCGCCACAATCACGGCTTCGCCCATCTTGTCGTACTTTGGCCTACCAGCCCTACCGCACATCTGCTTGTACTCTAAAACGCTTATGGGGTAATAGCCATACCCAGGCTCATAACGCCTATAATCATATATTATGACCGTTCTGGCCGGGAGGTTTACGCCGAAAGCCAGCGTAGGCGTGGCTGTCAAAACTTTTATTTTGCCTTCGCGAAAAGCATCCTCAATAATTTTCCGGTGTTCGCCTCCCAAGCCAGCGTGGTGGAAAGCCACCCCACGTTTAACCAGCTCGGCTAGAAGCTCGCTTATCCTCGTCTTTTCACCAGCGCCCAAAATCCGTTCAGCCTCGCGTTCCAAAGCTCTTTTAGCCGGTTTAGAAAGCACCTCCTCTATTCTCTTAGCCGCCTTCTTCGCTAAAGCTACAGCGCTTTTCCGAGTTGCCGCGAAAATTAAGGCTTGTCCGCCAGTCTTAACCGTGTGTAAAGCCAAGTTTATGGCTGGGTTCTTAACCTCCTTCTCTATTCTCTTCGCGTCGCCGTCCCTGAACTGGATTTCGTTGTGGAGTAAAACGCCCTCTTTAAGAGGTATGGGACGCCAGTCTGTTGTCACGTAGCCAGCCTTAAGCCAGCCGGCAATTTCCTCCACGTTGTTTATGGTGGCGCTTAAAGCCAGTATCTGGATATCTGGGTTTGTCTGCATAAGCCGGGCTAAAACCACCTCCAATGTGGGACCGCGATCCACCTCGTTCAGCAAATGCACTTCATCCGCCACCACGAGGCTTACCTCGTCCAGCCAGTGAGCTTTATGCCTCAAAAGCGAGTCCACCTTCTCGTTGGTTGCCACAATTATGTCGTAGCGTTCTAGCCACGGATCTGAACTGTCGTAGTCGCCCGTGGAGATCCCAACGCTGACCCTACGTCCATTCGGCTTGGTTATGGCGGAATACTTCCCAAACTCCTCGTATTTCTCGTTGGCCAACGCCCTTAGAGGTGTTAAATATAGGACTTTGCCGTCCCTTTCGAGAACATGTTTAAGCGCGCAAAGTTCAGCAATCAAAGTCTTGCCAGAGGCTGTCGGACTTGCTAAAACAAGATTTCGCCCCTCCAAAACCCCAGCCTTAACGGCTTCCACCTGGGGCGGGTAAAGCTCAACAATTCCACTCTTAATAAGAATTTCCTTAACAGCCTCTGGAACCGGCAGATCTGCAATCTTCACTTGTATGCGCCTATTACCGTTTCTACTCCAGAATAATGTGAAGCTCATTTAAAACATTGCGCAAATAGTGGAACCTCTTCAAAGCGCCTTTCAAGCACAGAAAATTATGGTGAGAGACATCGTGGGCTTTCAAGCCCAAAAGTATGTTGCTGAACCGGCTACGAACATGATGTTTGCATTTAACAGTGTCAAATAGCTTTTTCTAGAAGCTCAAACGTATTTAGGGTTTGGATAACCGAAAAGGATTTGAATGGTTATGGTGGAAAACGTCCGAGAACTCTTAAAGGCTCATGAAGGATTAAAGCACGAAGTCTACTTGGACATTGAAAACTCAAGCTTTGTGCCAGCCGACGTTTTGGAGGCTATGCTTCCATACTTTAACCAACGCGCATACGGCAACCCAACGCTCACTCACAAACCAGGCTGGGAAGCCTACGAAGCCATTATGGAGTCAGCCCAAAAAATCGCGGGCTATTTGGGCTGCAAAAACCTAGAAGAAGTCAACTTCACTCCGGGCGAGACGGAAGCCAACAACTTAGCACTGCTGGGCGCAACTCTTCACATGCGGGGTAAAGGCGGGAAAATCGTGGTTTCCGAGATTGAGCCGTTAAGCGTCATCCATGTAGCTGAAATGCTCGCTAAAAACGGCTTTTCAGTAGTGAAAGTCCCGGTGGACAGCGAAGGCTTCGTCAACCTAGAAAAGCTTAAGGAAACCGTTGACCGCGAAACAGTCCTCGCAAGCTTCTCAGTGGTAAACCATGAAATCGGAACAATACAACCCATAAGAGAGATAGCTGAAATAATTAAAGACAAAAATCCAAACGCCATAATCCACACAGACGCCTCCGACGCTTATGGAAAAATTCCATTTAAAGTGCGGGAAAGCGGCGTTGACATGGCGACCATAAGCAGCTACAAAATCCTCGGGCCTCGCGGGGTGGGTGCCCTGTACGTTAGGGAAGGCGTAAACATTGAAAGAATACTAGAAGGGCAAATAGGCACTCAGAAGCTTTGGCCTGGAGTGGAAAACACGCCGTTAATTGTTGGCTTCGCAAAAGCTTCCGAGTTAATGTTCGAAAAGTTCGAAAAAAATATCCGACATATGCAGAGGCTCCGCGACAAACTTATCGAGGGCATAACAACCACAATTCCGGACGTTAGGCTCAATGGGCCAAGGGGCGAGAAAAGGGCGCCAGACAACGTTAACATAAGTTTTCTACGTTGTGAGGGTGAAGCCTTAACCATCGAGCTAAGCCTAAACGGCGTATATGTTTCAAGCGGAAGCGCTTGCACAAGACGCCTACTCCAACCAAGCCACGTGCTAATAGCCATAGGAAGACGCTTCGAGGAGGCTCATGGCAGCATCCTCATGAAGGTAACCCGCGTCCACAGAGAGGAAGACATAGATTACGTGTTAGAGGTTTTGCCGAAAGCCGTTGAAAGGCTTAGGGGCATAACAGGTTCAACGGTGGTGGAATAATATCACGTGTCCCCCTACCCTACAGCCAAAAAATCCTAGAATTGTTTAGGAATCCCAAAAACTTGGGAAGAATGGAGGATGCCACAGTTTCAGCGGTGGCGGGCAACCCCCAATGCGGCGACATGATAACCTTCTACTTGAAAATTGATGACCGAGACGTGATTGAAAGGGCAACATTTGAAAGTTATGGCTGCGCCGCCAACATTGCCACGTCAAGCATTCTAACCGAAAAAGTGAAAGGCGTGAAGCTTGAGGACGCTTGGAAAATCAGCTGGAAAAGCCTTGCCGAGGAGTTGGGAGGCCTTCCAGCTGTAAAATTTCACTGCGGGGTGCTTGCTGTTGGAGCCTTAAGGCGGGCCATCCGAGCATACTACAAAATGAAAGGGCAAAAACCTGAATGGCTTCCTGAAGAATTAACCTTCGAGGAGAAACAGGCACTGGAAGAGGAGGAGCTAGCTAGGATTCTGGCCAAGAAGATGAAGATGGCGGAAGAAGGCAGCAAAAATGTTTGACCCATACAAGGTTAGGGAAGACTTTCCAATACTGAAACGGAAGATAAATAATCATCCGCTCATATACTTTGACAACGCAGCAACGTCCCAAAAGCCGAGACAAGTCATCGAAGCCATGAAAGAGTTTTATGAGAGGCACAACGCAAACGTCCACCGGGCAGTGCACACGCTTTCGCTGGAGGCCACAGAACTATACGAGGAAGCCCACGAAGAAGTCGCCAAGTTCATAGGCGCCCAAAGCATTGAAGAAATAATCTTCGTAAGGGGTACCACTGAAGCCATAAACCTAGTCGCCTACTCATGGGGGCTCCGCAACCTCAAACCGGAAGACGAAGTCCTCGTAACGCTCATGGAACACCACAGCAACATAGTTCCATGGGAAATTCTCTCAAAGATAAAAGGCTTCAAGGTTAAATATGCGGACATAAACCCAGATGGTACACTAGATTATGAATCCCTAAAGGAGATGTTTACGCCAAAAGTGAAACTTGTATGCGTAACCCACGTTTCAAACGTGACAGGCGTCATAAACGACGTAAAATGGGTAACGGAGCTAGCCCATGAAAGGGGTGCCTTAGTGCTAGTTGATGGAGCTCAATCCGTGCCCCACATGCCTGTGAACGTCCAAGACTTGGACTGCGATTTCCTGGCGTTTTCTGGACATAAGATGCTTGGACCAACAGGAATAGGTGTGCTCTACGCGAAAAAGGAAATTCTAGAAAAAATGGAGCCCTTCCAGGGCGGCGGTGAAATGATTAGGGAGGTTTCCTTCAACCCAGAAACGCGCAGATGCATGATTTCGTGGAACACACTTCCATGGAAGTTTGAGGCTGGAACCCCGGACATAGGAGGTGCTGTTGGCTTAAAAGCTGCCATAAAATACCTAAGCGCTCTGGGAATGGAGAACGTGAAAGCCCACGAATGTGACTTGACAGATTACGCCCTAAAACGTCTAAAAGAGTGCTCGAGGGTTACGGTTTACGGGCCAAAAGACGCAAAGCAGAAATGCGGAATAATACCATTCAACGTTGAAGGCTTTAACTCCCACGACGTCGCCCTAATCCTGGACAGTTACGGCATAATGATTAGAAGCGGGTTCCACTGCGCCCAACCCCTCCACCAAAAATTCAGAATCCCCTCCTCAGCTAGAGCAAGCTTCTACGTATACAATACCCGCGAAGAAATAGACCGCCTCATTGAAGCCCTAAAAGAAATCGAGGAATCCCTATGAACGCAAAACCAAACCTAAATGATTACATAGCTAGAATAGAAGAAGCCTGTGGAGAAGAAAGAGACATCATAATCCACCTAAAATACGAAAGAAAGGACGAAGCATTGGACAAAATCCTAAAAAGGGCAAAAGTGGAGAAAAACATTGCCGGAATAATCTTCGACCTAACATACAAAGGCTTATCCATACGCCTCTACAACACGGGAAAAGCCATAATCAAAAAAGCAAGGGAC
>CAZRXM010000061.1:0-4600 GCA_964604045.1 uncultured Candidatus Bathyarchaeia archaeon
GTTGGGAAAATAAACGTGGACGAAAACCCAGCCTCAGCGGACCTTTTCCAAGTTTTCAGCATTCCAACACTTATAATATTCAAGCTTGGAAGGGAAGTTGAGAGAATAGTCGGCTTCGTCCCAAAAAATCAAATAGAGGCAAAACTCAAGAAACATTTGGAGTGAGATCTTGGAAGCTTCAGAGCGTCGGGTGATAGGTTCGCTTCTACTGCTTTTGGGAGTCTCCATGCTTGTTATGGGCCTACACACTGGACAGTTAAACGTTATCGTCGAACTTTTAAAGAAGGCCTTCTCAGCCTGGAGCATATAGAAGTACAAAAGCAAAACAATGAATACTTAACTGCTTAAGAAAATTGAAAGGGGGGATGATGTTAATGCCAAGGATAAGTGGGGAAGTTGGCGAAAGGGACGCCATCCTAGACGTGGCCAGACTTATGCAGGCTGCGGCTAGGACCGCCCCAAAAACGGCGGGTTTAGACGACATATTAACGCTCGTTATTTATGGGGAGGAGAAGGACTCTATAGCTGAGAAAATGGAGGAGATAGCCCAACAGAGAGGTATTGAAGGTTTTAAACGAGACGCGAAAAATGTGAGGGACTCGGATGCTGTGGTCTTGGTGGGAGTTAGAGGCGGCAAAAGCGTTGGAATAAACTGTGGCGCTTGCGGCTACAAAACATGCCGGGAGTTCGAGGAAGCTGCGCGGATGGCCGGGGAGGATTTTGTTGGCCCCACATGTCTTTTCAAGGCTTTAGACCTTGGAATAGCCTTAGGTTCCGCCGTCAAAATAGCCAGCATCCTCAACATTGACAATAGGATAATGTACCGTATTGGCACAGCGGCTTTAAAGCTTAACCTAATGCCAGAAGCCACAGTGGCTATGGGTATACCCCTATCAGCTAAGGGCAAAAACATATACTTTGACAGAAAATGGCCTTAACCAGGCAAGGCTTACTCAGCTTTTCACCATTTTTTCATACATTTTCTCTAAGGTCCATTTAATACTTGATTTCAGCTCTCTCAAACGTTCAGCGTCAAAGTTTTTTATGTGAATTTCCCGGATGAGGTCGCCGTCCCTCAGGATATTGTAGGTGAATATTTGTTCAGGTTTAAGTTTTCCAGCCTTAACTAGTTCGCCGTCTTTCTGTTGCATTTTAGCCAAAACCCTTTCAACTAGAAACTGGTTAAATGGGGGAGTGTTTACGTTAAAGTTCTTGTCCTCGGCCAAAACAACCCTTAGAAAGTTGTCACCCACGTAGAGGTTGGCCAACAACTCTCCAGAAGACCTTTTTAAGGGAATTACTTCCTTGAATTCTGACGTGGGAGCGGTTTCAGGCTTTAACGTGGGAACGGAGACTATTTGCACGGCCTCTTCCATTGAGGGGGGAGCTTCGGGTTTTTTAACAAGCTCAGCCCGCTTGAACCCTTTAGCCAGCAGAACCGAGTTCACGCTTTCGAGGATTGAGTGGAGTTCTTTAAGCTCCAATTCAAGTTTTTCAATCCTTTTCTCAATTCTTTTTTTGAAGGAGAGAAGCCTCTTAACCTCTTCAGCTTCTTCAGACATCTTCTTTACCCACGGCTAGTAATTATGCGGTGGCTGCTTATCAATTCTTTGATAACTGAGCTAGGAAACTTCCGCCAGGGCGTCCTCAAAATCAAGCTTTTGGCTTGCACATTCCTCGATCTTAACACCAAACTCCTTTTCAAGAAACTTTTCAAACTCCCGGAAAACTGGGCTGTCTGTGTAGTTCAGCTTGAAACAGGCCTTCTTCCCCTCCATGAGGGGGCTCAAGTCGTATAAAGCTATCCTCTTCGAAAAGTCCGGTTCTTCCCGGAAAAATTTGACAAGGCCTTCAGGCGGGGTCTCAGAGAAAAGCCAAGCCATGTAGGAGGCTTCGACAACGCGGTAGGATAACCCCTCCCGAACAACACATTTTCTGTTGGTAACCACGCTCTTGAAAGATGAGGGGTGGACGCTTCTGGCTAAGAGAAAGCTGTGATACTTGTTGTCCGTTTCAATCCAGTCCTCGTTTTCAGCCGTCCGCCAACCCCTAAACCTACAGAACTCTTTAAATTTCTTCAGAATCTCCCAGATCTTTGAGACTCTTGTCATTCCTTGCACTCTAACCTATTATAAGAATCTATAGAAGATTGTTCTATCCACAGATTTAAACCTATTTGTCAGTTTATTTGAAAAATGTAGATTTAAAATGTTTTGAAATTGAAAGATTGTAGGCAAAAACTTTTTTCATAAACAGTTCTCCACCGACTTTTGACGATCAATTTCGAAAAGTCTCGGAATCCAAAATGTTTTTCTACACTTTTCCGTCAACAAACAAGATATAACCACATAAACCAGTATAGAAATAACAGCTTGGAAGGGCGTCTGTTGAAGATTAAAAACAACAATTTGACATTGGATTCAACGGACATAAAAATTTTGGAGCTGCTGCAGGAAGACGCGAGGAAAACGTACACAGATATAGGGAGGCATCTCGGAATAGCTCATTCAACGGTTTATGACAGGATCAAGCGGATGGAACAGCATGGCATAATAAAAAAGTACACGACCCTTGTGGACTTGGAAAAGGCTGGTGCAAGAACCATAACCGCCATAATGATAATATACACGGATCCGAAGGAAAGCGAAAATATTGCTGAAAAGCTTTGCAGCATCCCCCAAATCCTCGAAGTTTACACCTCGCTGTCGGAGGAAATTCAAGTAATAGCTAAAGTAGTGGCTGAAAGCCAGGAGAGCCTCCACGAGTTCATCGCCACAAAGGTTGCGCCGCTTCCTGGAGTGCTGCGGATAAGGACTTCGATTGTTACGAAGAAGTTTAAGGAAACTCAGCCTTTAATAGTCAATGACCCGAAAAAAGTAACATCAAAGATAACAGAAAATAGTCTGGATGGAGGGAAAGACAGAAGTGAAAGACATAACTGAAACAGAAGCGTTAAAAACCGTCCCCAGAGAGAAAGCCTTCTACTTCTTCACTTCCATAGGAAACTACACCGGCGAAAGCGCCCTATCATTGGAAGAGTTTTTAGAGAAGATAGGCAAAGTTGACGTTAAATCTTTAGAGTTCCACCTCCACCGTGGGGACTTTGAGAAGTGGGTAAGCGATGTTCTGGAGGACCCCCTCCTCGCCGAGGAGATAGGAAAGTTGAGACTGGCAAATCTAACAGGTGAGAACCTCCGAAGCCAGCTTCAGGCCGTGGTGGCGAAAGAGCTAAAACGGCTGTCCAATACCAACGCTCACACATGAAAGTTTTGTAGGCTGCTTTTTGGGTTATTCCAGAACTTTTAACTTCCGCCTCCGCTATGAGGTCTCGCATTTTCAGGTTTTTGGCTGACGCTGGGTAATAGGCCAAGCTCGCCTGGTAGGGGTATTCTTTTGCCGTGCTGGCAACAGCCTCATGCACGGTCATGTTTTCACAGAGAAGCTTTTTCAACAGTTTAACGGTTTCCGCATCTGAGTGAGGCGCCGTAACCCAGCTTGTCCATCCAATGTATACGGCGGCGCCCTTGCGGTGGAAGGCTTCCGCCATGGAGATTCCAGCAGTTTGGTTTAGGCTTTGACAACCCATTGCAACAACTATGCTCCTTGGGAAGGCGCCCTCCAAGTTTTCCACAAATTTCGGGGTGAAGGCAAAATACGACTTATCTGAATGGCTTACTGTTCCCTTAACAAGAAGCCCCTCCTCCTGTTCCTTCACATATTTTTGGGGGTCGTAGGGTTCAGACGTGAAGAAATCGACTATGGGTTTGTCCTTGCGCAGGGCTGAGTGTAATCTTAGGATGATTATGCCGTAACTAGCTTTTGCAAGATTCCTAAAGAATAGAACGTTGGTCTCCTTGTAGTCGTGGTATGTGACTGAGAAGCCGTTTTCGCTGAGAATTTTTACAACACTATCTACAAAGGTTTGGTTTTGTATGTCTCCGCTGAGCTGGTCAACCACTATGGCCTTAAGCGAGAACTTAACTCCGCTTTCCCTGGGAAGTGAAAGGTGATAGAGCAAGGCACCTGAAACTATTGCAACAGCCAAAATTAGTGAGAAAGCCAATGAAACTTTATTTAACCCACTCCTTTTTTTAACTTCCTCCCTAACTTTTCCAGTTTTCTTGGCTGATTTAGACATTCCACGAACTGCCTCTGCACCGCTAGTGGAAAATAGGTTTGGGAGGTTATTCTCTCTTATGTTTTGTTAGGCTTAAGAAAAGGCTGAAAATCAAAGTTAACACAGCGTATAGTACTGTAGGCTTTATGGGGGTGTTTTCCGTCAAGGCCACTGAGTACCCACCAACGGGGATAGATGAAACTGTAACTCGGGCTGGTTCTGACTGGACTGTGTTGCCAGCTGCGTCTGTAACCTTCAACGTCACATAGTATATCCCTGCTGTCGTCGGCGCGAAGGTGAAGCTGCTAGACGTTGCTCCCGAAACTGGCTGGTTGTTCACAAACCACTGGTACGTATAGGGCGGTGTTCCACCACTAACGGTTGACGTGAAGGTTACCTGTTGACCGACCAGTATTGATGCGGATTTGGGGCTTATTGAAACCGTTAATGGTGCTGGGGCCTGCTTGAAGAAGGCTTTTAGAA
>CAZRXM010000062.1:0-4393 GCA_964604045.1 uncultured Candidatus Bathyarchaeia archaeon
GTTGAAGTTGTTTCAAAAGCCACTCCGCAGGGTGTTGTGGGAGAAAACTACACCGGAGTTATGGTTGCCGCCGCATCCTTGACCTCAAAAGTTTAGATGGACTAAACATGTAAGCGGCAAAATTCCTGGAAGTGAATAAAACCTATGTTTGGGTTGGCTTATTCGTTAAAGGTTTCCTCGACTATTCTAATCCCCCTAGCGCTCAGCTCAGCCATAATTTGTCGGAAAACATCCTCCTCCATGCCGAGCCGTTCAGGGGGAACAACCCCCTTTAGGCGGATAACTCCTTCCAAAACAAGTTTTGCGACGATTGAAGCCGTATAGCCCGTTGTCCTGGCCATGGCAGTCACTCCGCTTTTCTCGTCGTAGAAATCAACCAGTGTGTAGATGCGCCTCGTTTTAAAGCCCTCCCTATAGCCGCAAACCTCAACTTTTAAGGCTACAAAGTCCTTAACCATGGGGTTGTATAGCCTCCTCTCGAGGATCTTTGCCGTGAACTTTCTTGGTTGAAGCCTAAACCCGTCAACGGCTATTTCTTCACCGCTGAAGAAGCCTAAATCCCTTAGAAGCATCATTTTCTCAGCGTGCCCCGGATAGCGCAGCGTTTTCTCCCACATTTCCCTAACACCCTCCACAGTGTAAAGTAGAGTTCTGAGACCGTCCGTGTAGAAGGCTTCCAGTACCCCAATCCCAGGAAACTCAACGGTTTCCAGCCCGCTTAAAGCTTCAACCTCAACTATCCTACCGTCTTCAATAATCCTAGCTTTCGACGTATACTCTTCTATGAGGCTTTCAGGCGACCATGTAATGGCGTAGCCTACCGGAGGTATGGGTTTGTCGGGAAGCCCTCCAACAAAGATGTGAACCCTTTCCACAACATTGAAATCCGCGACAGCCCTTCCGACGAGAATGTTGCTTATGCCAGGCGCCAAGCCACAGTGGGGAATTATGGTTATGCCTGCCTTTAGGGCTTCATCGTGCAGTGTTAACGGGTTTTCCGACATGTAGGAAACGTCCACTAGGCTTTTGCCCGCTTGAATACATGCCTCCATTAGGCGGAAGCCTAAGGCCGGTGGGAGAAAACCCAAAGCTAAATCGAAATCCTTCAATGCTTTCACGAGTTCACTTGCTTTCCCAGCGTCCAGTCTCATCCATGAAACATTCGCTCGCCCAATCCTCTCAGCAGTCTGTTTAGCTATCGACGAATCTACGTCGGCGACAACAACATCCACGCTGCTCAACGACCGGGCAAAGTCTTCAGCGGCAGCTGAACCCATTCTACCGCAGCCAACAACGAGAACCCTCATGGTTTATAAAGCCCCAATTAAACCCCATTAAGTTTTCCTTCGGAACTTGAAAATTTTATATACAGCGTTTGTCATTCTAATGTTGAGCGTCATGGCTAATATCTGTCCAGTATGTGGGCTTCCCAAAGACTTGTGTGTCTGCGGCGAGATAGAGAAGGAACAACAAAGAATTCGCATAAGATTTGAAACAAGAAAGTTCGGCAGACCAACAACAATAGTGGAGGGTATAAATGAGAAAGAAATAAACCTCGGAAGCTTAGCGCAGAAACTAAAAAGCTTCTGTGCCTGCGGCGGAACCGCAAAGAACGGGCAAATAATCCTCCAAGGCGACCACAGGGAGAAAGTACGCCAATACTTGATTAAACTTGGATATCCAGAGGAAAACATAGAAGTCCAGTGAATAAGGCTGGGAACTCAACCATGGGAATCCTACGGAACATTCTTGAAGTATTCAAGACTCTAAAATACCGGGGACCGTCAAAGATATACTGTCCAAGGTGTGGAAGCCCCCGAATACACTTATCCAGTAGCCTGGATTATTGGCTTACTCCTAAAAGCTACGTCTGCGACGAGTGCGGTTACCGTGGACCAATAATCATGGAGCTTGAGGAAGACGAGGGAAAAATGCAATACATGGAGGATTAATCTGGCAACTCAAGGCCCAACTGCTTCTTCAAAGTTTTGTAACGGTTTCTTACAGTAACCTCTGTAACACCGGCTGCTTCTGCAATGTCCTTTTGAGTTTTCTTCTCGTTGTTCATCAAACAAGCAATATAAAGCGCTGCAGCAGCCAAACCCATGGGATCTTTGCCCGCCACAACCCTACGCTGTTTAGCCTCTCTAAGGATTTGTATGGCTAGACCTTGGGTCTTTCCAGATATCCCAGTTTTCTCAGCGATTTTTGAGATGTATGTTAATGGGTCTGCTATTGGCATCTGCACGTCCAACTCGCGGAGCAGAAGCCTATAGCATCTGGCTACATCCTTCCTGTCTACAAGGCTTGCTTCGGCTATCTCCCTCAGCGTCCTAGGGGTCCCGCTTCCACGGCAAGCCGCATATAAAGCAGCTGCGGCTATGGCGGCTATTGAGCGACCCCTCACAAGGCCCTTTTCAAGGGCTTTGCGGTATATGACGGCGGCCTTCTCCTTGACGGTTGGAGGAACGTAAACTTTGTCAGATAAGCGATCAAGTTCAGCCATGGCTTGAGCTAGGTTGCGGTCTATTGAGGAGTGCACTCTTGAACGTATCTGCCATTTCCTCAAGCGCCACATTTGCAGGCGTGTTGAAAGTGGGAGCTTTCTTCCAAAGGCGTCGCGGTCTATTTGGCTTATGGCTGTTGAAAGCCCCTTGTCGTGGACGGAGTAGGATGTTGGAACACCCACGCGGCTTCTTGCAGCCTTCTCCTCCTGAGTGAAAGCCCTCCACTCCGGTCCCTTATCCATCATCTGCTCGTGGAGGACAAGACCACATTCTCCACAAACGGTTTCTCCAGTGTCATAATCATGGATAAGGTTTAGGCTACCGCACTCCGGACACTTGTCAACTGGACGGTGATGGGTTTTTGCTTCTTGCTCGCTCATATCTAAACACCTCCCTTGCCGCGGCAGAACCGTCGCCCTTCAATTTCCTCATCAAATCGGAATAGAAGACAGCCCCATCCGGCCCGCGTGCTTACTCAGATGAAATGTTTTGATATATAAACTTTACGGTTCAAGTCAGAATATTCACACTCACAAATTTTGAATACTGAGACAAGTTACTAATTAATGTGAACAGAGCACTCGTAAGGTGTGAACCATGATGAAACTTCCAGAAAGAATCAGGAGACCCCTTGAAAAAGTGGTTAGGGATCTTTCTACCAGAGAAGACGTTTACGGTTTAGGGTTGTATGGAAGTTGGAGCAGAGGGGATGCAGCGGCTACAAGCGACGTTGACCTTCTAGTCCTAGTTAAAAGCAACATTCCAGACGGGTACGTGGAAAGAGCCGTGGCTGAAAGTCTGATGATAGACTTAGACTTTGTTCCAATGGAGTGGTTTAAGGGGCCATTGCCAACTGAGCTTGACCAAAAACTCTTCGAGGCCCATATTCTTTACGATAGAGATTGGACGCTGACAAACATTAAGATGTTGATAACTAAAGCCTACGGTTCGCCTGAAAGAGTGGAGATTCGGACATCCGTTCACGTGGTGGAAGCGGACATTCACTTAAGCAGGGCCACGTCAGCCCTCTGGAAGGGAGACCACCTAAGTGCACGGCTTTTCGCCTCAACAGCTTTAGAGAACATCTTGAAAATACCTTTGGAGTTAACCCTTCAACCCATTTCAAACAGCCACTTTATCGAGAAGGCGGAAGAAGCGGCGGAAAGGCTTGGACTAGGGGATGTGTTTGCGGATTTCATGGAGACGGCGGGTCTGAACGTTGTGGATAAAGCGTTAGCTGAAGAGAAAATTAGGCTTTTCAAATCATTATGGGATGAAATGCACTTGGTGGTTAGACAACACAATCAAGCCGTTGAAAAAGCCCCTTTCAAGGCTAAAACAAGCCTAAAATACTATTTTAACCCAGCTTTCATGCAAGGCGTCATTTTAAGAACCACATCCATGGTAAACTCTGAAAACTATGCAGAGGCAGCCCACTACTTGGAAAGCATTTTCCTCGCCATGCTTGAAAACTATGCATGGCTAAAGTCCACGGTGGAAAAGCAGCCCGTAGACTATACCATCCTTATGCGTTCTATAGAAAACCTCGAAAAAACTAATCCGAGAGTTTACCAAAACGCGGCTAAACTGCTCGGGCTTACCGAAGTTGAAAAGGCAAAAGCAGACGAGCTTGTTGGAAAGGCAAAAAGAAACATTGTTAGGCTTAGAAGGGAAAGGAAACGTTTAATCAAAACCCACTTATCTAAGAGTTAACGAAAACAATTACGGGAAGCCCGGTGGTGTAGCGGACAAGCATAGCGGGCTTTGGACCCGCTGACGGGAGTTCGAATCTCCCCCGGGCTACCACTTTAAACGGACAAATTATGCTCTTTTCGTGCCTTTTTCGGGCTATAAATCCCATTTAAATTCTGCTTTAATTTTGCATG
>CAZRXM010000063.1:0-4053 GCA_964604045.1 uncultured Candidatus Bathyarchaeia archaeon
AACTTCCCTATTCACCACTTACAGCTAGTAGTTTTCTATTAGTGAGTTTAAGCAGCGGCTGTGGAGGATTTAAAGCTCAAATTTTGAATTTGAGCCAGCCTGTTGAGTCTTGTGGACCTTTGGGCTGGTTTTTGGGTTGAGCCGCCGAAAGGCTTCTGCCTAAAAGGGCTTCTGGGGAAGGTGCCACTTTATGGTTGGGGACTGTAGGCGAACAGTGGTTGAGGTTAGGGAGGAACTCCACCAGGAAATCCCAGGCTGGCTTTACTCAACGACCTGCGCATTTATCAGTTGGCCAACGCCAAATCGAAGAGTTTTTGAGGGATGAGGAGCGGGTTAAAAGCCTAATTAAAAGGTTAAAGTTCAATCCGGCCACATAATCCACTAGCTTTTTCACTTCTTCTTTGGCGTTTTCATCTAGTGGTAGGGCTGGTTTTCGTGGGTAGCCCGCTGGCAGCCCCAGCATTTACATGGCCTTTTTTATGGCTGAAAGCTGGTTGTAGCGTTTGACGAGCACTTCGTTTATGTGGTTTAAAGCTTTTTGGAGTTCTGCTGCTTTCTGGTGGTCGCCGTTTTTGATGGCTCTGTATGGGCTTTTGGAGTTCTGGGTAGGGGTTGGCTACGGCTATGACGGCGCCCTTTCCGCCCAGGGCTAGGGTTGACAGAACTAAATCGGCTGTTCCGGCCAAGACGGCTATTCGATGGCCTACCAGGCGTATGGTTTCCGTTATGGCGGCTATGTTTCCGCTGCTGTCTTTTACGCTGGCCACTTGCGAGTATTCGTTGGCGAGCTCCGCGATTGTGGAGGGCTCCAAAGCGTAGCCTGTGAATTTTGGCACGCTGTATAGGATTATGGGGATGTCAACCGCCTCTAACACGGCTTTGTAGTGGCTTATTATTTCCGGTTGGACAGCTTAAAATAGTAGGGTGTGACGACTACGGCGGCGTCTACGCCTGGGTCTGCGGCGGCTTTTGTAAGCTTAATGGTTTCCCAATGTGCTGGGGGCGCCTGTTCCGGCTAAGACCGCCGTTTTGCCTCCGGCTTCTTCGAGGACTATGGCTATGATTTTTGGCGTTCTTCCCATGTCAAGTATGGGGCTTCGCCGTTGCTTCCGCATGGCATAAGTCCGTCCACGCTGGCCCTCAATCCAGAAGCGTACGCATTTGCGTAAGGCTTCAAAGTTTAGTTCTCCTTTTTCTATGAAGGGTGTGATGTGGGGGACGATGATGCCTTCAAACCTTTTTTGGCTTTTCATGTGGGTTTCGCCTGAAATGTGAAGGTTTAAAAAGGTTTTAAGCCTTAATATGTTTGTCTGTTTGACAGTTTGCTGATGCAGGGTTGCGAAAGCTTAAACCAGAAGAATGGGTGGATTTGGCTTTTCCGAATACGTTCCTTTTATTGACCCTAAACTCATACTTAAGAAAATTTCATCCCATATACTTGGGGAAATTCCATATAGCGAAGCTTTTGACGCATATAGCTAGACTTCAACCCCACCACGCTACAAAACCAAAAATACATCCTAGGAAAAAATCAGGAAAGCGGACCGAGAAAAAGTTCAGGAAATCCTACAGAGCTTTCCAAGAAAGGGGATCCCGAGAAAAAGAGTGATGTCAGTGAATAAAACTTACCCAAGCCACGAGGAATTCATGGAAAAATTACGAAGACTAGACGATGTAGGACTGGTGGCAACTTTAAAAAGGCTAAGCTTTCTAGCTCAAACAAAGGTTTACCTTCTTTGGAAAAAAGAAACTTAGATTCTTAAATCTTCCATAATTATTTGAAATCCGTAAAACCTTTTTGAAAAACATGCCGTAGGCTTATCACGCACGGTGCACCCAATTGAAAGTGGAGTCGGTGATACTGGTAATTGTGGCCATATGCGTCTTTCTCACATTTTACTTCTCGCTATTATCTTTCACTTCGCCAGAAGACATATGGAGAAAACAGTTTATTAATTTGGCTGTTTACTCGCTCATAACGGGGATCACTGTTTTTGCATGTCTCCTGTCCTACATGGTTGTCAAAAAGGTTTTCGCAAAAACGTTTTCAAATACATTCAAGCCTCGACTTTGCGAATTGAGGAATAAAGCCACCAACGCTGATTTAAAAGGCTTTAAATGGATAAAAGCCAAGGTGCGGAAAACTTTGCCAAAACAAGTACAAGAAAAGCGGAAAGCGGAACGGTTATGTTATCGTCCACGGGATTTGACTCAAAATGTTCAACTATGGAGGAGATGGCTCCCGCAAGTGCTCCAACAACTCCCAAAACCGCGGCGCCAACGGGAACCGAGAAAACCGCCATGGCAAGGTTTCCCCACCAAGACTTGGTCCTTCTCTTATAGAGAATGTTACGCACGATCCCGGTGACGGCGTCTCCAACAGACATGAACAGCACGGGAAGAACTCCGAACCAGAAGTTTCCGCCAGAAGCAAGCCAGCCAAGCGCCAACACAAAACCCCACATGACGCAGAAGGAAACCTCGTAAGCGTTTTCCTCCACTTGAAACCAGTGCATAAGCCTACCCACCCTATGGGGTATGTAGAGGAAAGCGGCCAAAAGGGAGGCCATGGCCAAGGGGAAAAGAGGTGTCTCAAAAACGCATGGGACAATGGAAGCAACTAAACCACCCGTAAGAATATGAATAACCTTCCTATTATAGTAGACTGCAACATTGTGTTGTACACCACGTTCAACCATCCAATCATGAAGCCTTCGAGTCAAAAAAACGGCGACAAAAATAACCCAAATGAAAAGAAGCACGGTGGCAACGACCTCTAAGGAGGAAAACGCAACCCACATGTCGGACACAAAAGTAGAATTAGACTGAGCACCACTTAAGCCTTGCCATACCCAGATAAAAGTATCGCCCGAAAATCGCGGAGGCTGTCGAGTTGACTATTAGGCTCAGGCTTTATTGACAAGAAGTACCCTGGAAATTGGGAAAACGCGCCGTAAGGGGGTTCTAATAGAAAGATGTGCGTGCGTCTAATCTTATTTATTTATATGGAATGTATTCTCTGCCCAGCAGTTCTCTTGCTATGATTATTCTTTGGATGTTCATGGCTCCTTCTGCGCCTATATAGTAGGACATTATGCCCCGCAGTCCCATTTCCAATGGGCAGTCTTTCGTGTAGCCCCATGCCCCCATCCATAGCATGACGTGTTCGAAAACTTTGAAGGCGAAGGGCGGCACCTTCAGTTTGACGGCTGAAATGTATTTTGTAACTTCCAACGGTGTGAAGCGTCCATGTTTATACTTTTGGTCGTTCATCCAAGCCACCCTGTAGACAAGAGACCTTAACGCTTCAAGTTCAGCCCAGAGGTCAGCAAGGTCGAACTGGATGCCCTCGTATTTTCCAATGGGGTTTCCGAAGGCTTTCCGCTCCTTAATGTACTGCATGCCAAGCTCTAAGGCTCTTTGGGCTGCCCCAAGGCAGGTTGCGCCTATTAAAAGCCTTGCATTATCAAAGCCCTCCATTGTTAGGTAGAAGCCCCTTCCCTCCTCGCCAATGCGGTAGGCGTCCGGCAGCCTAACATTATCCATGACTATGCTACCCGTTGATATCGCCATCCGCCCCATTTCCTCGAATCTTTTGCCAACCTCCACACCGGACGCGTTTATGGGTAGAAAGAAAGCTGTCATGCCGCGGTGGGCTGCCCCAGGCGGAGGCGGCGAAGTCCTAACAAGCGTGAAATGCCCTCCGCCAAGTTTTTTGGCTTCCTCTGTCCCGCTTATGTACGTTTTCTCACCGTTTAAAATCCAGGAGTCCCCTTCTCTTGTGCCTGTAGATTTTATCGCGGCTACGTCTGAGCCTCCGCCTGCTTCGGTTGAGGCTATGCCTATGAAGGCTTCGCCTCTGGCAGCTTTCCGTATAACCTCCTCCCTAACCTTTTCAGTGCAATACTTGTCGGTTACAAATCCCCATGAAGCCTCAACTAGGAAAAGCACTGGCACAGCAATGCTTATGTCCGCGTAGCCAAGCTCTTCAGCCGCTATACAAGCGGTAACCCAGTCTGCTCCAGCCCCGCCATGCTCCTCAGGCACGGTCAT
>CAZRXM010000064.1:0-3899 GCA_964604045.1 uncultured Candidatus Bathyarchaeia archaeon
CAGCATACCCATAATCGGCACAATGAACTTTTTCGCCAACCCTATCGATGATTTGGATAAAACCTTTTTAAAGTCGTCTGTGGCTTTTCCGGCGTTTAAAGCCGCTAGGTAGATCTCCTCTCACTCATGGCGTAAACTCTTAAAATCTGCATGGCAAAGGTTGCGACGCTTCTTGTCGATTTCCACAAATCCTCCCTTGTGGCGTAGCCCAAACCGAAAATGTTCTGAATTTTAGCGAAGAGCCCCTGCCTGTTAACTTTTTCCAACGTTTCTTCTCAGACATTCAAACTCTTCTACGCCTTAAAAGTATGCTTAACTTGCACCTAAACTTTGCCCTTCTTAGCCTGAAACCACACCGCGCTGCTGCTATATTTCCACCGCCTATTTTAGGATTAACGGGTAAACCTCTTTGACCACATATTCGAGGTATTTTTCCTTATCCGTCAAGTTGAAGATGGTCACGGACGCGTCCCGCGTTATCCCAACCACATAACCGTATTCCCGCGCCCTGGCCACAATATACCATAGATCACCATGCTTGCAGTAGTCTTCGAAGAGTGATGTGTTAACTAAATCCGGCCCGTAGAGCGAAAGCTTGTTAACGTTTGGAATGTCAACGTTGTCGAAAAAGGTGATTTTGGTGTCTTCAGGGTTTTTCATGTGGAAATCGCGGAGGGTTTCCGGTGGGATTCGCGCTTCAACTATGCCGCCTACACGGTCAAATAGGATTTCGCTAAGCTTGTTGGCTATGAAATTGGCTAAACGCTTCTTTTCAACAACCGTTAAGAGAGTAGCCTTCTCCAGCTGGTTAAAACTGAACAAAGCCTCAACGGTGCGGGGTTGGGGTGAAACCTTCCCCCTATGGAAGACGTGGGCCACATAGTCGTGGGAGAAGAAGCCCTTCAACATGTTTTCCTTAGATGTAAGGCCAACAACTTCTGTTATAAGCGTAAAACGGTGGTCACCCTCCTCGTAAGGCTCCTCCACATGGTAGCTTTCAAGCCTAGAAGCAATCTCATCAAGCGAAAGCTTTTTTGAAAGCCGGAAAACCTTACCAGCAACAACCATAAAGCATCACTAGTTCCTAGAAGGAGCTTGAAAACTAAAGCTTTACGCAAAAAGGGGCTAAAGGGGTTTAAACAACGTAATTTGCTTGGCTTTGTAAGCCCTGCTGCTTGGAGCAAAGCTTATAGCGGTTAATACCGATGCAAATCATCCGAGGCTAACAAAAGCCGACGGTCGAATTTTTATAGGGGCAAACTTCACCAAGGACCTCGGATGCGGGGTATCCGGAGCTTGGGGCAAGAGCCCTTGAAAGCGCTGACAGAGTTATACAAGAAATAGCTGACGCCAATATAATATTCCTAGTTGCGGGCTTAGTGGAGAAACAGGTGCGATAATATCCCTTTCAGAAGAACTGCGCAAGAGGTTCATGGAATCCCCATTCCATACTTGGTCATAAGGGTCGTAACGCTCCCATTCAAGGGTAGAAACCGTAGAATGGAGATAGCTAAAAAGGGTTGGATCAACTGAAAAGTCCTGCGACACGATAGTGGTCATCGACAATAATAGGCATGTTAAGGTTGCTGGAAACCTTCCCTTCAAAGAGGCTTTAGGCGTAGCTAACATCACTGTTGGAAAATTCATTAAAGGCATAATTGAGACAATAACAACAGCCAGCTCAATCAACTTAGACCACGCTGATTTAAGGGCGATAATGCAGAGAGCAAGCCTCGCCTCGATAGGTGTAGGCGAAGGTGCTGAGGAGGGTAGGGTTGAACAAGATGTTGAAAGAGCTTTAAATACGCGTCTACTTGACATAGAGGACTAGACGAAAGCCCGTGGCCTGCTAATACATGTTTCAGGCGGCGAAGACTTAACATTGTTTGAGGTGAACCACGCGGCAGAAATCATGAAACGGTCTCTGCCGCCTAAAGCGAAAGTGGTTTGGGGTACAAGGGTGGACAAGGAACTGCATGGAAGCGTATCGGTGATGGCTGTGGTGACAGGTGTGGAAAGTGCTTTTCTGTGACGCCGCGAAAAACGTTTAGTGCCAATCAAAATACGATAAACCTTACCTCCCTTTTTATTCTCCAAATTACTCGGTTCAGCCTTTAGCACAGCGTGTTTCCACCACTTGGGTGCCTAATCGTTTTAATAAGAGTTTTAACCTCTTTCTATACTGCTAGAAGGGTGCAGAGGCAAGGAAGCCATTGTTGATAAGCGAGGTGATCCTTGAAAACTTCATGAGCTACGATTATGCTAGGGTGCCCCTTAAACCCGGCGTGAACGTGATTTGCGGACCTAACGGCGCTGGGAAGTCTTCGCTCTTGTTGGCTATTTCTGTCGCCCTAGGACAATCTTACACGGAGCGCTCTAGAAGGCTTAGCGAATTAATCCGCTGGGGCAAAGACCAAGCCCGTGTGACGCTTGTTCTAGACAACTCCAAGCGTGGAGGCAAACGCCCAGTTCCGAAGTTCAATAAGGATCAGATTTTTCTAACTAGGGTTCTGAGGCGAGATGGCAAGTACTGGTTTGAACTGGAGAACCAAGCGGCTTCGAAACAGGACGTAGAGAGACTTCTGGCTAAATTAGGCGTGGACCCGGACAACATGCTGATCATCATGCATCAGAACATGGTTGAACAGTTTACTGTGCTTTCTCCGCAGGAGAAGCTTCGCATGGTTGAGGCGGCTGTTGGGCTTGAGGCTTATAGGGAAAACGTGTTGGAAGCTCAGAGAAAGCTTACCCGCATGCTAAGCCAGGAGGAGTCTATAAGCAAGCTTTTGGAGTCGGCGGAGCAAACGCTCAACTACTGGCGGGAGCAATATGAAAGGTTTCAAGAGAAAAAACAGTTGATGGCAAAAAGACGTTTCCTGGAGCGGGAGCTGGCGTGGGCTGAGGTGAACCGACGCGAAAACATAGTGGAAGAATTGAAGGCAAAACTTGAAAGGGAGAATTCGCTGCTAAGGCAGATTGAGGCGGAAGCCAAAAATGCCGAAGAACAACTTTTAAACCAAAAGAGCCAGCTTGAAAAGTTTAAGAACGAATGGAAGACAAGCCTTGAAGACATAATAAGCCTTGAAAGGGAGAAGGCTGGAAACCAAACCACCCTTTCGCTTTGCGAACAACTTATAGCGGAAACAGCCTTCATAGAAAACGAAACCGCTGGGAAGCAGCCGCTTAAGCTCTTAAGAACCGATAGTTTGAAAGCTCTCATGGAAAATTCAAGGATGAAGATAGTCAAGCTTGACGAGGAGCTGAACAGGAAACGTTTAAAGGCGCGGATTCTCGAAGAAAATATTGAAAAGATTGAAAGCCAAATTCTAGAAACACGGGTTAAACTTGCACTGTTAAGTTATAGGATGGAGAACGCGAAGGCAAACATTGAGGACTTAGAGAAGGCGCTAAAAGACGCGAAAGCCCAGCTGGACGCAGCTGTTGAAAAGGCTGAGGAGACAGGTCCAAGAATAGCTGTTGTCAAAAGCGTCGGCGAAATATTAGATGAAATCCGCGTGACAGACGGCCATCTGGCTGCCTTAGCAGGCGTTTCTGAAGATGTTGAGCGCATGTATGAGTCTTACTCGCAGCTCTACCTGGAGCTTAAGGAGAAGGCGCGGTTGACAGCTGAAAACCGTGAAAAAGCCTTGGAAGAGGTTAAAGTGCGGATGCAGGCTTGGCGAACCGTGATCCAAAACCTTTTAGACCGCGTGAACTTGGAGTACCAGAAGATTTTGGCGAACGTGCAGGCTATAGGCGAAGTTAGGCTTATAAATGAACATGATATTGAAGCGGCTGGACTTGAAATTTTAGTTGGCTTTAAGGGCAGTAAACCGGTGCCTCTTAACGCTTACACTCAAAGTGGAGGCGAAAGAACAACAGCCACCATGAGCTTTCTC
>CAZRXM010000065.1:0-3815 GCA_964604045.1 uncultured Candidatus Bathyarchaeia archaeon
CCGTGGAGCTATTATGCGGGATGCACTCCTGAAGCAAACCATGAGCTTATGCTCAGAGCCTACGTTAAACGTTATGGTATAACGGGCGAAAACCTTGAAAAGCTCAACATAGCCCTCGCACAGGTTTCCGTCAAAAACCATTTAAACGCTTTGAAAAATGAGTACGCCCAGTTCCAGAGGAAAATAACAGTGGAACAAGTGTTGGAAGCCAGAAAAGCCGCCAGAAGACCCTTGGGGCTCTATGATTTTGCACCTATATCTGACGGCGCCACGGCAGTTATCTTAGCCAACGAGGAAACAGCCAAAAGGTTGACGGATAAACCCGTCTACGTGCTCGGCTCCGCCTCAGCCACAGACTATTTAAGTTACCCGGCTAGGGAGGACTTAACGGGCTTTATTGCAAGCCGTTTAGCTGTAGAAAAAGCCTTGAAAATGGCTGGGATAAGTCTCTGGGACATACAAGTTTTAGAGCTTTACGATCAATCAACGGTTATGGAGATGGTTTCCCTAGAAGATTTAGGCTTCTGCCCGCGTGGAACCGCCTGGAAAACCATTTACGAAAGCTGCCAAGATTATAGGGGTTATTACCGCATAGGCGAAAAGAAGCTTTACGTGAACACGAACGGTGGGTTGAAGGCTGATGGAAACCCGCTTGGCGCCACAGGCGGCGCCCAGATCTACGAAGTTTTCAAGCAGTTGAGGGGTGAGGCTGGCGCCCGCCAAGTTTTAGACGATAAACCTCTCCGGTATGGGTGTGTTCTTGAATTGGAGGGTTTCGGCACAAAAAGTCACGTCAACATTTTAGGGGTGGAGGGAGCTAGATGAGCAGCGAACCCATAGAAAGGCGGGTTTCATACCTTGGCGACAGGTTAAGAGGTAGACGCTGCCAGCTTTGTGGTAAGGAATACTTTGAGCTTAGGGATTACTGCGGCAACTGTGGTAGAAAAAGCTTCGGCAAAATGGAGAATATAGACTTCTTCTACGAGAAAGGGAGGCTTGAGCTTTGCACTCTCATCACCGAGCCGACGAACAAGTTTACAAAGCTTGGAAGTTACGTTTATGGCATAGTATCTTTCCACAACGGCAAAGTCAGAGTTCCAGGAAGACTCACGGACAAGATTATAAGGGACGATGAAAACGTTGATCCTTCAAGCTTTGAAGGCAGGGAGGTTGTGCCCAGGTTTAGGAGGCGTTACTCTGTTGATAGAAGCGAAATAATCCCAACTATTTCGTTGGCTTTTACTTTCGCCGACGAATACTACCCGCACCAAGAGTATAAACCGGTTAAACCCAGCAAGGAGTACGGTGTGCCGGGTATAGTGGGCTATGGCGTTTACACCTCAAGGTTTAGGATAAGGGAGGGCACCATGGAAAGGGCTGTCCCCTTCATAGACGAAGACGCCATAACGGCGGCTGTTGAAGCCGGAAAACTTGCCCTAATCCATTCAGGGGTGGACAGCACGCTTATCGGCAAAGTCTACGTGGGTTCAGAATCAAACCCCTACGCCGTTAAACCCATAGCCTCAAAGGTTGCCCAAGTCTTGAAGCTCGGCGAGGAGGACGAAGATGTTCAGGGTGTAGACGCTGTTGATACGGAGTTCGCGTGCAAGGCTGCTACAAGCATGTTTAAGGACGCAGCGTCCCTTGTAAGCTACTCAAGGATGGGTGTTCCATACGCTATGGTCATAGGCGCAGACAACTCTCAGGCAGCTCCGAGGGATAGCCCGGGCGGGGAGCTGGATTTCTTCGTTGGGTACGGGGGTTGCGCCTACATTTTCGGGAAAACCGACGTTATAGCCGAGTTAGAAGGTTGGTATTCGTGTACTTCTGATACTCCAGACTTCTGGCGGAGAGACGGGGAGCCGTATCCAATGCATGGTGGAAGGTTCACCGGAGACCCAGCCTATTTTAAGCATATTAGAAAGGCTGCGAAGAAGCTCATGGAAAGGTTGAGGCTTCAGCCAAGCGACGTAAACTATTTCGTAGCCCACCAACCCAACATAGCTTTCCCCCTTAGAATAGCCAAAGAACTCGGCTTCAAGGAAGAACAGTATATGCCCTCCCTACAGGTGGCAAAATTCGGCAACACATATTCTGGTTCGTCGCCTGTGGGCTTGGCAGCGGTTCTCGACGTTGCAAAACCTGAGGAGCGTATACTTGTTGTTAGCTACGGTTCTGGAGCTGGAAGCGACGCCTACTCTTTCATAACAACAAGCCAAATAGTCGAGAAGAGGCAGCGCCAAAAGATGACGGTTAGATATCAGGCGGAGAACCCGTTCCTTGAGTACGTGGACTACAACACGTATAGGCGGCTTAAGCTTGGCATGTAGCAAACCCTTTAATAAACAGCTTGAATAAAATATGCTGGAGCCACACCACTTTGTTCGCCTATGGAATCTTCAAGGTTATATATGCTCCCCGTGAAGCCTTCAAGGAGTTAATCCAAAAACCAAGGTATCTTGGACCCCTATTGATAATGGTTCTCTTCATCGCGGCAAACGTGGGCTCATTCTACGTGCTCATCACAAAAACCTACATCGAGGCGACGGCGCCTCCGCCTGAAAAAAGGGATTTGTGGACGGAAAGCAAGACTTTCTGGCGGCCTTTGAACGGCGCCGAATGCGACGAAAACTTGACAGACCATATTGCTGGCAACTATTATGGAAATAGAAGCATAATGTTTTGGGTTAGCCAAAGCAACAAAATAACCATGCAGCTTCAAAACATTAGCGTGAACTGTTCTCAAGGCGGCTACGCCAAGCTCTATTTGAGGGTGAAGTGGACAAGCCCGAACGATAATCCCATAAACGTGTCTTTACGGGTTTACTCTGGAAGCGGAAGCTCTTACCGGAACATAAATAGCGAGTTCTCAAACGCCACCCCAAACGTCTGGAACAATTTGACAATACCTCTTAGAGAAGGGTGGGATGGCGAAGTCAATTGGGGAAACATCACGAGCTTAATGTTGGAGATGACGTGGAACCAGCCCGCGGATATCAAGGTTCTCGTAGATGGACTTTTCTTCGGCGGTGTTTACAAGCCCTATGCTGAAGGGGCAGCTACGGCCCTAGCACTTTACGCTGCCAACTCGTTTATGCAGTTCACTTTGAGATGGTTTTTCCTAGGCGGGATGATTTACGTTCTTACAAGGCTTTTTAAGGCTAAAGCTGTCTGGCGGGTTGTCTTGATCCTCGCTGGTTTCGCGTTAATAACCATGTTTGTACAAGCGTTAATTAACACAGCGGCCTTCTCAGCTCTGCCCAAGCTTGAATATTCATTGGGATACATGGGGGGAGTGAAGGGCGAAGCTGAAACCGCCTACAAAAAAATCTTGGAGGAAACTTGGCTTGTTAATAGGGTTTATAGCGTTGCACAGATAATCACGCTTGTTTGGACTGTTGTTTTATGCGCCATAGCTGTCCGTTTAGCAGCTGAGCTTCCATGGACAACAAGCTTTCTTATGGCTTTAACAGCTTACCTTATCGCCATCTTCCTAGAAAGTTTCCTCATGCAGATCTAGCGGTTCGTCACTCGTACCTTAAAGCGACCACGGGCGGTATTTTTGAGGCTCTATAGGCTGGTAGGACACCCCCAACTAAACCTATCAGAATGGTTAAGAGCAGTGTCTGGGTTATTAGGGCTGGTGTTATGAGGGGGCTTAGCTGCAAAACTATGCCGCTTTCACCTATCCCGCCTATTCTGAAACCCCTTGAAGATAGTAGGTATGCGCCCACCACGCCTAGGGATATGCCTGCCACTCCACCGACAAGGCTCATAGCTATGGATTCCATTAAAATTAGGAGCAGAATCTGCCC
>CAZRXM010000066.1:0-3763 GCA_964604045.1 uncultured Candidatus Bathyarchaeia archaeon
GCCGGAAGGCTTCGGCCGACCGGTTCAGCCCGCGGTTCCCAATCGCCCGAGGTGTCGGGTTGAAAAAGGTTCGGTGTCTGGACGAATTTTTGGGTCTATGCGTGGTTTAACATTTAAAATGAGGCAAGAATTAGTGTTAGCCCGTATAATTATGGGGTAGCATGTCGAAAAAGCTCATATTCATAGTTTACGATTTTTTATAGTTCTTTAACCCTCGATTCGTATTTAAAGGTGATCAAGTGTGGTTGATGTCGCTAGCTTTGGTGAACCAATGGTTGAATTTTGCGCTACTGAATTTGGTAAGCTTAAGGATGTTCAGATATTTAAGAGGGGTTGGGGTGGGGATACATCAAATTTTATTGTTGCCGTCGCCAGACTTGGTGGAAAAGCGGGGTATATTTGTCGCATTGGGGATGACGAGTTTGGAGAATCATTTCTAGATCTTTGGTGTAATGAGGGGGTGGATGTCTCCCAAGTCATAGTTGAGAGAGGGGGCTTTACAGCCGTATATTTCATATCAATTTTGCCTGGGGGAGAACATGATTTCACATATTTCCGTAAAGGTTCTGCTGCAAGCCACTACTCGCCATCGGATTTAAATGTAGAATACTTGAGTAAGCTAAAGGTTTTTCATTCTAGCGGAATATCGATGGCGATAAGTGAGAGCTGTAGAGAAACTGTCATTAGGGCGGCTGATATAGTTAAAAAGCACGATGGGCTTTTCAGTTTCGACGTGAATTTTAGACCTAAACTGTGGTCTCCACAATATGCTAAACCACACATTGAAGAAGCCATAATGAGGACTGACGTGCTCTTCGTAAGCCGAGAGGACATAAGCCTACTCTATAATGAGGACATGAATAGCGTGATTGAGGGAATACGTTCATTTGCTAGACCGAAAGCAATCATCGTAAAACTGGGTGGAGGGGGCTGTCTCATATTTAGTGAAGGGAAGAAAATAATGATTCCGAGTTTTAAAGTAAATGTTATTGACACAACTGGTGCTGGAGACGCGTTTGATGGAGCTTTTATAGTTGGACTGTTAGAGGGAAAGTCCTTAAAGGAAGCTGGCGTCTTCGCCAACGCGGTTGGCGCTCTAACTACAACTGGTTTAGGGGCAGTTGCACCAATTCCAAAAAGAAGTAATGTTGAAGACTTTCTAAGAAAAATTAACCCGCATTCTTCTTCCCATGGTTAAATGGGAAAATAAATTAACTAAGAACACCAACAATAGTCTTCGCTAGAAGAAGAAAAATCTGGTAATGTGCATCATGTTAAGTGCGGCTTACCATAGCCAGCTTTTTCATGAGCCCCTCAAAGCTTATCTCATTAATCACCGTCCAGTCAAATTCTTCCGCTTCACGCAATTCTAGGCTTATCGCATTATTTGGGCATACGGCTATGCAGGAGCCGAAGCCATCGCAGCGTTTCTCATCAATAAGCATAGCTTTTCCATCTACGAGTTGAAGCGCCCCAGTTAAGCAGGCTTTAACGCAGTTTCCGCATCCAGTACATTTATTCTGATCAACTGACACAATTAATCTTATGCTTTGACCCATGATTCCACCGTATGTCAATGTACGTGTGCTTCTCTCTCAGCCCTAATCATTGATTCATCAATTGCTCCTGGCTTATAGGGTTCAGCTCTCCGCGTTAATACGCGCACAATATAATGCCTGGATTTTATGTCTTTTCCAGATTCTCTAATCATTTTTGTGACCATCATGTGTATTGCATGGCAGCATGGAACTTCCATCGTGTATACTTCAACTTCTTTAGCCTTCGCTTCTCCCACAATTAATGCAATTTTATTCATCATTCTATGTGGATCTTCGAGTAGTGGGCAGCCAATTATTACTGGCTCTCCACTCCTAAAAATTTGGCCAATCTCCTCATTTAAGAGGGCTGCGCAATCCGCCGCTATAATTATCTTATCACGCGTCAGGAAGGGCGCTTTAGGATGAATTAGTAGGATTTTAACTGGCCACTGTGCGCTCATAATCTTTCATCTCCTCCCTATAGATTTCCTTAATTCTTCGGCTCTCAATTTGCTAATGAGCCCCCTGCTCTCTAAATCGTCTATGCATTTATCTGCGTAGTCACACCAGGAAAGGCATGTTTCCGTTGGCTCACGGTGGACTATCTTGCCACATCTTGGGCATTCCAGCTTAGTTTCATATTCAAAGAATTCTATCTCCTCACCGCAGAATGGGCACCTCCTAATTATTATCTGCGGCTCTATTAGGCTTCTTACTCCTGGACAACGCTTAAACATTCTGCTTCACTTAACCGAATTTTTCATTACCCAATTATTAAGTTTTCCCGAAAATTTTCGGCTCTATATGCTGGTCAATTTCTCCTCAAATTTTTCTAGGCTGTACAGTTCACCTTCAACTTTAGGATTATATAAGCGCTTAACTTTAATTACTCTAGACTCGCTATTCTCTCTACTATCCAAGATCTTTCTATACTCCTCTAAGTATTCTCTTCCTCTCTCACTAAGATCACTTCTTAAATCCGCTAAAACCTCCATGTTCCACTCTCTATAATCCCAGGAGCTATCGGCTGATATCATTAGGATACTGCTATCCTTATTGATGTTGCCTGATTCAACCTCCCTCTTCACAGCCGCAAATACCATCCCCGTTGATGGGCCGCCATGAACTCCATATTCAATTTCTAGCTCCATGAGCGCTTCATAGGCGGATCTATCATCTACTGTCAATATTTCAGTCTCCCTAATATCTGAGAGTCCAAATATCTCTGGGCTCCATTTGCAATCGCCCACAACATTATGCACGCCGGGTATTCGGTGAAACCCAGTTGGCTGGACGCCAACTATTTTAACTTTTGAATTGAACCTTGAGAAATATTCGCATATTCCAGCGAAGGTTCCTGTGCTCCCTAGCGGTATAAATATGTGCGTCAAGTCATCTCCAAACTTTTCATCTATTTCCCTAGCCGTTAAGAGCATATGAGCGAGCGGATTTAAGACGCTATTGTACTGGTCTATATTCACGATATTGCTATATCTCTTTGCTAGAGCTCTAACCATAAAGACAGTGAACTCCCTTGGGCACAGATCATATTCCTCTTCGGAAACCATAACAATATTTACGCCTAAACTCCTCAGGGTTTCAATTCTCCGCCTTGGGTTCTAGGGGGCACAACTGCGAAGACTTTCTTATCCATCTCATTTGCTAGCAAGCTAAGTTCTAACGCGAAGTTCCCTGATGAAGCGGAGACCCAAATATCTTTCTTCGGATTCATTTCATCAGCGAATAAACCCATTATGCAAGCTGGCTTCCTCTTAATAGACCTTAAGGGATCAGCTCCTCCAGCATTATCATGCTCAACCTTAACAAATAACCTAACATCACTTTTACTTGTGAAGGCATCAACTTCTATAATTGGGTAAGGCTTTAAATTTTCGAGTTGCATCAAATCTTTAGCAATCCTTCCAAAGAGACGCTTGTAACCTATTTTATAGTCTCCACTCACCTTTAGCACCCCCAAGCAAAAACTTGCATCCCAATGATTTTTTCAGATGTCTGGCAACACTTATATGCCATAAAATCTCTAAGAAAGCGCTTACTAGACTAACAAACATTAACACCCATACTTTAGCACCGAAATAACTCCGTTATACATAAATTTAAGTATTTCGCTAAAACAATGCCGAACCCCATTACGTTTATTTTTAAAACAAAATTTATTAATTGTTGTGTAGAAAATTACATTGGTTTTCAAAATGGAGCAATCG
>CAZRXM010000067.1:0-3748 GCA_964604045.1 uncultured Candidatus Bathyarchaeia archaeon
CTAAACGGCGGAAGAGGAGGACAGCGTTCATATTCATCAAACATTTATATCACCATTGATATCAAATTCGATAAACAACTTATCGTCACCTTATAAACTTTGCCCCCGACGAAAAGCTATTCAATTGTCGTTCCGACAGGCTTCCCTTCAACGGCCAACAGCAGGTTTTCCGGCTTAAAGCCGTTTAGGATTCGAACTTTTATACGTTTAGCCATCAAGATTTTTACGGCTTCAGGGTCTAGGATCTGATGTAGGCCAGCCCTATGCCTGTTTTCGGCTAGAACTTTTGGCAGTTCTTCGAAGGTTAAGCGGTCAAGCTTAACAGCATCTGGGTGTTTCCTCGGATCCTTGTCGTATACACCTTCCTGGTCTGTGGCTTTTATGAACACGTCGGCGTTTATCCTTTCAGCCACCATGGCAGCCACGGTGTCTGTTGTCATGCCCGGTTTTAGGCCGCCCAAAACGGTGATTTTACCGGTTTCAAGGCATTCAGCCGCCTCTTCAATACTTGTTGGGACTTTTTGGCAGGTGTCTGTGCCAAGCATTTTTGTGAAAAGTTGGGCGTAAAGCCTTGAAACACTGATGGCCAAGTCGTCCTGATCTTTTTCCGGCAGGCCTAGGTCTTTGGTGATTCTTATGAACTCTCTGGCTAGGGCGCCTCCTCCAACGACAACCGCCAAGGTGTGGCCTTCAGCCTTCAACTTCTTCAAGATTTCTGCGTATTTGCTTATCAGCCCAGCGTTTACCGGCGTAGCGATAACTGATCCGCCTAGGCGTACGACTATGCGCATCTTGCTCCGCCTTGATTTAGAGAGATTGACGCTAACGTTTAAAAGAATTTGTTCAGTTGCCCCAATTTAGGTTTGGCTGCCTGCACTTCGATTTTTTCGCCGAAAATTATTCGCATGCCGTCTGTTGCCGCCACAGTCGGTGTTCCAGTTTTCTCCTCGATGAGTTTTGCTTCTCGGACTGGTCCATGAAAAATCATCTGCATGCCAAGGTGTGTCAAAACCGCTTGTTCTGGACGAGTTTCCTCCACGATTTTTATGGCGTCTTCCGTTGTCATGTGGCCTTCCCAAGGTTTACCAGCTGGGCGCATAACACACAGCATGAGCAATCTCACGCCCTCGTAGTATCTGCCTATCCCCTCAAAATATTGGGTGTCGCTTGTGTAGGCGAAGTCGCCACACTCTTTTGTTTCGAAGCGGAAGCCCACGGCGTCTGGGTCTGTGTGGCAGGCTTTAGTAGCTGAAACCGCCAAGTCTGCTACTTGGAAATGGGTGTTTGGAACAGCTTCAATCAGTTGCTCAACCATTTGCTGGTGGTATTTTGAAATTGATGGCTCGCAGACATCGTTGCCCCTTAAAACGCTTTTGGAGGCGGCTAACAATCCGCGCCTTTTGGTCATGCCACGGGTCATGGCTTCAATTAGAACCTCAGCGTCCGTGTAGTGGTCTGGATGGCTATGCGAGACGAATATGGCGTTAAGCCTCTGGGGATCCAACCCCTCACTTATCGAGTAGACAAGCGCCCCTGGACCCGGATCTAAGTGAAGATTTAGATTTTCACCTAAGACACGTATTCCAGCTGTGCGCCTTTTCTGGGTTATAGTCGTGAATCTCCCGCCACCAGTTCCTAGAAATATTATTTCATATGGCGCCATACTCCATGCCTCTAATCTGAATTCAAGATTTTACTCACTCGTCCATATCTAGATGTTGTAGGAAATATTTTAATACAGAGCTCAGTTAGTGCGTATGAGGCCGAAACTTCATGTTCGAGGAGCTAGGGCTGCTAGGCAACGCATTTGTTCTTCTGGTCTCCTTAGCGATTCTTGACAAGGCCAGCGACTTGACAATAACGAACAGCGTTAAAGTTGCAGACATAACTGGTATTGGAAAGACAACCATAGGCTTCATTCTGGTGGCTTTTTCCACATCGCTCCCGGAGCTTTGCGTTTCCATATTCGCTGCTATAGGCGGGGAAAGCATGGGCATAGCTGTTGGAAACGTTTTAGGCTCAAATATTGCGAACATTTGCCTAATCCTAGGCGTATGCTTTCTCACAGCGGCCTTAAGGTACTCCGAAACCGTTAAAATTGTGCCAGCCATGGCTAAGGAGGAAATTGGAGCCCTTTATTTTGGGCTCTTTGTAGCTTCAGTTGTCCCCCTAGCGCTTCTTTACATTGGATACGCAAGCAGAATCATCGGCGTGATTCTTTTGGCGATTTTCGTTTTCTACACCTACCAACTTTCAAGAGTTAAGGCGATAAAGGAAGAGGGATCTCTAGGTGGGGAGAGACTAAAGCTTCCAAAATACACATTCTTAGCTCTCTTAGGAGCTGCTCTAG
The DNA here is from genome assembly GCA_964604045.1 of uncultured Candidatus Bathyarchaeia archaeon. Lineage (GTDB taxonomy): Archaea > Thermoproteota > Bathyarchaeia > Bathyarchaeales > Bathycorpusculaceae > DRVP01. Next base: position 2,351 of record CAZRXM010000067.1, read on the forward strand.
TAGTTGCCAGCTCATATTTTATTGTGGATTCCGCCACCTACATGGCCTTTAAATTAGGCATTCCACCAGTGGTTATAGGCTCCACAATAGTGGCTGTTGGAACAAGTCTCCCAGAGTTGGCTACAAGCTTTGACGCCACTCAAAAAGGGCATTTGGACTTGGCTTTAGGCAACATCATTGGAAGCTGCTTCATAAACATAACATGCATTTTAGGCGTAGCCCTAATAGGCTCACCATTAGCCGTCAACATGGCAGCCTTCTCCCACCTCGTCATGTTCTCGCTTATAACAAACCTTCTCTTGTGGTATTTCCTGTCCAGCGAGAGAATAAGCTGGCGGGAGGGCACTATACTGCTCATAATGTATGCCATCTTCCTAGCCACAGGCTTCAGAGGCTACTAACAAGCATAGAAATAGCTTAAATAAGCGGTTTCTAAAACGTTAAAAGCGAAGGTTTATGGCGGAGGCAAAAACCAAGCCTAAAGCTAAGGCTTTAGCGCTTTTTTCCGGTGGTTTGGACAGCAGCCTCGCCGTTAAACTGGTTCAGGAGCAAGGTGTTGAAGTTGAGGCTATAGCTTTTCTCACGCCTTTTTATTCGGCTAAGCCTGGTGGTTTCAGCCTTGAAAGAGCCGCCCAACAGTTGGGTGTGCCATTAACTGTTGTGCGTTTAGGCTTAGACTATCTGCGGGTTATCCGCAAACCCAAGTATGGCTATGGAAAACACATGAATCCCTGCATTGACTGCCGCATTTACATGCTCCAGAAAGCCAAACAATACGCTAAGCGAATAGGTGCAAGCTTCATAATAACCGGTGAGGTTTTAGGCGAGCGTCCCATGTCTCAGAACTGGAAAGCCCTAAAAATCATCGAGGAGGAATCCAGCCTTAAGGGAAGGCTGTTGAGGCCATTGTCCGCCAAGCTTCTGCCGCCGACGGAGCCTGAGAAAGCTGGAATAGTGGACAGAAATAGGCTTTTAGACATTAGGGGGCGATCACGTAAGAGGCAGTTGGCCCTCGCGAGGGTTTACGGCATAACCTTGTACCAGTCTCCGGCGGGCGGATGTCTCTTAACCTACAAGGAGTTTGCGGCTAAACTCCGCGACCTGTTGATGCATAGGAAACGCGTTTCCATGGCGGATTTAGAGTTGCTGAAAGTTGGACGCCACTTCCGCTTCGGCGACAACAAGATAATCGTTGGGAGAAACCGCGAAGAAAATGAGATGCTTTTAAGGCTTAAGGGCAGAAACGACTACTTCTTTGAAGCGCAGGGCTGCGGAAGCCCCACAACACTGTTGCAGGGCCCAAAAACGAGGCAAGCCATAGAAAAAGCAGCACAACTAACGGCTTACTATTCAGACCAGAAGACAGGCAAGGTTCACGTGAAATATGGTAGGACGAAA
>CAZRXM010000068.1:0-3712 GCA_964604045.1 uncultured Candidatus Bathyarchaeia archaeon
TGGAGGGTTATGGCATTTACATGACGATAGAGAAGACGCTGAGCTAAACACTTACAACAAGGAATTTAGTCGCCATCTACAGCATTTTCCTAGTCGCCGCCCTTTTGGAAGTGGCCTTTATAAACGCCTTAACCGTGGCCCTAAGGTTGTCGACTTGAAACGGCAAAAGCGCCTTCGGTTTCCAGCAGTTTCATGCTCAACTCTTTGATAAGCTTGCGAAGTTTCGGACTGAGCACGACGGGGTATTTGGCAGCCCTTTTTAGACGCTTATACTTTCCCGGAAGCTTTGCAAGATTTTCTAAAGCCCTCCTCCGAATTTCCTCGAGTGGAGGCAGCTCATAGACTATTTTGCCCCTCTCCATAACCTTGACAAGCAACGGTTCTCCATCGACCTCTTCGCCTTCGAGGGCTATAACATCCTTCACAAAATTGCCCTCCTTGTCTAAAAACCTAAAAACTTGTTTTCTTCCGGGCAACGTGGCTTTTCCCTCGCTTAGCTTCATTATTGGAACAAACTCGCCTTTTTCGTTGGCTCTCTCGCATAGCTTGTAGATTATGTCCACGTAGGGTCTGTCAGCTGAGGTTCCCATTCTTGTGCCTACGCCGAAGGCATCGATTTTTGCCCCTTTACTCAGAAGCTCTTCTATTTTGTACTCGTCTAGGTCTCCACTTGCGAATATCTGCACATAACCCAGCCCATTTTCGTCCAGAAGTCTCCTAACTTCTCGACTTATCGCAACTAAGTCTCCGCTGTCTATTCTAACGCCTCTAAGCCTGAAGCCTTGCCTTTCCAGCTCTTTGGCGACTTTTATGGCGTTTAAAGCCCCTCTGATGTTGTCGAAGGTATCTATTAGGAGGGTTGACTTGTCTGGGAAAGTTTTGGCGAAAGCTCTAAACGCCTCCAGCTCGCTGCTGAAAAACATGACGAAAGAATGCGCCATTGTCCCGAAAACAGGTATGCCATAAACCAGTCCGGCAAGCACGTTTGAAGTGCCGCTGCATCCAGCTATATAGCTTGCCCGTGCAACCTTCATGCCAGCGTCGACGCCGTGCTCCCGCCTCAAACCAAACTCTATCACCGGTCTCCCCTGAGCGGCATAAACAACTCTAGAAGCCTTAGTGGCGATAGTTGTCTGCAAGTTAATGGTATTCAAAAGGAACGTTTCTATCAGTTGAGCCTCTATTATTGGGGCGGTAACCCTTATCAAAGGCTCGTTTGGAAAGACCACAGTGCCTTCGGGGATGGCCCAAACGTCACCACTGAAGCGGAAATTTCTCAAATAGTCTAAAAAATCGTCTTTAAACCCCAGCTTTTTCAGGTATTCTATGTGCTCCTCCGTGAAACGCATTTTTTCAAGGAATAGCAAAGCTTGCTCCAAGCCGGCGAAGAGGAAGTATGAACGATTTGGAGGAAGACGCCTGATGAAGAGGTCAAAAGTGGCTGGCTCAAACTTCCCATGTTCGAAGTAGCTGGCACACATGGTTAACTCGTATAGGTCTGTAAGCATGCTCATGTTTTGCTCGTCCACGAAGCCTAACGTTCCATTCATAGACTTTCACCGTGCACTTTTCAGCTATTATTGCTTTTCTATCCCGGGAACGGACAAGTTTTGGTTGGGCAGCCTCCAGCGTATTCGGATTCAGCCGCCACAAAAGTTTTCTCGGCCGCCTTCACCTCACCTATGTATAGCACCTGCTCCGGCCTGCTTCCATAGCGGAACACTGTTATGCCCTTACACTTCAAACGCCATGCAAGCTCAAACACTTTTCGAACATCTTCAACTGTTGCCTCGAAAGGCATGTTCACAGTTTTCGAAACAGCGTTATCCGTATACTTCTGGAAGGCGGCTTGCATGCGCACATGCCACTCCGGTGCGATGTCCAAAGCCGTCACAAAAACTCTTCTCACGTCTTCTGGAACCTTATCGATTTTCTGCACGGAGCCCGTCTTGGCAATTTCCTCAAGAAGCTTAGCATCATAAAAACCTCTTTCCTTAGCCACCAACTCGAAAAGCGGGTTCGTCTCGAAAAGCCTCGTGCCGTCCAAAACCTTCCTTATGAATGAAACCGCGAATAAAGGCTCAATACCGGAGGAGCAGCCGGCAATGATGCTTATACTGCCCGTCGGCGCTATGGTGGTGACTGTGGCGTTTCTCATAGCCCTATAACGGTCTTTCCAGATGCTCCTGTCAAAGTTTGGGAATGAACCTCTTTTCTCGGCTATTTCCTCAGACTTCTTGTGGGCTTCTTCATCGATAAAACGCATGAGTTTCTCGGCAAGTTCCAGGGCTTGCTCTGAATCGTAGGGGATCCCAAGCTTTATCAGCATGTCGGCGAATCCCATGACGCCAAGCCCAATTTTCCGGTTCGCCTTGGTCACACGTTCAATCTCTTTCAGCGGGTACCTGTTGGCGTCAATAACGTTGTCCAAAAAGTGGACAGCGTTCCTCACAGTTTCCCTGAGCTTCTCCCAATTAATTTTCCCATTTTCAACCATTCGGGAAAGGTTTATCGAGCCAAGATTGCACGACTCATAGGGGAGAAGCGGCTGCTCGCCACATGGATTCGTCGCCTCTATCCGCCCAATCTCCGGGGTTGGGTTATGCCTATTAATCTCGTCGATAAATAATACGCCTGGGTCGCCACTCGCCCAAGCAGACCGTGCAATCAAATCCCAGACTTCTCGAGCTTTAAGTTTGCGGGTTTTCTCTTTGTTTCTCGGGTTTATAAGCCAGTATTCGCCGTCCTCCTCAACGGTTTTCATGAAGTCGTCGGTCACCGCTACTGAAATGTTGAAGTTCTGCAGAAAACCCGGCTGCAGTTTAGCCGTTACAAATTCTAAAATGTCGGGGTGGTCGACGCGTAGAACCCCCATCATGGCACCTCTTCGCCTCCCGCCAGCCTTTATGACTTCCGTGGCAACGTCGAAAACTCTCATGAAGCTCACAGGCCCGGACGCAACACCCTTCGTGGACATCACTACGTCGCCTTTTGGCCTAAGCCTTGAAAAGTCGAAGCCTACACCTCCGCCTGTCTTCTCGATCATCGCCATGTTTTTGACAGCTGTGAAAATGCTTTCCAGCGAATCCTCAACGGGTAGAACGAAACAAGCGGACAATTGTCCAAGCTTTGTTCCAGCGTTAAAGAGGGTTGGCGAGTTCGGCAGAAACTCAAGCCGAGCCATCATCCTATAAAAGACTTCCTCGCTCTCCCCTGGGTCTTCACCGTATCGCCTGTCAACCCTCGCTATGGCCTTGGCAACCCTGCGGAACATCTGCGCCGGAGTCTCGACTATATTCCCGTTTTCATCCTTCAGTAAATAGCGCCTCTTCAGAACTTCGAGGGCGTTAACCGTCAACTTAGGCTCTTCAATGCCAAGCTGAGCCTTAAGCCGCCTAATCTCATCCTTCTTCCTCCTGTAAGCCTGATACTCAGCCGCCACCTCTTCAAAACCATTCTTCATCAAAACCTCTATAACAGCGTCTTGGGCGTCTTCAACGGATGGAATCTGCTCCCTAAACCTTTCCTCCAAAAGACTTACAACTTCCCGCGTGAGCCTCTCGGCTTTCTCGCCGTCCTCAAGCTTAACAGCCACAAAAGCCCTATGAATGGCGTTTCTAATTCTCTCCGGGTTGAAGTCCACTATGCGGTCGTCTCTCTTCCTGATTTTGGTTATTGGCATGGCTTTTCAATAGAAAGGAAAACGTTTTAG
>CAZRXM010000069.1:0-3707 GCA_964604045.1 uncultured Candidatus Bathyarchaeia archaeon
TGCGTATAGACCCCCGTATCATGGGAGAACATTATGTAATGTATCCCCCTATATATAGGGGGTTAAAGCCCCAAACATGAAGCCCATAAAATCGTCAGCTCGTTTTGTGAATGTTTAAAACAGAAAAAGAGGAGGGTGCGGGAGAAGTCTCCATGCTTTCGCAGTGTCACACGTCAACCATTTAAACCACTAACGTTCAGTTGTTGGAAGTTTGTCTACGTATTTTCTGGTCGAATATTTTGCGGAGCATTGATATTGGCAGGTAGCCATTCTCCAATATCGTGTCGTGGAAAAATTTCTCGTCAAACTTGTCGCCCATCTTCTGTTTGACTTCCTCCTTAAGCTTTAGGATTAAATGTTTTCCTAGAAGATAGGATAACGGGTATCCCGGGGTTTGCGTGTAACGGCTTACCTCAGCCACAGACGCCTCCCTAGACATTCCCGCCTCCCTCACAAGCATTTCCACAGCTTCTTCAAAGGTCATTTCGCCCCTTGAAAGTTTAACATCCACAATTATACGCACGGCCCTCCATATCATATCGTTTATCTGAACCAGTCGAGTTTCCAAGTCTTTTATGAAACCCTTCTCCCACATAAGCTCCTCACAGTAGTGCGCCCAGCCCTCAACGGTTTCGGAGCCCTCAGCCAGCAATCTAACAACGCTTCCACGGTTTGAAACTGCCCCCTGCAGGAAATGGCCTGGAAAAGCTTCGTGAACAGCCGTATTTCTTATTGACGGATAATTCAAGTGCTTCCCAAGGTTTGCGGGGTCTTTAGGTCTTGTGACGACATATATGCCTATCTGGGGCTTGTCAAACTTTGCTGGGGGTATTAGGGCGGCGAAGGGGATTACGGGAGCCATAAACGCTGGTGTTTCCTCCACGATTAGGACGTCTTCTGGGTAAACGGTTGCTATGCCCTTTTCCTGCACAAAGTGTCTAGCCTCCTCCATGGTTTTCCTCGTGTACTCCAGCGCTTCCTCGAAAGTTTTTGGAGCTTTACTCTCTATAATCCTTAAAACTTCCTCGGTAGTTTTGTCTGGGGCTATTTGCCGGGCAATCCTATCTCTTTCAGCCTTCAACTCGTTTAAATACTTCACACCAAGCTGGAGTATTTCATCCGAGTTCAAGCCGAGTTCGCGGATCTGAATCAATTTTTCAAATTTTTCCCTGCCAAGGGCCCATTCCTCGCCTGTTTTCTCTAGCAAGCCGCGCAACCATTCGATATGCTTCTCCAACGCTGGTTGGAGGCCCTCCATAGCCCTTTGAAGCCTCTCGTAAGCCTCGTCTGGAACTTTTCCCTTAACGGCTTGCAGTATAAACATGAATAAGCCCATCAAACCTTGGGTTTTCTCTATAGCTAGCTGCGTCCAAAGCTTCACGGGACGCGATTTTTCAAACCTGGAGCGGAACTCCTCGAGGTATCTAGGCATCTTCTCCATCCTCGCGGCTATGGCATCGATCCTCTTCTCCAAAGGGGCGTAGTTCCTTGTAAACATGACAAATATTAGGCTACCTAACTCCTCTGAAACATCCGGGTTTAACTCGTGGATTCTCCTCTCGTAAAAGTCGAATTTCCAGCGTTCATACGCCTTCTCCAGCACTTCCCAGTCTATTTTGTGGTCGTCGCTTAACTCTTCACGGTTAACCCGCTCACTTAAACTTTTAAGCAGCTCCTCCATCAGTTGAAGGTTTTCCACAAACCTTTCCGTCGAACCCTTTGGAAGCATGTAGTCGTAGGGTTCGTGAAGCCCAAGGTATGTGGCGAAATCCGGATTCTTCTCGAAAAACTTGCCCAAATACTCGTTTACTATGTTTTCAAAAATCTCGTCCGCGCTCATTTCCACCAACTCCCAAAAATTAACATGCAAGAGCTATTAAGTTTTAGCCATTCTCCATGAAACACAAGCTCTTTAAAGGGATATATGCCATTAAATATGCACGAGGAGTGGGATATGGCCATCGAGAAAACTCCAGGTAAAAACGAGATAATGTTTGTGTGGTTCAACCGCTATGCGGGAGTGACTCTGAAAACTTCGTCTAAAACCCTGGTTGTTGACCCCGTGGATGTTAAGGCTAAGGTTTTCCAGAACGTGGATGCTGTTCTCGTAACCCATGAACACTACGACCACTTGGATCCGTCGCTGGTTGCAGAAATATTCAGGCTTTCCCAGTGCATGGTGGTAGCTGATTCAACCTCTGTGAGGAGGCTGCGGAACACAATACCCGGCGAAAAGCTTGTCGAAGTTCAACCGGGCTCCGAGGTTAAGTTGGGCGATGTTTCAATTAAGGCTGAAAAATGCAACCATCCACCCGCAGCCACACCTGTATCATACATAATCACAAGCGAAGACGGTGTTAAAGTCTTCCATACGGCGGACAGCCTCCCGTTCCCGGAGATGGCTGCCATAGGAGAGAGGGAAAAGTTAGACATTGTCTTCTGCACTGTTGGAATTGCTCCAGGAACATCGCCTGAAACAGGCCTCGAAATAGCTAGACTTACGAAGCCTAAGGTGGCTGTTCCCTACCACACAGGTTCAAGCGCCGACTTGAGAAAGTTTGGTGAACTTTTGAAGAAGGAGATGCCGAAAACCACATGCCTAATCCCGGAGATGGGCAAGATTTACCAGGTCTCTAAAAAGGTGTAGTTTGCGATGCAGAGGGAAAACGTGAAAACAGAGGTCTGCAAAATCCTGAACAAAATCGGCGCCCTACAGTTTGGAACCTTCAAACTCACCAGCGGGAAAATAAGCCCTTACTATATAGACCTCCGCGTGGTTCCAAGCTTTCCAGACGCCTTCAAACGGATATGCGATATATACACAAGCTTTGTTGAGGAGGAGATAGGCGCCGAAAACTTTGAAAGGGTTGCAGGAACACCCATGGCTGGCATGCCCTTCGCCACGATAATCGCCTACAACCTCAAAAAACCCTTCATATACATTCGGAAAGGCATACGTCTCCACGGGAGGCAGAGAAGGATTGAAGGCGTCCTGGCTCCAGGCGACAGGATTCTGCTTGTGGACGACTTGATAACGACGGGTTTATCCCTCAGAAGGGCAGCTAAGGCTGTCATCGCCGAGGGTGGGGTTGTAAACGACGCTGTTGTTCTCCTTGATAGGGAGGAGGGTGGTGAAGAGAAGCTTAGAAAAAACGGCATTAAGCTTCACACAGTTGTCAAGATAAGCGAGGCAGCCAACCTTCTCTATGAGATAGGCGCGATAAACGAGGATCAACTGAAAACAATTTTAAAACAGGTTAAAAAGGGGTAAGTGTTGAAGTGAGTTAGTTTCCCACCCTACTCATAGAATATTAGCCCCTTCTCCTCCAAAATTTCGTGGAGTTTGTGGACAGCGTCGAAAACGTCTTGTTCTCTTTTGGCTCCTGTGCAAACAAGCTTACCGCTGGCGAAGAGCAGTATAACCACCTTTGGATTGTCCATGCGGTAAATCAGTCCCGGAAACTGCTCAGGCTCATACATGGTTTTTCCAAGAGTGTAGGCAGCCTTCTCCAAGTCTATCATCCCACCCAGACTGGCGGAAGCCACAATATTCTGGATTTTGAGTTCAGGCTTGCTGATGATGATTATTCCACCCCTCTTAAGCTCCTTGATAACCTTCAACACAGCCCTCTTAGCCTCTTTCTCAGACTTAGCTCCTGTGCAAACCATCTTCCCAGAATTGAAAATCAAAGTCGCCGTCTTAGGCC
>CAZRXM010000070.1:0-3329 GCA_964604045.1 uncultured Candidatus Bathyarchaeia archaeon
GAGCCATCCTCTCCCGTAGGGGTTCGCCGGTTCAAATCCGGCCCGCCGCACCACCCAAACGTCCTTTTTATAGACTTGGTCTAGACGGTGTTAACGATGATTTGATGAGGGGTATCCTGCAAGGGAAGGGCGACCCTCCACAAGTCCATGTTATGTAAATAATATATTATTTGACCAACGATTCCCTTGCAAACTGATAAAGGGTAACGTGAGCCAAGCTAGTGCCACAATAAGGAAGCCTAAAACCAAAAGCCTTTGGGAACTCACTGTAGCTAACCAGCACAGACCAATTGTTGCCAAGCTCGCTTGATAAAGCTTGGTGTTAGTAAGGGAACAATTTGGGTTTAAGTTAGATTTTGCATGTGAATATGCTTGTTAAAAGTTCGCCATGCCATACTTTGCGTTCATCCATCACTGCCATTCCAGCGTTTTCTGCGACTTCTCTGAACCTTTTTGAAGCTGCCGTTATTAGGACTAGAGTTGAGCCCGTCAACTTATTTTTTAACGCTTGGAGAAACTTTTCGTAGAGTTTTCGCACTCCTTCTTTGGGGTTTGCCCTCAACCCATATGGCGGGTTCACAACAACTAGGTCGAAGTTTACGTCTGGATAATCTTCAATTCTCGTGGCATCCCCAATCTTGAAGTTTATGGCTTCGTAGACGCCGGCTTTTTTGGCGTTTTCAATTCCCCCCTCCATGTGTTTGGCGAATTTTTCCATGGCGAATATGGTAAACCCTTTTTCCAGCCTCCGGCCTCCGGTTTCCTCAGCCTTCAGCTTTTCGTAATCATCCCTGCTGCAAATTTTCAGTTTAAGGAAGGCGAAGTCTTCCCGCCATTTGCCGGGCGGTATGCCTTTCGCTTCCAGCGCTGCTTCTATCGGTATTGTGGCGCCCCCGCACATGGGATCAATGAGACGATTGTTTTGGGGCCATCCCCCAATCTTTAGCATGGCTGACGCTATTGTTGGTTTTAGAGCCGCGGGATGGCTGTAGACGCGGTAATGACGCTTGTGCAAAGATGCCCCTGTGGTGTTTACTCCCATTAAGAATTCATCGTTCCTCACGAGGCAGTAGACTTCAACGTCTGGTTCATCTAGGTTAACCTTCAATCTTTTGCCCACAGTATTCATGTATGAGTCTATTATGGCTTGGCCGACCGCCCTTGAAACATCCATGCTTGTGAAGTCGTGCATACCTATGCGTTCCGTCCTAACAGCGAAAGACTGTTGTGGATCTATTATCCAAGTATAGTCGAGGTTTCTCGCGATCCTGTATATTTCGTCTAGACTTTCAAAGTTGGAGCGGCATAACTGGATGAAAAGCTTGTTTATGGTTCTCGCCTTGAGGTTTAGCATGTATATGTCGGATACTTTGCCCTCGAAGAGTATGCGGCCTACGTCTTGTTCAGCTTTAAAGCCCAAAAGTCTCTCAACTTCCATAGCAGCTATGTCCTCCAATCCGATAACCGTTGTGGCGAAGAATCTCAGCCTCTCCATCGCTGATTATAATAGCACATGGAAAAACTTTAACCCTTTTAACCGTCTTGTAGGAAACGCGGACGCTTTTGGCAAAGGCATATATTTGGCGTTGCACTTTTGGAAACCTTTAAAGGGACGAAGTTTGAATGGAGCTCGTTGAGAAGATACTCAAACTGAAGAGGGAAAAGAAGGCAATTATTCTCGCCCACAACTACCAGAGACCAGAGGTTCAGGAAATCGCGGATTATGTTGGCGACAGCATTGAACTCAGCAGAAAGGCCATGGATGAACGCGACGCTGAAATGATAGTCTTTGCAGCCGTTGATTTCATGGCGGAATCCGCCGCCATCCTAAACCCGGACAAGAAGGTTCTGCTTCCTTCTAGAGGGGCCCGCTGTCCCATGGCTCAGATGTTGACAGTTGACGAGATTAAGAGGTGGAAGGTACTTTACCCCCTTGTTCCGGTGGTTTTATATGTTAACACGTTGGCTTCGGCTAAGGCTTACTGCGACGTGTGCTGCACATCCGCCAATGCTGTGGAAGTTATAGAAGCCTTGAACGCTGAAACTGTGCTTTTTGGGCCCGACCGCAACTTGGCAGAGTATGTTCAAGAAAAAACAGGTAAAACAATAATTCCCATTCCCGAGCATGGTTTCTGCCCAACCCATTTGCTCTTCCATCCGGAAGAGGTGCATGTGCTTAAGGCTCAACACCCAGACGCTGTGGTCATGGTTCACCCGGAATGCAGTGCTGAAATGCGTAAGATAGCCGATTTTATTGGAAGCACCTCCCAAATGTGCAGGTACGCGAGGGAAAGCCAAGCCAAAACTTTAATTGTGGCGACGGAGGAGGGGCTCCTGCACCGTTTGAGGAGGGAGAACCCGGATAAAAGTTTCATTTTAGCCTACGAGGGGGCCGTATGCCCCAACATGAAGCTCAACACTCTTGAGAGGATTTACATGGCCTTAAAGGAGGAGAAGCACGTGATCACGGTTCCAGAACCCATAGCAAGCAAAGCCAGAAAAGCTTTGGAGAGAATGTTTGAGTTAACGGGGCATTGAAGGGTTAAAGTGACACAATCATGGCCTTGAGAATTTTGACTCCTCTTTTTGACGAGAGCTCGTCGCTTAATTTCCGGATTTCACTGGCATCTCCTTTAACGGCTATGGCTTCTAGGCAGTCCCTCTCTGTTAAGTGAATATGCATTGTTGACGAAATTATGTGGGCGTAGTTGTGCTGCACATCTGTTAAAGTGTCCTCCAAACCTCTAACTTCATGGTCGTACAAAAGCATTAAGACCCCAGCTTGGGGACCCCTTTCTTCCTGAAGCCACTTGCGTTCGGAAACAAAAAGCCTGACCGCATCTTGAACAGCTTTTGAACGGTTTTCGTATCCCATTTTTCGGATAACTTCGTCGAACTCCCTTAGCAAGTCTGGGGGGAGGGTTATGCTTATACGTGCAACTTTTTCGGTTTTCGCCATGAAAGACCCTGTTTGATTTTGGGTGTTTTGATCATAAAGTTTTTATGGTTGGTATTACTTTTTTGATTGAAAGTATTACGAGGATTAGAATGGGTTTAAGAACTTTGGACATAGCCACCATAGCCATCTTCTCAGCCCTCTGGGCTGTCCTAAACCTAACAGTTGGACCCTTAGGCTTCACGATTTTCAGGCTGCCTATATTCTGCGACCTCTCCGTCTACTTAACTCTGCTTTTGGCCACATGGGCCTCCGGTAGAAGGTGTGTGCCGTCGATGGTTGGCTTAGTCGGTGCTCTAATAGTTTTGGCTTTAAGACCCGCCTCTACCCATATGTTCGGCTTTCTAGCCTCAGCCGTCCTGTTCGACGCTTT
>CAZRXM010000071.1:0-3296 GCA_964604045.1 uncultured Candidatus Bathyarchaeia archaeon
TACAGCAAGACGAAAAGCTAAAACCCCTTTTAGAGGCTGTTAAGGGCTTCAAAACAGTGGTTATCGATTCCCCTCAAACCATAAAACAGAGAAGCAGGGACAAACGCAGAAGCCTCCGGGAGCTGGGCTACATAAAATACCTTAAAAATTCAAGGGTTCAGTCCATACCATTAAGCTGGCTTAAAATTGAAAGCGAAGAACTCTTGGTTCCGGGCAAAAACTTTCTGGACAAGAGAAGGGAAAGGGAAATTTACGACCTGCTGGGGATGAAGCCCCTATATACGGTTGAGTTGAAAGACAAGATTTGTGTGGTTATTGGAAGGAACCGTTGGATAAACCCTGAAAACATTAAAAGGGCTGAAGAAGTCCTTGGCAAAAAGATTGTGGTCACATTCAAGGGCGATGAAAAGGGCTTGCTCCTGTCCCTATACAACGATGAAGGAAAGTTTCTAGGGATAGGTGTATTACGGGAAATCGACTACAGAAGAAAAGTTGTGAAAATCTTCACACCAGTCTCAGGCGGCATAACAACAGTCATCTTCGGAAGGGTGAGGCTGGACGAAAATCTGAAGGAAATTGCCCCGGCAATAATAGAGGAAGAAGTCAAACCACTATAAGTTATTGGCTCTCGATGGGCATAGCGTTTTAACTGGACATGGCTTGCATAGGGGTTTTCTGGCTTTACAATACTTTCTCCCCAACAAGATTAGGAGTATGTGAACCTCAAAATAGTCTTTGGGCTTGTATAATCGCTGGAGAGCTTCACGAACCCTCTCATAATCTCCATTGGCTGGAGCGAGTCCAAGCCTCTTAGAAACACGGTTCACATGGGTGTCTACTGGTATTGTTGGCTTATTCGCCGAGAAAAGCAGAAGAACATCAGCGGTTTTCGGACCGACCCCCGGAAGTTGCATGAGCACTTCTCTTGCCTTTTCAAAAGGTAAAGCCAAAATAGTTTCAAGTTTTCCGCCAAATTTCTCAAGGATTATCCCTGAAACCTGCTTTATTATTCTGGCTTTGTTTCGATAAAGCCCAGCAACTTTTAGGCATTCCTCAATTTTTCCTACTTCGGCTTTCGCCAACGTCTCCGGGGTTATTGGGAAAGCTTTTGAGAGTTTTTCAAAGGCTTTTTCCGTGTTTCTGTCGGAAGTGTTCTGGGAAATTATCGTTATGATTAAGGTTTCGAATGGGTTGTGGTCTTCTGAAACCCATTTTGGCAAAGTGAAATTCTCCCGTAGGATTTGAAGAATCTCTTTCGCTTTTTTCCCGTCCATTTTCGCCTTCCTTTTTGAAAGTAATAAATAGTCAATGTGTAGAAGCTATAAATAAACATCGGAGAATCGGAAATGGAGCGAGCCAAAGTCGTTAAGGACGAGTTGGTTGAGCAGAACATCCACTTTCTCGCCGTTTACCTTGAAACAAAGAATTCATGCCTTATCCTTTTAAGCGAGAATGAGGATAGGCTTGGAACCCTTGCCATAGCCATCCCAAAACCTCCAGACACCCCTGGACTACCATCGTCATCGGTTATTCTTGGCAATAGGAATGTTATTTCAGCCCGCATGTTCGCCGAATATTTGGCTTCGAAAAAGGGCAAAATAGCCATAGTTTCAGTCTACTTGGAGAAGATGGATGAGATGCAAGCGCAAGCCATTTTCAAAAGGCTTATTGAAAGGGTCACCCTAACAGAACCAAAAATGGAGGGTTTGGAAAGCCGAGAAGGGAGTCTAACATGAGTTTAAGGGCTTTTCTGGAACAGATGGAAGAAAAGGGCGAAGTACTGCACATAAACGATGAGGTTTCCACAAACTTTGAAATCTCCTACATCATGAAGGCCTTCGACAACGGCCCAATCCTCATGTTTGAAAACGTTGAAGACTCAAAAACCAAAATTGTGGCGAATGTCTGCGGAACAAGACGGCGCATCTGTGAAGCCTTAGGCGTTGAGCCAGAAGGGCTTTACCAAAGGCTTTTGGAGGCTTGGCGCAACCCGCAGAAGCCAAAAATCGTCGAAGATGGCGCTGTCAAAGAGGTTGTTGAAGAACCAGACCTTCTTAGGATTCCTATTTTGACCCATTTTGAGAGGGACGCCGGCCCCTACATAACTTCCGCTGTTGTTCATGCGAAAAGCCTTGATGGAACCATTGAAAACGTGTCCATCCACCGTTTGCAACTTTTGGATGAGAAGCATTTGGCAATACGCTTGGTTCCAAGGCACCTCTATAAGTTGTGGCAGATGGCTAGGGAGGCGGAGGTTGACTTGGACGTGGCAATATCTATTGGTGTTCATCCAGCTGTTATGCTGGCGGCTTCCTCACCAGTGCCTTTCGGAGTAAGCGAATTTGATGTGGCTAATACGCTGTTGGGCGGAAAACTTGAGCTGGTGAAGTGCAAGTATGTGGATGCTTGCGCTCCGGCAGACGCAGAACTCGTCTTGGAGGGGAGGATTTCAGCCTCAAAGGAGGTGCCTGAAGGACCGCTAGTGGACATTACTGGGACATATGACATTGAGCGTAAACAGCCAGTTGTTGAAATTGTAAACGTAATGCACCGCAAAGACTACATTTATCAGGCGCTTCTGCCCTCTGGAGCAGAGCATAGGCTTTTGATGGGTCTTCCCCACGAAGCTTCAATTTATGAGGCAGTTTCAAAGGTTGTGCCCAAAGTTAAGGCTGTAAACCTTTCAGTTGGCGGTGGCGGATGGCTTCACGCCGTAATATCCATAGAAAAACAACTTGACGGCGATGGGAAAAACGCCTTGTTGGCGGCTTTTGCAGCCCACCCAAGCCTTAAGCACGCTGTTGTTGTGGATCCAGACATCGACGTTTTTAACATGGCTGATGTTGAATGGGCTATTGCTACACGTTTCCAGGCGTCGGAAGACCTACTCATAATAGAGAATGTCAGAGGCTCAACACTGGATTCTTCGGCGGACCAGGAAACGGGTTTAACTTCGAAGATGGGTTTGGATGCCACCAGACCCTTAGCAAAGCCTAAGGAGAAGTTTGAGAGGGCGCAGATACCGGCGAGCAAACGTGTTGAGGAGTTGACGCGAAGGCTGCTTGGACGCTAAAGTGTCTGTTTGCCAACGCGTCAAATTATATATGTAGGGTTTCAGAATAGAATTTTGGTGACATTGTGGAAAACGAGGAAGAATCAACAAGAGAGGAAAGCCCCTTATCCCTAAAAGTTGAAGACGTCATGGTTAGAGAAGTCATAACCATAGACGAGGAATCCACCGTCAAAGAGGCAGCCGAAGTCATGAACAAGTTTGAGATTGGCTGCCTAATAGCCGT
>CAZRXM010000072.1:0-3155 GCA_964604045.1 uncultured Candidatus Bathyarchaeia archaeon
GTCTTAAATAGACTTACATAGCTCTTGGGATTCATGAGCTTTGGGCTCCTCTCGGATTCATTGGAGCCTTCATCGGCCTCTTCCCTGTCTGGGTGAACCCGCTCCAACCCTCATCAGCTCATCAAAGAGTTTTTGGGATGGAGGAAGCCCCTCCATTTGAAGGTATAGGTTTATGGCAGCATTAAGCTACCTATCCATCCTCAACCCACATTTCCTGCATTCATATGATGCTCCTTTCGGGGCATTAACCATCCCACATCTGGAACACTTTCTAGTGGAGTTTTGTGGGTTGAGGAGCATAACCCTTGATTTATAGGTCATGAAGGTTATGATTGTTTTCCAGCTACTCTTTGAAACACGCCTATTGTGTTTCCTTGAGCCGTTAAGCATTCTGTTCTTTCTCAAGTCTTCGAAACCGTGGTGTAGCCCTTGAACTCGTTTGCCATAAATGTTGTCAGCTTATGGATGTAGTCCTTAGCCCTAGTTCTCTCACGCTTTGAGTATTTTGCTAGAACCTTTCTAAGCGAGGGCTTATTTGACGCTTTCCGCTGCAACATCGCCTTTATTTCTAAACCCTTATGGATGTAGAATAGTTTTGTCAGGTCTATTCTAATCCAGCCTGTGTTTGGGCTAAATCCATCTAGGCTCTTCTCGTTGCAGTCCCAAGTTATCTTACCTTTAACTTCCTTCTCATCTCCCTTAAACCTAAACGTTACCGTTAAGTATTTTTCCCTAAGACCAGCTCTCCCAATTCGCCCTTTACCCTGCCGAGGAATCAAGCCTTAGAAACATCGAACTCCAAATATTCCTCATACGGCTTTATGCTGACCCTTATCTTTCCATTCCTGAAACTGTTAACTACAGCGCTTTGAATTCTTCCACCTGTCTTTTCAAGGTTTAACAGCGAAAACTCTTAAAGCAGAATTTGCAATATCAACGGCTAGGTTTCAAACATGTTGCACAGCGAAACAAAACTGGAAATGGTTGGATACGACGAGAAAGATAAGTTTGGACCTTGCTTCATAGTGAAGACGCCTAAAGGCCACACTGTGAAAGTTTCAGACACATTTGCTGAAATGTTTCCCATGTGGGCTGGAAGAATACTCATCACAGCGGACGGTGAAAAATGGGCTTTAACCGCTGCTGAAGTAGCAACGGGCTTTGCGACAAGCGTCATTATGGCTCCAGCAGAGGCGGGAATAGAAGGCATAGTACCTCCAAACAAAACCCCAGACGGACGTGTCGGAGTCCTAATCCAAATATACCACCGCAACAGATTCGACCTGAAAAATCAAATGATATCAAGAATTTCCCAATGTATAATGACTTGCCCCACAACATCAGCTTTTGACGCCCTTCCAAACGCTAAAAGAAGAATGAAGGTTGGACGGAGCCTCCGCTATTTCGGTGACGGCTTTCAAAAGAAGGGCATTGTCGGCGGGAGAAAAGTTTGGAGAATTCCGGTTATGGAGGGCGAATTCATTGTGGAAGATTCATTTGGCGTTGCAGAGGCTGTTGCCGGTGGAAATTTTTTTATACTTGCAAAGGACAAAACTACGGGACTACAAGCGGCAGAGGAATCCGTGAAAGCAATAAAAAACAATGCAAACGATGTTATAATGCCATTTCCAGGCGGGGTTTGCAGGTCTGGTTCTAAGGCTGGTTCTTTGAAGTACAAGCTTAAGGCTTCAACAAACCACCCCTTTTGCCCAACATTGAAGAAGGTTGTAGCTGACTCCCAGCTTCCCGAAGAAGTCAACGCAGTTTACGAAATAGTCATCAACGGTTTAACCCTCGAAGCCGTTAAGAGGGCCATGGGTGAGGGCATAAAAGCTGCCATAAACGTTCCCGGAGTTTTGAGGATCTCAGCTGGCAACTACGGTGGAAAACTGGGTCCGTACAAGGCGTTTCTGAGGGAAGTTTTAGGATTATCTTAACCCTTATTAATCCCGTTTATTTTTGGGCTATAGCCGTGTAAGCATTGAGCAGTCTAAAAACTTCAGAGTGAAGGGCTTTGAGTGCGCCTAGAAAGAGAACCTCCCTTGAACTGTTCAGGTTGAAAAAGATACTTAGCATGCTCGCCAGCAAAGAAGGCCGTGGCACCGAACTTATTTCGCTTTATATTCCGCCTGGAAAACAGATAAGCGAAGTTATGGCCATGCTTAGGGAAGAGTATGGCACAGCCTCCAACATAAAGTCCACCACAACCCGCAAAAACGTCCAAGACGCCATAGTCAAGGTTCAGCAGCGCCTAAAACTGTTCAAGGAAACCCCTGAAACCGGGCTTGTGATATTTTGTGGCGCAGTGCCCCAGAACGGTGCCGGAACAGAGAAAATTGAAACCTACGTGATCATACCGCCGGAGCCGATAAACATTTACCTCTACCGTTGCGACTCCCGTTTCCACACGGAGCATTTGCAGGAGCTTCTCCGCGAAAAAGAGGCTTATGGTATAATTCTCATAGACGCATCGGCGGCAACTCTCGCCGTCTTGCAGGGCAGAAGGCTTGAGATAGTGCGGGAGGTGACTTCCGGCGTTCCTGGCAAAACAAGGGCTGGTGGGCAGTCTGCAAGAAGATTTGAGAGACTGCGGGAAATGCGTCTTCAAGAGTATTTTCGGCGGGTGGGTGAACACGCCAACGAAGTTTTTCTTTCCATAGAAAACCTTAAGGGCATAATTATAGGCGGGCCGGGTCCAACCAAATACGACTTTGAGAAGGGCGACTACCTAAATTACCAGTTGAAAGAGAAAATCATCGACATCATCGACACCGCCTACGTGGACGAGCAGGGCGTAAAGGAAGTTGTGGACAAAGCGCCGGAGATCATGCGGAAAATCCGCTATATAGAGGAACGCCAAATAATGCAGCGTTTCCTCTACGAGGTAGGCCACGACACTGGACTGGCCACTTACGGTGAGGAAGCCGTGAGGAAAGCCCTTGAAGCGGGAGCAGTTCAAACACTGCTTTTATCCGAAGGCTTAGACATCGCCCGTGTAAAAATAAGGTGTAGCGCCTGCGGTTATGAAGAGCAGCAAACCGTTAGGGGACCCATGCTAGTGAGCTTTGAACAAAGCCTTGTGGGAAAACCGTGCCCAAAATGTAAGGCTCCATCCCTAAGCGTGATTGATAAGCAAGAACTTATTGAAGACTTTG
>CAZRXM010000073.1:0-2928 GCA_964604045.1 uncultured Candidatus Bathyarchaeia archaeon
ACAGCCTCAAGCTCCGCGTCTGATATGTCGAAGGCTTTTCGAATAGCTTGGATTTTCTCTTGTGAAAGCCCCAAAACAGCGTCGTCACGCCGCCCATCAACAATTTCGGCTATTGTCTTTAACGCTGCTTCCACATCGTTTGCTTTCTCTCCCAAAACAAGAACGGCTATTGCTTCCGAATTGGGCTTTATCCCCATAAGGTCCATGGCTTTTCGAATTTGGCGTTGAGCAGAGGCGTAAAGCATTGTTTCCACAGCTAGGCTTTTTGAAATGTTTATGCCGTTTTTAAAAGCGTTTAGGGCGTTTAAAGCCGCAAAATACAAGTGTTGCCAAGTAGCCACAAGCCCAGCGTCGAAAAATTGGGCTTCCACATTTTTGGCTAAACGTTTCCTAACGGTTTTGAGAAAGCCTTCAACATCAGCTATTTTCACTTTACGGAAGCCGGCAACAGCCACATACTTGCCAAACTCTTCGATAAGTTTTAGCAAGCTCCTTCTTCCTCGCTGATCTCCCTTAGAAAGCGGTTAACAAGCCTTCGGGATAAGCCAGCCCCCACCAGTTTTTCTGTCTCCCTTTCAATGGGCTTGCCTTGCTCCTTACATTTTTCGACTATTTTCCTTATGGTCTCCTTTATCTCCCATGGAAAGACTATCCAGCGGCTTGTCTCCCTAGCGTAATAGTCCGGCTTTACAATGCTCCATGGTTTAAGGTAAACAGCGGCGATTTTGACCGCGGCGGCGCCTTCTTTCTGCAAGTGCTCCTTTATGAGTTGGAGGCTTTTGCCTGTGTCCGCTACCTCATCCACAACCAGCACTTTTTTGCCGGCTACATTAACGGAAACTGGCTGCGTTAGGGTTGGCTCCCCCTTCGTTTCAGCCACCCCAACATAGAATTCAACTTTAACATTGGCAAGGTTTGGGTTCTCCAAAAGGTCTGAAAGGACTCTTGCAGGCGGCCATCCGCCGCGGGAAACGCCAACAATTACGTCTGGCTTGAAATTGTCGTTCCTTATTTTTTCGGCAATTTTCATAAGCATTTTATAGATTTGGTTCCATGTTGGCACTTCGAATTCAAGCTCTTGCCGTGTCAAGCTTGTTTCACCAATTTTCAGCGTGGTTAAGAGTTTGGTTTTAAAGCGGATTTTAGTTTTTCTAAAAAGGGTCGGGGTTGCTGATAACTTTAATTAGGCTCTGCGGTGATAGAAGGGCGGGAGGGCGGTGAAAATCTTTGAGAGAAATCATTGAATGCGTTCCAAATTTTAGCACCTCAGACCCGAAGATTGTTGAGCAAATCCTCAAAGAGCTTAAAACAACCAAAAAGGCGTTTTTGCTTGACTACACCTTCGACAATTATTATAATAGGCTTGTTGTCTCCTTTGTGGGAGACAAGCGTTCTGTTCTTGAAGCCATGTTGAAGATGGCTTTTAAGGCTGTGGAGCTTATTGACATGAGAACCCATAAGGGGCAACATCCAAGAATAGGCGCGGTGGACGTTGTCCCCTTCATACCAATAAAAAATGTCACCATGGAAGACTGCATAAGGCTTGCAAGAAAGTTCGGCAGAACATTAGCCAAAGAACGCGGCGTTCCAGTCTACCTCTACGGCGAGGCTGCCACAAAACCAGAGCGGAAAGACCTGGACTGGATACGCGAAGGCGAATATGAGAGGCTGGTGGAGATGATGGCGAAGCCGGAACGCAAACCAGACTTCGGTCCAGCACAGCCCCATCCAACGGCTGGAGCTACAATAACTGGCGCCCGTAAGGTTATGGCGGGATTCAATGTCAACCTTGGGACTGCAGACTTGAAAGTTGCGAAGAAGATTGCTAGGGCTTTGCATTCGAAGAAAGGCGGGCTTGCAAATGTTAAGGCTATGGCTGCTTATATTCCAGAAAAGAACATAACACAGATTGGCATGAGCATAAGCGATTTTGAAGCCACCCCATTATACCGTGTTTTTGAACTTTTGAAAATTGAGGCTAAACGCTACAATGTGCCAGTCGTAGGTTCGGAGTTCTGTGGGATGGCGCCTTTAAAGGCTATAGTTGATGTGGCAGCGTACTATTTGAAAATTGACAACTTAACGGTTGACAGAGTGTTGGAAGTGGCGGTTCAAAACGCCATTGAGAAGGGAGGACGCCTTGAGTAAAGCCAAAACGGGGAAAACCGCTGCCAAAGAAAGGGCGGACACGCTTATCGTTAATGCTAGTGAGCTTGTGACTTTGGCTGGAGGCAACGAGAAGCCCAGAACTGGCAAGCGTATGCGAGATCTTGGAATAATCAAGAATGGGTGTGTAGCCATAAAAGATGGCAAAATATTGGCTGTTGGAAAAACTCCAGAGATAAGGAAGAACTTTAGGGCTGAAGACATAGTGAACGCCAGCGGGAAAACGGTTCTGCCCGGCTTTGTGGATCCCCACACGCATTTGGTTTTTGCTGGTTCAAGGGAAGACGAGTTCCAGATGAGGGTTGAGGGTGCCTCTTACATGGAGATTTTGAAGGCTGGTGGGGGCATATTGAAAACTGTTAGGGAAACCAGAAAAGCCAGCCTAGACGAGCTTTTGGGTTTTGGTTTAAGCACTTTGGATGTTATGTTAAGGTATGGCACAACAACCGTTGAAGCGAAAAGCGGATACGGCTTAACAACGAAGGATGAGTTAAAAATTTTGGAGGTTATTAAGCGTCTAAACCAGCTTCATGCCGTTGACGTTGTCCCCACATTTATGGGAGCCCACGCAGTCCCAGCCGAATACACAAGCAATCCCGAAGAGTATGTCAGCTTGGTTGTCGATGAAATGATTCCAGCCGTTGCCGAGAGAAGGCTGGCGGAGTTCTGCGACGTTTTCTGCGAGAAAGGCGTCTTCACCTTGGAACAGACAAGAAAAATTCTCATAGCAGCCAGAAACCATGGTTTAGGGCTTAAGGTTCA
>CAZRXM010000074.1:0-2815 GCA_964604045.1 uncultured Candidatus Bathyarchaeia archaeon
TGAAAGACTATATTAGACGATGTAGTCTACTCTGCGTTTTTTGTCGAGTTTTAAAGCTTCCATTATCATTTTGAGGTCGAATTCGTCTAGGAGGTCTGAGGCTTTTCGGCGTTTCTTCTTCATTGAGGGGTTGTCTGCCTCCGGTTTTGCGTGTTAGATAAGGATGAACTGCTTTGGAATAAACGTTGTGATGTGCTGCGTGCGTGTTTAAACGTTGTTTAAAGGTTTTAGGTTAGGTCGCCGCATACGCACTTGACCTCGTAAAGCATGTTCAGTATTTCGTCGAGTCCCTTACTGGTTTTCGCTGAGACCATGGGGATGCGTTGGGCTGGCACAACTTTTTGCAGGAGCTCTGATAGTGGACCGTAAATGTCATGCAACACCCCTTTCAGCTTTTGCCCTTCAATATGCCCGGATGGGTTGAGAAGGTATTCCCTAACCTTTTCCGCCTGCCTCCTGCTCAACTTATCCGCCTTGTTCACCACCGTAATCATGTTGATTCCAAGCCTATATCTAACAGCCAAAGCATACAGGTAGACGGCTGGGAGGTCTCCGATGCCTATGGTTCCATCTATTATGAATATTCCGACGGGGTTTTGAAGCCTGTTAACGATTTTGGGCCCAGACTCGTGGAAGGCAAAGATCTCCAGTTGTCCAGGAGTGTCTATTAGGTTGAAGTCTGCGTTGAAAATTGGGATCTCCACACTGCAAAGCTTCTCCATAGCCCTCAACATAGCCCCGTTCGGTCCAAGACCTTCACGCCGCATGATCTCCTCAACGGTGAAAACACTTCGTACGTCAAAATCGCATTTATAAGGAAGCACGGCGCATCCTGGATCCAAATTCAAAAACCTTACAGTGTAACCTTCCCCTTGCACGTATTTGCCGAAACTAGCCGTCAGCAGGCTTTTCCCCGAACCCGCAGGTCCCAAAATTACAACGTCCATACTGCTACCACCTTAACAGGACCACTTGGGTGTGCGGGCGTTTAGGATTGAATCCAGTTTTGGAATGTATGGTTTAATGTCAATTATGGGAGAGCTTTCCAAAGCATCGAGACCTTTAACGGTTAAGGTGCAATCCCTCCTCTCAACAAGTTCAACAACACATAGGCCTATAGGGTTTGGACGGGACGCGCTCCTACAGGCAAAAACGCCGGTTAAAACGTTTACAGCGTGCTTCTTCGGGTAGACAAGCAGCGTCCCCCTATGCTTGTCAGAATCCTTCAAGTGAATCCAATACAATATTATGAGGTGAGAGTGCTCCTCCACGCCCTTAAGTCCTTCACAATACTCTCTGAAAACCTTTATCTTGGCAGTATCCCCATCCACCCTCTCAACAAGCCCTATGAATTTAACAGTGCCATCCTGCTTTAGTCCCGTATTTTTACACATAATCGGCCATCTGGATTTCTAATATGGTTTCTGAATTCATAAGTGTTTTAATGTTTGGAGTTAAGCTATACGGTGCAGGGTGGAGCATGCGTTGAACGCTCAAATCCTTCGAGCGTGCAAGGAGCTTATTGACGATGCGAAGATGAGCTGTACAGACATCGTTTTTAAGGAGATATGTCTTGAAATTTTGGCTAAAGCACGCAGCGTGCTTACCGAAAAACAGTTTAGGCATCTTGTAGACTACGCCGCTGAAAAAATGAAGGAGAAAATTCCATTTAAAGTGCGGCAAGAGCTGGTAGCCTCAAAATAAACATGAGAAACGTTTTGCCACCCCTGTCCGCCGCTCCACCCTGCCGGCCTTTTTCTCAACCGAGCTTGTAGCCTATTTTCCGCAGGAACTCTTTTCTAGCCTTTATGTCCCCCTCTTTTTCTACGCCTTTACTCTTGAAACCGTCAATGACGCCCAGTATCCCCCTACCCTGATCCGTTTCGGCAACTACCACCTGCAGAGGGTTAGCTGTGGCTGCGTGGATCGTGCAGACTTCAGGCACCTGTTTAATCTTGTCTAGAACGTTTATCGGGTAGGCGTTTTTGATGAATATTATGAAGCTGTGGCCGCATGCGAGTTTAAGAGCTTTCTCGGCGGCGAGTTTTCGAAGCTCCTCGTCGTTTCCCTCGTGTCTAACGAGGCATGGGCCTGAAGCCTCGCAGAAGCCTATCCCAAACTTTATGTCTGGAACGGAGTTAACTAAAGCTTCATACAGATCTTCGACGGTTTTTATGAAGTGAGCTGTGCCCAAAATCACGTTGCAGTCTTTCGGCACTTCAATTTCAACGACTTCAAGCTTAACCATGTCAAGTTTCACCTAAAATTTGGTTAACCACCCGGTTTATTGCCTTTTCTTTTAATCAAAAGCCAGTTTTTATCCCCCTTAAACCTTATCAAGACATAGTCTCCCCGCATTTTCTCGCCGTTCAGGGAAAATTCTATCTTGTCCCTGCTTCGGTGCTTGAGTTGATAGGTTCCCCGATCCCAAATCTCCACCTTCCCAGCACCATACATGCCCTCCGGTATCACGCCCTCAAAGTTTGCATATTCCAGCGGGTGGTCCTCAACCTCAACCGCCAACCTTTTAACCCCCGGCTCCAGTGGAGGTTCCTTTGGGACAGCCCAGCTTTTTAAAACACCATCCATTTCAAGCCTAAGATCGTAGTGCAGACGCCTAGCCTGATGCTTCTGGATGACAAATATCCCAGAAGGCTCAGCTTCAGCCAAACTTGCCCCCCATACCAATGTTTTCCTAAATTCCAGCCTAAACCTTTTGAGTTTACCGAAACCTCTAAATCCCAAAAACTTCATTCCAAAAGATGAGCTTGCAGGGCCGGTAGTTCAGCTGGTATGAACGCCCGACTTGCACTCG
>CAZRXM010000075.1:0-2711 GCA_964604045.1 uncultured Candidatus Bathyarchaeia archaeon
CCTGAAGCCGCATAGATGAAGGTGTTTTCTAGGTCTATATGGATTCTGCCGTAAAGCCTCCTGATAGGCGCCTTGTAGTAAATTCGTCCGTAAGAGAAGTAGCTTCTACCCCTTCCTTTCTTCGCCTTGAGGGGGATTGGGTCCCTGCTCAAAATGAACTTGTCTAGGACTCCGTTAACGAAGGCGCGGTGAGCTAGATATGGAAGTAGAAACGAGTCTCCTCCACGCGTGTAGATTATATCTGGGTCTATTTGCCTAATTGCTTCAACCATTCTCTGAACCTTGTTGGCTTCATCGCCACCGCTTATAACCAAGGTTTCACCGTTACATTGCAATGTTATAGTCTCGATTTCGTCGGAGAAGCTTTTCACAACCCCCTTCCTTTTGATGTTTACATCGAGCCACAAGTGACGCATAGGAGGTGTACCATAATTGCAGTTTTCAACTGAATCTAGAAGCTCATAGACAATTTTGTCGCCGTAATCATAGGCCAAAACATGCGCGAGAGGGAATATGTCCCTCTCATATAGGTAGGCTTGGGCTATTGGTACATCCACGTTGTAAAGTTGATATTTCTCGTAGCCGCCTAAACGAAGGATTTTCCTGGCAAAGAAGGCTGTCCGACCATAGTCTGTCATGTCAATTTCCAAAACCTTCTTCTTAGAGGCTTCCATGAAATCGGCAAACTTTTCAACAAAACGGAAATCTGCAACAGATTCGCTATCAATAATTCTTCTCGTTAGCTCTTCAAGCGACTGTTGGCTGCCCGACACGTAGATTTTATGCACGTAATGGTCAACTAGTTTCACTCGTTCTCCGCTTTCGCCTATGATCCAGACTGTTACTTGGCGTGGGCCAGAAGGGTAAACGTCAAGTATCCAGCCCCTTACTGGGCTAGGGTTTCCTGAGCTGTTTTTCCAGTCGCTCAAGGCTCTCCTTGATCTCCATAATCGCCCTCTGCTGGCTCAGTAAAATACACATGAACATGGCTTCCGTTATTAATGGACGGGTTGCCATTCCACCGGCAGAGGCATAAGTTCTACAAGCATTCATCATGTGATCGAAGGCCTCGAGGTCCCTTCCCCTTAAAGCGTTGCGGAACCCTTCCCATCGGGCGATCTCAGCCTCGAGGGCTTGGCGGAAAGAAGGTACAGTTCTACCCAAAACTACACCTCCATAAAATCTGTTAAGAACATGTTCTCGGTTGGAATTTCAAGTTCAAAAGGTTTAAGTTCCGGATGGTTGAGCAGGGCAAACCTTAAAATGTTATACTTCCTCTCAAACTTTATTAAAACGTTGATTTGACCGAAAAGGACCGCTTCGAAAAATACGCCCCGCCTAGAGCCTTTGTCAGGGCGATATGTCGCCAAAACTATTTTTCGCTTATTCCTTGCAACTTCGCCAAGTTTTTGACAAACCTTCAAAAACAGGTTGTGAGCTTCTGTTTTTGGGATATCTGGGTCCATGAAAAGCGAAGAGATGTCAGAGACGAATATGAGATCGGCGTCGCAGTTTTCGAGAAATTTATCCAACTTTTCAAGGATTAGGGCTGAAAGCTGATAGGCCGTGAAAGCCCTAGAAATAAATATTCTCTCGAGCACTTCACGAGGGTTAAGCGACCATCCTCTGGCAACTTCCGCCACTAAATAGGGATTAAAAGAGTTTCCGCCATCAATAAAAACGACATTAGAATCAAGGCCGCCATACTCAAACGGAGAAACACCGCGGACGCATAGTATAGAACCCAGCATGAAAGCTTCATCACCATAGATCGCAGCGAAATCTCCATAAGAAAAACCGGGAAAAACATCGTCGACTAACTGAATGCCCGTTTTAAGGCGTTTAAGGCTGTCAGCCTTTAAAACACACAAGTTTAAAGTCCACCAGGGTTGGAGGCCCGAACCTTAAGAAGCGTTGGAACTTTAACTTTTCCCTCTTCCCTCTTACGCCTATAAAAGTTGCACTTTATCAATGCGGCAGGGTCATCTATGTAGTGTCGCCAGCCTGGACGCGTACACTCCCATTTCCCATATGATTCATTGAAACTTAGATAATCGCAGCTTAGGCATTGAACAAGCTTCATGGTCATGGTGTGAGAAATGAGCGAGCGCAAGTTTTATAAGTTTACTTGTTTACTAGTAAACATGTTAACAAATGTCACATGTAATAGCCATAAGAGGCCTGGACAAGGAAATCTACCAAAAGATCTACACTTTAGCGAAGCAAAGCGGGAGAAGGGTGTCAGATCTCATAAACGAAGCCTTAAAGGCCTATATCCAAAGCCAAGACGACCCAACAGGCTTAGAACAGCAAGACCCAATTATAGAAAACGCTGGGGTTCTAACGCTTACCAAGTCCGTCATCCTTAACATCCACCAAGAGCTACAAAAAGAATTCACAATTCGCAACAGCGGAAAACTTCTTCTAGATTCAGACGTGACAAGGGACGCCCTCCAGTATATAAGGAGCATAATAAACACGAGTTCCGGCGTGATAAAAGCACCAAAGCATGTCTATCACATAATCGTGTTAAAGGCTAAAAACTATGGGACACTCGAAATGTATTGAGAAAATTAATCTGTTAATTATGGAAACAGTCAGCTAACTGCTACCTTTGTATCAGAGGCAAAGTTTTAGAGTAAGGTTTACTTAAAAGCCATAGGGAACTAGGCCTCATTCACATTCATAAAACCTTCAAGAATACCAGCAGT
>CAZRXM010000076.1:0-2603 GCA_964604045.1 uncultured Candidatus Bathyarchaeia archaeon
TCCACAACGGTGTAGCCCAAAACATCCCGGACGTTTAGGCTTGAGCAAGCCACAATTTCGCCTCTTATGGCTTTACACAAATATTCCACCCGCACGGGGATGGGGAACTCGCGCAAGTCCACAACAGCCATGCTGGGCGAACTGGTGAGCTTGGCGAATTCGCGGATAAAGCGGCTTCCCCGCTCCTCATCAATCTTCAAAAGTGCCCAAACAAAGCGCCTAACAAACTTTGTTCCAGGGCTTTTCCGCCGCCCGCTCTCATAGTCGCTTATAACCGAGGGCGAAAGCATCATTTTATCAGAAAGCGTTGTCTGCGAAACGCCGAAAAGCTCCCGCCACTTCCGCATGGTGGCCCCTGGCTTGTTGGAGAGGATGATCTCGCCGGCGATTCGCCTTGCAAGAACTTCGCGAACGCTTGGAGACACAGACATGTAAGTGTTTCCCTTCCCAGTCCGCCAAGTTTCACCTCTAGAAACATGCTGGTATAAAACTGTACCGCTTTCAATGCGGATAAGCGAAGGGCAAAAGAAAAAGAGGATGTGGGATGGGTTAGAGTATTGACGCTCTGTTTAATGGAAAAGCCGTAGTCGCCCTTATGTCGTCAGCGCCCAAGACAAACTGTGTCACTCTGTTGAGGCCTATGCCGCAGCCAGAATGTAGAACACGGTGCTCCTTGTAGAATTCCAAATACCAGTCGAAGTCCTCGATGCTTCCGCCCTTCTCGACAAGCTGCTTAAACATTGTTGAGTTTACAAGCCTCTCATAGAGCTTCTCGTAGCGGTACTCCCTCTCCGCGGCGCCGACGGCTTCGCCGCTCATGGGCAACAGCAGATCGGCACTGTTGACAACGGCTGGGTTTTCGTCGTTTTCCCGCATATTGAAGAATTTTATGGCTTTTGGGAAGTGGGTTACAAACAGTGGCTTGTTGCCAACCATTTGGACAAGAGCCTTCTCATGAGCGCTCTTCAAGTCGTCGCCCCATTTTACGCCGTAATCAGCCAGCAAACCAACAGCCTCAGTATAGGTTATTTTTTCAAAGGGTTTCCTAACCCGTTTTAGACGGTCCACGTCCACGCCCAGAAGCTCCATTTCCTTTTCGCGTTCCGCAAGCACACAGCCCACCATTGAGCATATTACGCCTTCAATGTGTTCCAGCAGTTGCTTGAAGTCTCCGGCGAACTCCAACTCTATAAGGGTGAACTCTGTCAAGTGGCGCTCGTCAACGGACGGTTCAGCCCTAAAGCTTGGTCCAATACACCAGACCTTGCCTAGGAAGGGCGTTAAAACCTCTAGGTAGAGTTGGGCTGTTTGGCTTAGGTACCGTCTTTTTCCAAAATAGTCCACCTCAAACATTGTGGCAATGTTTTCGCATGCGCCAGTAGCCCTTGTCAAATGCGGGACAACAACTTCCACAAAGCCGTGCTCCTCAAAGTATCGCCTAGCACCCTTCAGCAAACTTGCCTCTATTTTGACAACAGCCGACAGTTCTGGCTTTGAAAGCAGTTTGTGGCGGTTTTCTGTCGCTTTTAGAAGGGATAGGGGTTTTACGCTTTGCTTTTCAGAAATTTTTCCAATCTCACTAAGTTGGGTCTCCACGACCCACACCGAGCATTCAAGGTTCAACCATATAAACCTTTTCAACAAGCATATGTGGAAAACAAAAGACTAGTCCATAAAGACCAGAAAAATTCCAGCAACAACCACCGCAGAGCCTATGGCAACCCTAGCAGTAACCTTTTCGCTGAGGAAAACTACGCCGAACAACGCTGAAAATAAAGGCGTTACTGAAGAGATGGGCACCGCCTGCGCTTCTGGGATGTAGATGAAGCTTGTTGTTAGAAAGAACCATCCCAGCCCAATGGCTATTAAGCCTCCAGCCAAAAGCATAACCGCCGTTTTCAGCCGCATCCCTCGAAAGGAACTTTTCACCCTGCCGAAGGGAACCAAAACCAGCAGAAAAATTGCTACCGCCACGAGTCGAAGAGTGTTTATGGCGTAGGCTTGTTCCAAGCTGGCGGATGCCTTAACAGCCAAATTAATCATTGAAATGCTCACAGACCAAGCAATAGCCGTTGCCAAGGCAAAAGCAAAGCCTTTAACCCGAAGTCTTTTCCAACGCTTGTCGGTGCCTGTGCCTTGCTGTTTTTCTCCGCTGGTTAAAAGCCAAATCCCGAAAACAATTGCTAGTGCGCCGAGGACAATTGACAGCGTAATGACTTCGCCTGCAAGGAGATAAGCCCAAACAAGGCTGAAGAGGGGATAGGTGCAAGTTATTGGAACAGCCCTTGCCACACCGAGAATCTCTAGGCTGTTCATGTAGAGCGTGTCGCCCAACCCCAACCCAATTATGCCACTAACAGAGGCTAGCAAAACCACTTGGGCTGACAAACTTGCAAAAACATGGACTTTCCCAATTAGGGCGAAAACCAAAACTAGTATGAGGCTCGTTCCAGTGCAGCGCACAACATTCGCCGAAATAGGCTTTGTTTCAGCTAAAGCCTTCTTATAAAGCACGGCTGAAAAAGTCCAGCATAAAGCCGCCCCCAAAGCCGCCAACTCGCCAATCATTCCAGACAGCCTTAAAGGGAAGAGTTCTTGAACCA
>CAZRXM010000077.1:0-2592 GCA_964604045.1 uncultured Candidatus Bathyarchaeia archaeon
GCACATTTATTATCAAGCTTATTTTTCCAGCCCTAATATAGTCGACGATGTTAGGCTGACCTTCGCTGACCTTTGGAACCACTTCGGCTTCAACCCCCATGGCGGCTAAAGCCTCCGCTGTTCCGCGGGTTGCCAGAATCCTGAAGCCAAGCCTAGCCAGCTTTTTGGCCACTGGTACAATGCGAAGTTTGTCCTCGTCTCTTACACTTATGAAAACCGTTCCACCTGTCGGCAGCCTAGTCTCGGCAGCCAACTCCGCCTTGTAATAAGCCATTCCGAAATCGCAGTCTAAACCCATAACCTCCCCAGTGGACTTCATTTCGGGCCCAAGAACCACATCCACTCCGGGAAGTTTGGCAAATGGGAAAACAGCCTCCTTGACAGCAACATGGCTAACCCTCGGAGTTTCCGTAACACCCAGTTCCCGTAGTTTTTTGCCAACCATAACTTTGGCGGCTAATTTCGCCAGCGGAACACCGGTGGCTTTGCTCACGAAGGGCACAGTTCTGGAGGCGCGGGGGTTTGCTTCAAGCACGTAAACCGTTCCATTTTTAACGGCGAACTGGACGTTTATTAAGCCAACCACGCCAAGTTCTCTGGCTATTTTCCGCGTGTAGTCTATCATCGTCTGGACAACCTGTTCGCTGAGGCTGAAAGGCGGCAGAACGCAGGCAGCGTCCCCGGAATGCACTCCAGCCTCCTGAATGTGCTCCATAACCCCGCCGATGTAGACGGTTTCGCCGTCGCAAACTGCGTCGATCTCCGTTTCAACAGCGTCCTCCAAAAACTTATCAATCAAAACGGGGTGTTCAGGGGAAACCTCTATGGCCTCCTTTACAAACCTCAACAACGTTTCCTCGTCGTAGATTATGTCCATAGCCCTCCCGCCGAGCACATAGGAAGGCCTAACCAGCACTGGGTAGCCAAGCCTCCTCGCCACTTCTCTGGCCTCCTCTAAGCTTTTAGCCGTCCCGTTTGGAGGCTGTGGTATGCCAAGCCTCTCCAGAACCTCGGCGAAACGCTTCCTATCCTCAGCCTTGTCTATGCCGTCCGGAGGTGTTCCAAGAATTTTTACACCCTGCCTTTCCAGCGGTATAGCCAAGTTCAGCGGCGTTTGCCCACCAAGCTGCACTATGACTCCCTCGGGCCTCTCTCTTTCAACAATGTTCATGACGTCCTCAAAGGTTAACGGTTCAAAGTACAGTTTGTCAGCAGTATCAAAATCCGTGCTTACGGTTTCAGGGTTGCAGTTCACCATTATAGTTTCGTAGCCCTCCTCCCTCAAAGACTTAACAGCGTGGACACAGCAGTAGTCAAACTCTATTCCCTGGCCGATCCTGTTAGGTCCAGAGCCAAGGATCAGAATTTTCTTTTTACCCGTGTCCCTAATCTCGTCTTCATCCTCGTAGGTGGAGTAATAGTAGGGAGTTTCAGCCTCAAACTCAGCTGCACAAGTGTCAACCATCTTGTATGTGGGTTTTATGTCCAACCTTTTCCTCAAAGCCCTCACGGTGAGCTCATCTGCGCCCAGCAGGTAGGCCATTTGTTTGTCCGAAAAACCTAAACGCTTAGCCTTGAGCAAAACCTCCCTCGGAACGTTTTCAACTGTGTACTTTGCGATTTCTCCCTCCATGTCAACGATGTTCTTGATCTTGTAAAGGAACCACCTATCTATCTTCGTCAACTCGTGGATTTCGTCGATGCTTAAGCCGCTTTTTATGGCATGCCTTATGTAGAAGACTCGATTGTAGGTTGGAATCCGCAAATAGTCCTTTAAGGTTTTGACGTCTGGCATGGGTTCGTCCTTCCCGTCGGCGCCGAGTCCATAGCGGCCTATTTCAAGAGACCTAATAGCCTTCTGGAGGGCCTCCTCAAAGGTTCGGCCTATGGCCATAACCTCGCCCACGGACTTCATTTGGGTCGTCAAAGTTTTGTCAGCGTCGGGAAACTTGTCAAAGGGCCACCTTGGAATCTTAACCACCACATAGTCTATGGTCGGCTCAAACGAGGCAGGCGTCTTCTTCGTAATGTCGTTTGGAATTTCGTCCAAAGTAAGCCCGACAGCAAGCTTGGCTGCAATTTTGGCGATTGGAAAACCCGTGGCCTTAGATGCAAGGGCCGAGCTTCTCGAAACGCGGGGGTTTATTTCTATGGCTACGAAGCGGCCATTCTCTGGGTGGACGGCAAACTGTATGTTGGATCCTCCAGTTTCAACGCCGACAGCCCTTATGATTTTGATGGCAGCGTCCCTAAGCGTCTGGTACTCTTTGTCCGTTAGGGTTTGGGCAGGAGCCACTGTGATGCTGTCCCCCGTGTGGATGCCCATGGGGTCCATGTTCTCTATGGAGCAGATTACAACCACGTTGTCGGCTTTGTCACGCATGACCTCCAGCTCATACTCTTTCCAGCCTACAACAGACTCTTCTATCAAAACTTGGCCGATGCGGCTGTAAGTTAAACCCTTAGAAACTATCTGGGTGAGGTCTTTCTCGTTGTAAGCTACTCCCCCACCTGTTCCTCCCAGTGTGAAGGCAGGTCTAACTATAACGGGATAGCCTATTTCCTCAGCGATTTTCAAGGCTTCTTCAACCG
>CAZRXM010000078.1:0-2331 GCA_964604045.1 uncultured Candidatus Bathyarchaeia archaeon
AATAGCCTACTCCGCCTAGGCTTATGTGGCCGAACTCGTCTATGCGTTCGCTGTAAACGATTTCTTTGCCGCCTTTAGGTTTGGCGCCCTCTGCCACCACGATGAGGCTGAAGTTTCTACCGCGGCGCTGGCGGCTCCTAATGTGTTCGCAGACTTCTTCTATGTCGAAGGGCTTTTCCGGAATCAGTATGACGTCGGCTCCTCCTGCGAGTCCAGCGTGCAAAGCGATGTGCCCCGTGTATCTTCCCATGACTTCGAGGACTATGACGCGGTTGTGGGCTTCTGCTGTGCTGTGCAGTCTGTCTAGGGCTTCTGTAGCTATGGAGACGGCCGTGTTAAACCCGAAAGTGTAATCTGTTCCAGCCAAATCGTTGTCTATTGTCTTCGGCACGCCGACGCATTTAAGCCCGTAATCTGCCATCTTGTGGGCAACACTTAAAGTGTCGTCTCCTCCTATGGCAATAACTGCTTCCAAACCGGCCTTTCGAAAGTTCTCCATAATTTGTTCGGGACCCTTCTCCCTCTTAAAGGGGTTTGTCCGCGAAGTTCCAAGGATTGAGCCTCCCCGGGGCAGAATCCCAGCCACGGCGTTCAAATCCAGCGGCAAGTAGTTGGCTTCCAGCAGACCGCGCCAACCA
Organism: uncultured Candidatus Bathyarchaeia archaeon; assembly: GCA_964604045.1. GTDB lineage: Archaea > Thermoproteota > Bathyarchaeia > Bathyarchaeales > Bathycorpusculaceae > DRVP01. The sequence goes on from CAZRXM010000078.1 coordinate 639, forward strand.
TCCCTTATACCAATGATTTCGTCGTTGTAGGTTTGGATCCCTCGTCTAACAATAGCCCTTATTACGGCGTTTATTCCCGGAGCGTCGCCGCCTCCGCTTAGAACACCAACCCTCATGTTGTATACACCTCCTTTCTAGGCTTTTCCGGAACTTCCAAAAAGGCGCATCTTCGCCTTGACAACTTCCTTCATAGCTTCCTTTGCAGGACCCAAAATTTTTCTGGGGTCAAACTCTTTGGGCTGGTTTGCCAAGACTTCGCGGATGGTGGCTGTGAAAGCCAGCCGCATGTCTGTGTCAATGTTAATCTTTGTTATGCCGAGCGCAATCGCTTGCTTGATGTGGTTCTCTGGAATTCCTCTAGCGCCCGTCAACTCCGCCCCGTATTTCGTGGCTTTCTCCAATATCCACTGGGGGACGCTGGAGGCGCCATGCAGGACTAACGGTACACTAACTTTTTCGCGGATAGCCCTAAGCCTCTCGAAATCCAGTCTAGGCTCACCTTTAAACTTGTAAGCGCCGTGAGAAGTGCCAATAGAGACAGCCAAAGCGTCCACGCCTGTCCGCTCAACAAATTCTTTCGCCTCATCTGGGTCTGTCAGCACAGCCTCCCTCTCCTCAACGGTTTTCTCCCCACCCCCTGCAAGCTTTCCAAGTTCACCCTCAACGGAAACACCCCTCAAATGGGCCAGCTCAACAACTTTCCTTGTCAAGGCAACGTTTTCCTCGAATGGAAGGCTTGAGCCGTCGATCATAACTGAGGTGAAGCCGGCCTCTATGCACTTGCGGACTGTTTCAACGTCCTCACCATGGTCTAAATGGAGCGCCATAGGCACAGGCGCACTTTCAGCCGCTGCCTTAATAAGCCCAGTCAGATGGTTTAACCCAGCATATTTTATGGCGCCCGGTGTGACGGCCACAATCACGGGCGAACGTTCCTCAATAGCGGCCTCCACAACAGCCAGTAGGCTTTCAAGGTTTTGGATGTTGAAGGCTCCGACGGCATAGCCTTCCCGTCTGGCAGCTGCTAGCAGCTCCTTGCCGACGACAAGCATCTAATTTCACCAACAGTGAAATATATCCTGAACATATAAAATGGTTGCATATCCAGAATCCATACCAAAAATAAACTTCGCCTTCCACTTCACGCTCTTCAGTTTTGCCCACGGGCCGGCGAAAGGAGGGTTTCCGAGGGGAGAAAGGAGAGAAGGGAGACCCAAAAACCGAAACTTCGCCGAACCCGTTTTAGGCTCCTCTGACTCCTCCTAGACCAGAAATTGGGGATAAACGTTGATATAAAAACTTTACGGTACACGAAGATTAAAATCGAAGATGCCCAACGTTTTTCTAAACTATACCGGCGAACAGCCTATTCTGAAGTTTCAAGCTTATAGAAAACCTTCATGCCCCTAAGAGTTTCATGAACCTTGTTGGCAAGCTGCAGAACCTCAATCAAGTCAACCTTTCTACCCCAATCATAAACATGGTCATGGTATCCCCTCAAAGGTTCAAAACCCATGGAACGAAGCTTCTCAACAACCTCAAGGGGGGAAGCCCCCTCACTATAGAACCAAATCGTCAAATATGTCTTCACACTACCACCCTCCCCAAATAAACAACAAAGCAAAATTAAACAATTTCGGTGCCATGCCCAAAACAGCCCAGAAAACGTAAATAAGCACCAAACCCACAAAAA
>CAZRXM010000079.1:0-2156 GCA_964604045.1 uncultured Candidatus Bathyarchaeia archaeon
ACCGTTTCGCCGAAATCTTCTGGGACATTTACTACTCTGGTGTTAAGGGCAAGAGAACAATGGCAAAGATGAAAATGCTGGAACTACTGCCACTAGTAAAGTCACCGCTCGTGAGGGGCTTGCTTAAGGACGTTATAACGAAGGGAAGCTACGAGGCGCTTGGAAGGTTCATGCGAAAAATAATCATGATTGGAATAATGCACTTTATGGACGTTTGGAACTTTGACCTAGACCGAGTGCAGAGATGCGTCATACACTATGCAACGCCAGACGGCAAGGTTAGACCATTCTGCACATACAACAGCATCCACCGGAACAATGTGGAAAAACAGTTCGCCATATCAGTCAGCGAGTGGACTGAAAAGTATGGGAAAAGGCTAAGCGAGCCAGTTTAAAAGAGAAAGAAGGGAAGGCTAGGTTTTAGCAGCCAGTTTTTTAAGCTCTTCCTCCCGCAGCACTCTGCGGAGAACCTTGCCAACAGCGCTGAGCGGCAATTCTTTGCGAATCTCCAACTCCCTAATCGCCTTGTAGGGTGCAACCTTCTCGTTTACAAATTTCATAAGCTCCTCTTCTGTGGCGGTCATCCCTTCTTTAAGCACAACGAAGGCTTTTGGAATTTCGCCGGCAACGGGGTCTGGTTTGCCAATAACTCCGCATAGTTTCACGGCTGGATGCTCGTATAAGATGTCTTCAAGTTCCCTTGGATAGACGCTGTAACCCTTATACTTGATTAGGTCTTTCTTCCTGTCTGTAATATAGAAGTAGCCATCCTCATCCATTTTTCCAATGTCACCAGTGTAAAGCCAACCGTTTCTTAGGACTTCGGCGGTTTCCTCTGGCATTTTCCAGTAGCCTTTCATCACTTGTGGACCCTTAACTATCAGCTCACCGATTTCTCCGGGTGGGAGCTCTTTTTCGCCTGTTTCTATGTCAACTATTTTTGCGTCGGTGTCGGGCCAAGGTATCCCAATTGACCCTATCTTCACGGTTTTCATAGTCTTGTCAAGGGGGTTGGCATGTGTCACGGGCGATGACTCTGTAAGCCCATAACCCTCAACCAAAACGCCGCCGGTAACCTCCATAAACTTCTTCTGAACCTCGGGTGGAAGTGGAGCTGCGCCGGATATGCAGAACTTTACTGATTTGAGGTTGTATTTTTTGAGGTCTGGATGGGCTAGAAGCATCGCATACATGGTTGGCGCGCCGCAGAACACCGTTACTCTATATTTTTGGATGGCTTCTAGGACAGCTACTGCGTCAAAGCGGGGTAGCATAACCATTGTTCCAGCGAAGAATATTGGGGCGTTCATGCTTGTTGTCATGCCGTAAATGTGGAAGAGCGGAAGCACCGTTAAAACAACTTCTTCCGCCTCATTGGCTTGCAACCATTCCTTGCACATAACAGCGTTTGAAACAAGATTCATGTGGGTGAGCATAGCCCCTTTAGAGATGCCGGTGGTTCCACCAGTGTATTGGAGGGCGGCTAAATCTTCCCTTGGATTTATTTCAACGGTTGGCGGTTTAGCCTCGTATCTTGCCATTAGTTCTGTGAAGAAGTAAACGTTCGCCCTACGCTCCACTTTACGGGATGGAATCTTTTTCAGCAAAGACCCCAAAACAGCTTTAAATGTTGGCATGTAATCCTTCAAGCCTGCCACTATGACTTTTCGAAGTTTTGTTTTCTCCCAAACTTTTTCCACGATTGGGTAAAGCATGTCTAGAACAACTATTGTTTCAGCTTCAGAATCGTTTAGTTGATGCTCAACCTCCCGTTCCTTGTAAAGTGGGCTTATCGCCGTTACAACTGCTCCAGCCTTCAACGCACCATAATACGAAATTACAAACTGTGGGATATTCGGTAGGAAAATCGCCACCTTGTCTCCCTTTTTCACTCCAAAATCCACTAGGGCAGTTGCAAACTTGTCAGAAAGCACATCAAGCTCTCTAAAGGTTATTTTTCTGTCAAAGTAGATAATCGCAGTTTTATCCGGATATTTTTTGGCGGAATCTCTCAAAAACTCGAAAAGGGGCACTTCGGGATAGTCTATGTGTTTTCTAACGCCTGGAGGCCAAAACTTGTACCATGGCTTTTCCGGTGGCTTTTCGATTTTCGCTTCTTCAACCTTCTTTTTCCTTTTAGCTGGCATATTAAACCC
>CAZRXM010000080.1:0-2115 GCA_964604045.1 uncultured Candidatus Bathyarchaeia archaeon
AGCAGAGTCCTGCGTAAAGATTACTGTGCGAATTTCCCGTATCTCTATGTAAAGCTTGCATTTAGAGAAAGCATTCCAGAAATCCCGAAATACAACATTTTGCCAGAAAACCTCTACTGGATACGCCACATTGACGCGCCGGCAAAATTGGTCAAGGATGGCAGGGTTATCGGTGAAATGTACCGTTGGTGTGACTAATGCGCGTATGGTATGACGCTTGTACCGGAAAGCATGTGAGGTACGGCGTTGCCATAGCAAGAAGGCTTAGAGAGTTGGGCCACGAGGTTGTGTTAACGACTCGCCAGCATCCGGACACCACGCCCCTCGCGCAGTTTTTGAACGAAGATTTTATTGTTGTTGGAAGGTACAACCCTCGCTCCCTGTATTCTAGGCTGAAGGAGGGGGTCAGACGGCAACTATTGTTTTGCAAAATTTTCAAGGAAAGAACCCCGGACATAGCCATTTCACACGGTTCCGTAGACCAGACTCGAGTGGCTTTCGGGCTAAAGATTCCAATAATAAACACTCTTGATACGCCTTATGCTGAGGCTGTTCATAGGCTAACCTTGCCCCTCGTTGACTACGTTGTTGCCTCCAAGGCGATTCCAGAAGCAGCCATAAAAAGATACGTTGTTAAAGGAAAAATAGTTCAGTTCGAAGGCGTCGATGAAGTTGCATGGATTAGGGGTTTTAAACCCCAAATAAAATACGATTTTGGGTCCCCATTAATAGTTGTGAGGGAAGCCGAAGAAAAGGCTGTATACGCCCAAAAAAGACTATCCCTAGCCAAACTGGCGAAAAAGCTTACGAAACTGGGCAAAGTGGTTTTTCTCTCCAGATACCATAGAAGGAAAATAAGGGGTCTCATTGTGCCGGAGGGGTTCATAGACTCTGCAAGTTTAGTAGCACAGGCAGACCTCTTTGTGGGAGCCGGTGGAACCATAACACGGGAAGCGGCGTTACAGGGGACACCAGCTGTCGTAATAAATATTTTCAAAGGACAGTATGTGAACGACTTTTTAGCTGAGAAAGGTTTTCCAATTTATAAGACAAGCATATCCTCGGTTGTTGAAGTTGCCGGGAAACTGCTTGGTGAAAGAAAAGATGTTTCTGGTTTATTAAACGAACTTGAAAACCCCGTTGATGTAATTATGGAGATTTTGGAGGGTTTAAGTACCGCTAAAGATTAATGTAGCTTTGATATTTTGAATGCTGGAAAGGGATGCTCATGTTAGAGAAGGTTTTAGTTGTTGGTTTGGGCGAGGTTGGCCGAGCGTTATTTGAGCTTTTAAAGGAAAAGGGGGGCTTCGATATATACGGCTTTGATATTGACGAAGAGAAAATGCGTAGTATAGTTGGTGATGTTAAACTGCCAAGCGCCTTTGACGTTATGCATGTTTGTTATCCGTGCAGTGATCGGGAGAGCTTTGTCAAGGTGACTGTTGATTATATCCATAGGTTTAAGCCCAGACTGACAATAATTAACAGTACCGTCGCGCCTGGCACTACTCAGAAAATTTACGAAGAAACAAAATCTCTAGTGGTACACTCGCCAGTACGTGGCATGCATAAGTCCTTGGAAACTATGAAGCGGGATATCATGTTTTGGAGTAAATATGTTGGCGGTGCTACGCCGGAGGCTGCGGAGCTTGCTAGAAAACATTTTGAAAAACTCGGTTTGAAAGTTAAGGTTTTGAGAGGCCCTGTAGAAACGGAGCTGGCAAAGCTTTTTGAAACCATTTATAGAGCGTGGATGATTGCATGTTTTCAAGAGATGCATCGCATATCAAGGCATTTTGGCGCAGATTTCATCGAAGTTGTAGACATGATTGAGGACGTCCACCGAGTGCACTTCAACAAGCCGCTTCACTATCCAGGCGTTATCGGTGGACACTGCCTAATTCCAAACACTGAGCTACTTTTGAAAGTGTACGACTCAGAGTTTCTGCGTCTAATCTTAAAATCCAATGAAAAAAGGAAAAAGGAAATTGCTGATGAAAAGATTAAAGCCGAGGTTGAAAAAGTTAAGGAAAGGGTGGAGAAACTGGAAAGAGAACTGCTTAAAGGCGTTTTAAGTTGAAGATTTTGTGTTTCTTTCCTATTTTTCGACCATCT
>CAZRXM010000081.1:0-1941 GCA_964604045.1 uncultured Candidatus Bathyarchaeia archaeon
GTGAAGAAACTTGAAAACCTTCTCGTTTCCATAGGCTTTAATTAGGTTTTCTAGGATGTCCAGCGCCATGTTAGGAGTCATCATTCCAACCCGCAATTTAAAATCGCCTTCTATGGTGGATACTGCCTCAATAAGCTCTGCCAAGTTTGTGCCAGCATCCCTCCCATAGCAGGCAGTGTCTTGCGATGTGAGCCAAAACTCCCGCACACCATCAGCCAAGTCGGCTTTGACACGCTCCACAATTTCTTTTATGCTGTAGCTTCTTAGGCGTCCTCTGGCATAGACAACACAGCAGTAGGCGCATGAACCCAAACAGCCATAGCTTATTGGGATTATGCCCACAACAGGGTTTAGGCGAACCCTTGGAAGGCTTAAGTCTGGTTTAGCCTTGTCAGCGCCTTCCAAAGCCACAACTTTCTCGCCTTTCAAAACGCTATTGACTATTTCAGTTATTTTGTCGCCTAGTGCTGGACCGGCGACACCGTCAAAATTCGCTTCTCGGCATAGCCTATCAAAGTTGATTAGTGGGAGGCATCCCACAACGAGAAGCTTCTTCCCTTTAGGAACTTTCTTCAGTAGGTCGATCATGCGGTTTTCCGTTGGTCCCTTAACAGCGCAAGTGTTGTAAATGACTATGTCGGCTTCAGCAACACTATCAACAAGTTTAAACCCAGCTTCTGCTAGGCAACCAGCCATCACCTCACCATCAGCCAAATTCGTTGAACACCCAAAGCTCTTAAGAAACACCCGTGCAGCTTCCATGGCAATACGTAAAATGCTTTAACAAGGAATAAAAACCTAGAGGTCAGCTTAAACACGAATTTACAAGTTTCTGAAACCCATAAGGCATAAATCTTATAAGAAAAAGAACGAGCATATTTAAAACATATTTAAAACATAATATGTAAAAGTATAGCCTCAAAACGCGTTTTCTCTCGCTTACCGAAGGGGGAATCAAAATGAAGTTAATCACACTCTATCTTCCCGAACCGTATATTGAGGCTTTAGACCAGCTTGTTAATGAGAGGTTTTATCCAAACAGGGCTGAGGCAATTCGTGTTGCGATCCGTGATCTAATAAACAACGAGGTCTGGCGTAGGAAGAGGGTTGGTTAAATGCAGTCGCAGTCGGCTGGTCAGCAGCAGACCTTCAAATATTCCTGGCAGAACACATTTCCAGAGGAGATTCGCCCGCCGAGCTTCTGCCGCATGCTGGTCCTTGGCGTGGGCGGGGCTGGAAACAACACTGTTACAAGGCTTATGGAGATGGGCATTGTTGGAGCCGAATGCATAGCCATAAACACTGACGCCCTTCACCTAAACATCTCAAAAGCTCATAGAAAAATTCTGATAGGCGAGAAGCTCACCAAGGGCTTGGGGGTTGGCGGAGACCCACAGCTTGGGAGGGCAGCCATCGAAGAGTCGAGGAAACGAATCGAAGAACTGCTGAATGGAGCGGACATAGTCTTCATAACGGCTGGTTTGGGCGGCGGAACAGGAACAGGTGCAGCGCCAGTTATAGCCGAAATAGCAAAGAAAAAGGGTGCCTTAACCGTTGGAGTTGTTACGACGCCTTTCCGTATTGAGAAGGGGCGCATAGAGTATGCAGCCCAAGCCTTAACGGAAATGCGGAGACACTGCGACACCGTTGTTGTAATCGATAATAATAAGCTCATTCATTTAGCTCCAAACATGCCTATAAATGAGGCTTTCAAGATTGCAGATCAGGTTTTGGCGAACATGATTAAGGGTATTGTAGAAACCATTTCGGCTCCAAGCCTAATTAACCTGGACTTTGCAGACTTCAAAACTATCGTTAAAAGGGGCGGACTAGCCGTTATAGGCGTCGGCGAGTCAGACGCGCCGAACCGTGCTGAGGAGGCTGTTCGAAACGCGCTGCGAAATCCGCTTTTGGATGTGGATTATGCTGGTGCTAAAGGCG
>CAZRXM010000082.1:0-1929 GCA_964604045.1 uncultured Candidatus Bathyarchaeia archaeon
AAAATGTTTAAATTTATATGTCATGTGAAAATGTTTTGGGATTGTTATGCCCGTTAGGCAGAGGTTTAAGATTTCGCCGACCAGTAGAGGGGCTATTTTTAAGCTGAAGCGCTGGTTTTACCTCAATTTTTTCTCGAAGACACCCGCTGACGTTAAAGAGAAGAATAAGCAGGTTTGGCTGGAGCTTTCACGCAAACTTATTGAAGAGATAAACAAGAGGGGGGCTTCAGACAAGCCTGCGAGGATAAGTGTTGAATATGAGAAGGGAGCGAACAACGAGTTTATTCCATTAACGGCGACCGTTGAGCTTATGGAGATTAAACCCCTCGAAGTTTTCACCATAGAGCTGAAAACGGGAAGGTTGACTGAGGAGCGCAAAGCTGAAGAAAGGAAGGAAAACGCTGAAATGCTGAAGGCTCAGCTTTCCCAGCTGCTCAAAAAAGCCCAGGAACTTGGCATAAGCATCGAGGAACTCGTTAAAAGTCAAAGGGCTTAAGTTTAAACCCGAACCATCCCCTTCTTTCTGTTGGAAAAAATTAAATCCAAGCAATTTTCACAGAAATTATGTCATGTTAGAGCGAATGGCTATCATCGTAATCGACATGCTCAACGATTTCGTGACCGGCAATTTGAAATGTGAAAGAGCGCAGCGCATAATTCCAAACTTGAAGAGGCTCGTGGAAGCCGCGAGGAAACATGGAGTACCAGTCATTTACTGTAATGACGCCCACTATCCCAACGATTTTGAGGTTCATCGCTGGGGCCTTCACGCTGTGAAGGGCACTAAAGGGGCGGAGGTCATCCCAGAGTTGAAACCAGCTGAGAAAGACTTTGTTTTGGAGAAGCGAACTTACAGCTGTTTCTACGAGACTGGTTTGGATCCTCTTTTGAGAAGCCTATACAACGGCGAAGGGGTTAAAACAGTGGTTTTGTGCGGGTTGCACACACATATTTGCGTTAGGCATACGGCTGCCGACGCTTTCTTCAGGGGCTACAAAGTAGTGGTGGCGAAGGACGGGGCGGAAGCCTTTACGGAAGAAGACCATGAGGAAGGCTTACGCTACATGGAATATGTTTACAACGCGAAACTGATGACTGTTGACGAGATCATAAGGGTTATGGAGAAGGCAAAACGATAAAGCCGTTTGCTTTTGCGAAAGCCTCGCCTATGATGTAAAGTTTAATTGATGATGGAAGGAAAGATTTAAAAGCATAGTCAAAGATACGCTTTGGACGATGACGGGGAGAGTGGTGGAACCTCGGAGTTTTTCTCCCTTCTCTCCTTTCTCCCCTTTTTAGGAAAATCCACCATTCTCCCCTGAAATTTAGTCGCTGGACGTTATTATGACTTGTGAAAGAATCTTCTATAGGGTGGTGTGAGGCAAGATTTAAGAGAGCTGGGCATACTTAGTGTAGAATCGGTGTCGGCTTTGGCGAAAATCCTAATCGTCTATGATTCTAAAACTGGAAACACCGAGAAAATGGCTTTGGCAGTGGCTGAAGGCGCGCGCCAGGTTGAGAATGTCGAGGTTGTTGTCAAAAAGGTTGACCAGACAAGCCTTGAAGATTTGCTGGCTGCAGACGGCATCATAATGGGTTCACCAACATACTATGGGCAGATGTCCGCCAAGCTGAAGGCTTTAATAGACGAATCCGTGAAAATCCACGGAAAACTTGAGGGTAAAGTGGGCGCAGCCTTCACAAGTTCAGGCGGAACGGCAACGGGAGCGGAAACAACACTGTTGTCCATATTAAAAGCCATGCTCATCCACGGAATGATAGTTCAGGGAAGAGCAGACGACAAGCATTATGGCGCGGCAGCCGTTGAAAAGCCAGACAAAGAGGAGCTTGAATACTGCCGTGAACTAGGAAAAAGAACAGCAAGTTTGGTTGTAAAGTTAAAAAGGGGCGGTTAACAAAAATTTAAGG
>CAZRXM010000083.1:0-1889 GCA_964604045.1 uncultured Candidatus Bathyarchaeia archaeon
ATGGATTCCAAGCCTACCGCACCGGTGATTTTTGGGAATTTTCCGCTTGAAAGATAGTGCATGAAGCGTAGTCCATCCTCAAACATGGAGAGGTTGTTGAAAAGCACATAAACCGTTTTGCCTTTCGCATCAAAATTTTTGGCGATCTCACTAAGCCTTCGCAGTTCTTCGTCCGTGTACTGGTAGTAGTAGAGTTCTTTGCCTAACCCATGCAGCCGAAAATATGCAATTTGGCCGGTGTAGGCTGGCAAAACCCGGAAGGGGTCGGTTACATGAACCACGTTTAGGCGGCTTAAAACTTGCCTGAGCTTCTCCACGACTTCGGGTTTCTCCCACTCTGGCCCACGGGTCTCCCACACAAGGGTTAGGTCTTCACGGTTTATGTTTGCAAAGAATTTTTCCGCTTCGCCGAGTTTGTCGGGGTGGAAGGAGCCCGGCGTCTGTATCAGCAGTATCTTCGCGTTCAAGGTTCTGCAAATCTGTTTCATTTTTTCGAAGGCTTGGAGGCTTGTTTCGTCAAGTCTCAATTTGGCTTTGTGGCTGATGTCCTGGTGGGCTTTAACCGTGAACTCGAAGTCTCCTGGGGCTTTTTCCCGCCAACCCTTAACGGTTTCAAGCTTTGGATACTCATAAAAAGTGCTGTTCAATTCGACAAGCCTATAATTTTCGAAGTAACGCTTCATCGAAGTTGGAAACCCGCAACATCCAACCTTAATCAAGGCTCAATGCCTCCAAGGCGGTTATGTGCTCACTTTCGGGGGTGGGCGGACAGCCCTACCAAGCTTTACGCGTAAGGCCACGCGGTAAAGTTTCCGAAGAGACTTCACAAGTTGCTCCACGGTAGGCAACGCCGAATAAATTAGGGGTATGTGGTCGTACTCCGCCAGCCTAATCGAGTACTCGTCTGGCTTTACGCCGTGGAAAACCACAACCCGCGGTTTTAGGCTGCTCATGCGCACAAGCATCATGGGCGAGTTCTCGTTCCCAATGTTTGTGAAGATCAGCGCCCGCTCGGTTGTGGCACCGAAAAGCTGGGCATACTCGAAGCCTGAAAGGGTTTCAATGGTTTTCTTGCTGTCTACAACGGTGTAGCCCAAAACTTCCTTAACTGGCGGGCTGAAGCAGGCTACAACCTCGCCCTTAATGGCTTTACACAAGTATTCAACTCGCACCGGGATGGGGAACTCCCTTAAATCCACAACAGCCACGCTTGGAGAACTCGTAAGCTTTGCGAACTCGCGGATGAAACGCCCTCCTCTCTCCTCGTCTATTTTCAAAAGCGCCCAGACAAAACGCCGCACAAACTTTGTGCCTGGGCTCTTCCGGCGTCCACTTTCATAATCGCTTATAACGGAAGGCGAAAGCATCATTTTGTCGGACAAAGTTGTCTGTGAAACGCCGAAAAGCTCCCGCCACTTCCGCATGGTGGCGCCCGGCTTGTTGGACAGAATAATCTCGCCAGCAATTCTTCTGGCAAGAACCTCGCGAACACTGGGAGACACGGACATGTAAACGCCTTTCCTTTCTGTCCGCCCAAACAACCCATAACCATGCAAGTATAAAACTGTACCGCTCCGCCTGACGTTGGAAAACTGGAAGTTTTAACGCCACGAAAACCTACGGATCTGAATCTGAGGCATGGCTGATATTCTACCCCTCAACGTTGCGCTGTGATATTCCTGCAGAGACTTTATTGTGAAAGAACCCTCCATCATCCGTTCAATGGCCATGACAGCTGCATGGGCTGCGGCGACCGTGGTTATGTATGGCGTCTTATACTCCACAGCCGCCCTCCTAATGTGGAACTCGTCGTCCTTTGGACCCTTACCCTTCGGCACATTTATTATCAAGCTTATTTTTCCAGCCCTAATATAGTCGACGATGTTAGG
>CAZRXM010000084.1:0-1784 GCA_964604045.1 uncultured Candidatus Bathyarchaeia archaeon
TGGTAGTACATGCGTATGTGCTCCATGTCATAGTCGTAATAGTTGTAAACCATCATGGGATAGGAGCCCCAAGGGCACTCCACCACATAGTCCACGTAAATGTTGGGAATAGCCGTCTGGTCTGGCTGTGAACGTATAAACTCCGTGTCCACAATTTCCTCGGCTAAAACAATCACTTTTTTGCCAGCCCTCGCGCCCTCCACGTCTTCACCCTTTATTCCGTCTATTTGAGCATTGCCTTCTCGGTCTACTCGTGAGACATGCACTATGCTGAAGTCCGGACGCACAGAGGGCACAAGCACAACCTTCTCGCCAGTAAATGGACAGGTTATAACTTCAGCCTTTTTAGGTCTAAACTTTGTTTTCGTCAGCAAATCTGTTCCAAGCATACTTTTTAAAGGCATAAACGGAACACCAAGCGCACCGCCTAGAAAACGCAGAGCCATAGCCAAATTTGTATAGTCCTCAATTTGGACGGCGCCTTCGCGGATTCTCCGCTGGATGTTTGGAGCCAGTCCAATGCCCTCTATGGCGAAGAAAGCCAGTTCGAAGCGGGAAGCCACATATGCTCCTGCAAGTATGTCAATGTCCATTTCCGAACCGCACGTGTAGATGGTTAGGTTTCGTTTTTTCTGCCTTACAAGTTCGTGGGCGAAAGCCATCGGGGGTCTCTGGAAACCGAAACCTCCCCAGAACAGGTGAGCCCCATCTGGGATTAGTTTTGCTGCCTCTTTTAGGGTTATCCGTTTATCCTCTACTTGCGCCTCAACCAACAAAGACACCTCTAATAACTATCTTAAATGTTTCAAATTTAAATCTTCGAAGATTTTAGTTAGAGCTCCAATGGAATGCCGTAAGATTCCTTAAAGAATATTTCATTGAATGATTTTCGAGGCCTTGCTGGCGGGTTCTCGTTTGGAACGCCTACGGGGAGTAGGGCTATAACGGCTAAGTCTTTTGGAACTTTAAGGATCTTTTTGACCTCTTCTTCGTTGAAGGCGCCAATCCAGCATGTTCCGTATCCAAGGGCTGTCGCCGCCAAAACCATATGCTCAACAGCAATCATGGGATCCTGCTTATAGGGTATTCTGGTTGCGGATAGCGTGTATGGAAGCTTCTTGGATGACGCTTTGGGGTCTCCTAATGCAACAATAATCACATCAGCATCTGCCATAAACATCTGATTGTTTGAAGCGGCAGCCAAAGCTCTCTTAGTTTCCATTTCTCTTACAACTATAAAGTACCATGGCTGGCAGTTTCCGCCAGATGGTGCTAAGCGTCCCGCCTCAAGAATCTTTTTTAAGTCCTCTTGGGGTATTGAGTTGGGCTTAAAACTTCTTATACTTCTCCGTTTCTCTATGACCTCGAATAAATCCATAAAAATTCTCTCCCTCTCAACCTATGTTTTGAGTGCTGAATTCTTATATAAGTGCTTGCGAAATAACAAGATGCGTTTAGTAGCTTGTTTGCTTGTTGGAATGGGGTGTTCATGCGGAAAACAATATTTAAGAAGCTTGAGGCTCAGGGTTTAATAGCAAATTACAACCGTTTGAGGAAAAATCTTCCGCCAAGGCTTCCAGACAGAGTATATATTTGGGATGAAACCCTAAGGGAGGGTGTTGAAACCCCAACCGTTTTCTTGACCTATGTGGAGAAGGTTAAGCTGGCAAAACTTTTGGATGAGGCTGGAGTTTCCATAATAACCGTTGGTTTTCCAGCCCTTTCAGAAGAGGAGAAGAACACTGTTAGGCGCATAGCCAATGAGGGTTTTCAACAAGCCAGTA
>CAZRXM010000085.1:0-1770 GCA_964604045.1 uncultured Candidatus Bathyarchaeia archaeon
AAAGTTTGTCTGTTTTTGTTATGTAGTAATGTTTTTATATTTGCATGAGTATTAAGTCTTACGATGCAGTATGGGGCGGAGGTTGAAGGCTGAACAGAAGCAGCCAAAATCGGTTTTTCCGTTTTCGAAGCCTTCTCCTTTCTCCTCGATGACGGAAATGGCTGCTTGTTCAGCCAAAAAACAATGAAAGCCCCAAACCAAGCCCTAAGTTGATGGAGGCTAAAAGGGTGGAGGAGAGCAGAAAAACCATAGAGAGGCTTTATGAGGAGTTTGCAAAGTTCGAGAAAACCATGGAGGAGCTGCGCTTTCTTAGGCTTGTGGCTCAAGACCTCAAAAGTTTTAGGAAAATGCTAAGCCTTAAAAAATACGATTAGGCAAGGGTTAAAAGTAAAGCCTTTAAGCATTGTTGTCACTATCATTTTGGACTGATATGGAGTCCAAGAGTGGAGAAATTTTCTTCTTTAACACTTTGACGCGGAAGAAGGAGAAGTTTGTTCCGTTAGAAGAGGGCAAGGTTAGAATTTACACTTGTGGCCCCACAGTTTACGACTATGCCCACATTGGAAACTTTAGGACTTTCGTTTTTCAAGACTTGTTGAGGAGATGGCTGGAGTATAGGGGTTTTAAGGTAATACAGGTTATGAACATCACGGATGTTGATGACAAAACAATTAGGGGGGCCAGAAAAAGGAACATTCCGTTAAGGGAGTACACAGACTATTATATGAAGGCCTTTTTTGAGGATATTGAGGCTTTGAACCTTGAAAAGGCTGAGTATTATCCTAGGGCTACTGAGCACATTCCCGAAATGGTTGAGTTGATTAAGAGGCTTATGGAGAAGGGTTACGCCTACAGAGGTGAAGACGGCTCCATTTATTATGACATTTCAAAGTTTAAGGATTATGGGAAACTTTCAAAGTTGAAGATTGAGGAGTTGAAGCCCGGTGCCAGAGTGAAGGTGGACGAGTATGGGAAGGAGGAAGCCCGTGACTTCGCCCTTTGGAAGGCTTGGGACGAGGAGGATGGCGACGTTTTCTGGGAAACCGAAATTGGTAAGGGTAGACCGGGATGGCACATTGAATGCTCAACCATGGCTATGAAGTATTTGGGCGAAACCATAGACATCCACAGTGGAGGCGTCGACCTAATTTTCCCACATCATGAGAATGAGATTGCCCAGAGCGAGGCTGCCACAGGCAAGCCCTTTGCCCGCTATTGGCTTCATTCTGAGCATTTGCTTGTTGAAGGCAGGCGCATGGCGAAAAGATATGGCAACTTTTACACTTTGAGGGATCTGATAAAGAGGGGCTATGACCCAAAGGCTATACGCTATTTGCTCATGTCAACCCACTATAGGCAGCAATTAAATTTCACCTTTGAGGGGCTTGAGGCGGCGAAAGGCGCTGTTGACCGCCTAACAACTTTTGTGAGGAGATTGTTGGAAGCGGATGGGGTGGGCTGTGGTGAAGAAATAAAACGTTTGATGGTTGATGTGCAGAAGCGTTTTGAAAGCGCCATGGACGACGACCTAAACATAAGCGTGGCTTTAGCCGCCCTTTTCGACTTCGTTAGGGATGTAAACAAGCTTATGGACGAGAATAAGCTGAGCAGAAAAGAAGCCGAAGAGGTCTATGACTTAATGATGAAGTTTGACAAAGTTTTGGGAGTTATAGGCGAAGTTAAGGCTGAAGAAAAACTGCCCCCAGAGGCTGAGGAACTAATTAGGAAACGGGAGGAAGCTAGAAAAGCCAAGGATTGGGCGACTGCCGA
>CAZRXM010000086.1:0-1736 GCA_964604045.1 uncultured Candidatus Bathyarchaeia archaeon
TTTTCCATCTAAAATGTTTAATAGCTTGTAATGTTTTGCGTAAATTGGAATAAAAATGGGTTTAGCACTTGGTGGTGAAACGCTTTACGAGATGGGCATAATCATAATCTTCATAGGCGTCATAATCGTCTTTGCAGCTTTTGTTCTGCTTTTCCTCTCAAGCATAAAGAGCGGAAGAGCACGGGGCGGCGGAGCACTGATTATTGGACCGTTTCCGATAGTTTTTGGCAGCGATAAAGAATCCGTTAAGACAATTTTGTGGCTTTCAATAGCGCTTACAGTGCTTCTCTTTATCGTTTCCTTTGTGCTTTATTTGTTGGGTAGGTGATAGCTGATGACATCTGAAAAAGAAGAAAGCGAAGAACATACAGAAGCCGAATGGGCTAGACGCTTCATAATGCTGTTTTTCATAGGCTTTTTCATAATCTTGGTGGGCGTAATAATAACGGTGTCTGCCGCACTGTTATTTGGCGGGGACAGCGCAAGCATTGGGGGCTTCATACTTATAGGACCATTTCCCATAGTTTTTGGCGCTGGCCCAGAAGCCCCATGGCTTGCCTTATTCGCCATAATCCTTGGAATTTTAAGCATTATACTGTTCCTCGTATTATGGTGGCGAAGAAGTTGAGGAAGGCGGTCCTAGGGCTCAGCTTTTCTTTTCCTCTCTACCGTAGAATATGTATAGGAATATGAGAACTAAAACGACGAATGTTGCAGTCATCAGCACGTATTTGAGGGTTTCAAAGTATGCTCCAATACCCACCGAAATCCCCTTTTTCTACGCCTTTCCTAATTCTAAATTGTGGTATTTAAGGAGTTGGTTTCTTCCACTCCCTCATTAATGGCTCGTATAGCTCGTCATGCTCCTCTATCTTCTCATACCATTCTAGTATGTTGGCTATTTTCTGAGCTATTAGGTGGTAGCAGAGGTGGATTTTTCTGTCCAGTACTCGGAAGTAGAAGTCGTCGCATGAGCAGAACTCAGCGTCTGGCATTATTAGGTAGTCGCGTTCTTTGCCAACAACCACCCAGACAACCCTTCCGCTGGGTTTGAACGTGTACCTTTTCACTCGGTTCTCCTTTAAGGCTTCAAAAGCCTTTGTAAAACGCTGTCCAAACACTTCATAAAGCCTAGTAATATTTTTCCCTGTTAGTTTGCCCTCTGCCTTAACCTCTTTGCATATAGCATTTAGGATATCGCTTTCGGAGTCCTCGCTCATATAAGGCACAGGCTTGAAATCTGTTGTGGTGTTTGCTGGACTGTTGTTATTCGATTTTTATGGGTTCGCCTTTGGGCTTCTTCTCCTCCTTAATCTTTGGAAGCTTAACCTCTAGAACCCCGTTCTTATACTGGGTTTTAGCCTCCTTCACATTAACCTTTGCTGGAAGCGTTAACTCCTTATAGTATTTCCGCTGGGGAGTGTCAACGCTTATGGTCAGCGTGTCCTCAGTGCCATGAAGCTTAATATCCTCCTTCTCAACACCCGGAAGCTCAGCAACAACATGAATTTCATTATCCGTCTCAACAATGTCCACCAGTGGTTCGCGCTCCTCCTTAACCTTCGGCCCAAGGCGAGTTGGCTTAACGTTTCCAAACTCGCGGATTTCCGGCTTGCCATCTGGCCCTATTTTTATGCTGTAGCCGTAGACAAAGGGTCCCCACTCCCTTATCGTTGTGCCGTCTGGTAGTTTGCGTTCCCTAACATAGTCTCTTGGAATTCTTGATGTGAACTCTT
>CAZRXM010000087.1:0-1701 GCA_964604045.1 uncultured Candidatus Bathyarchaeia archaeon
GAAATAGTTGGGCTGACTGAAAGAGCCCACCACAAGCCCGACGAGCTAAGCGGTGGAGAACAACAACGGGTAGCCATAGCCGCCGCTTTGGCGAACGACCCGCCATTAATACTGGCTGATGAGCCGACAGGCGAGCTGGACACTGCCAACGCAAAAATTGTTGTCAACTATCTATGCAAGGTCAACAAGGAGCTTGGCAAAACGATAATTATGGTTACCCACGACCCTAGCGTTGCAAGAGCCGCGGACAGAATACTGCGAATCGAGGACGGCGTAATAAAGATGGCGCTGGCACCATCGGAAGTTATGGCAGAGGAAAAGGCAGTGTCCTACATAGACCAGATAAGAGCCCGCATCGCAGAAATAGACCGCCAACTAGCCCAGTTAGACGAAGATTTTAGGAACGGCAAAATAAGCGGAGACGAGTATGTGGCTAAGAGGCAAAGCCTAAAACAGGTTAGGGAGAGCCTCCGCGAAGAACTCCACAGAATGGGCATCGTGTCATAGATAAGCTATTCAGAACAAATCTCCTCAGCGATTTTTACTCCTCTACTGTTAAGTTCAGCCATAATTCGCTTGTAGATCCTATCTTCCATGCCAAGCATTTCTGGAGGCACTACGCCTTTCAAGTGCACTTCTCCCTTCAAAATTAAAGCTGCCACAATGGAGGCTGTGTACGCTGTAGTCCTAGCCATGGCAGTAACCCCGTTTTTCTCGTCGTAAAAATCTACCAGTTTGTAAGTGTAACGCATTTCCTTCCCGCCTTTTAAGCCGAAAACGTCAACTTTTAAAACGACGAGATCCCTTACGTTTGGTTTGACAAGCGTCTTCTCGAAAAGTTTTGCCGTCAGTTTTCTAGGCTGTATGCGATGTCCTTCAACAGAAACCTCCTCATCGCTGAAAAAGCCCAAATCCCTAAGAAGCCTTACCTTTTCCGCATGCCCCGGATAGCGAAGCGTCTTCTCCCACATCTCCTCAACACCCTTCATGGTATAAAGCAAGGTTCTAAGGCCATCAGTATAGAACGCTTCCAGCCTTCCAATATCTGGAAATTCCACCTCTTCCAATCCTTCCAAGGCTTCCACCTCGGCTATTTTGCCATCTTTAATTATTCGGGCTTTGCATGTGTACTCGTCAATTAGGCTTTCAGGAGACCATGTGATAACATAGCCTAAAGGCGGTATTGGGTTTTCTGGAAGCCCGCCAACCATTATGTGAACCTTGCTGGTTTTGTCAAGTTCTGCATATGCGTGACCCACAAGGATGTTGCTTATGCCAGGTGCTAATCCACAGCTTGGAACAATTATGACGTCAGCCTCAACAGCCTTATCATGTAGCACTAGGGGGTTTTCCGGCATGTAAGAGACATCAACAAGGTTCTTTCCAGCTTTGATACAAGCTTCCATGAGGCTGAAACCAAACTTCGGCGGCAAAAAGCCCAAAACCACATCAAAACCTTTTAAGGTGTTAATAAGCTCGCTTCTGTTTGAAGCATCCAATTGAAACCACTTAACGTTGCTCTTTCCAATTTTTCTTGCTGTTTCTTTAGCTTTATCAGCGTCCTTGTCGGCGACAAAAACTTCAACATCCCCCATTCTTTTCGCTAGGTCTTCAGCCGCCGCTGAACCCATTCTTCCGCAGCCTATAACAAGTGCTCGCATAATTCGAAAAAGGCTATGTGAAAACATTAAAGCTTTTCCA
>CAZRXM010000088.1:0-1640 GCA_964604045.1 uncultured Candidatus Bathyarchaeia archaeon
CTTGAAAACGCGAGGCGGGAGTTGAACGCCATTAAGGAAGCCATGGACAAGCTTGGAGACATCGGCGGCATTAAAACGGCAACGGGGCATATTGAAGCGGAAACTGTTGAAGAATTAAACGTGGGCAAGGCTGAAACGCCAACCGTTGGGCCAAAAATGGAGATGGAGACGCAGGCTACGCCTGAAGCTGAAACCGTAAATGTTCCAGAGAAAGCTGCCCCCGAGACTGGAACTGGAGAGGGGTTTGTGGAAAACTAGAAACGTCTAAACTTTCCACTCTCTTTTCTTCCCTTTAAACCGCCCTCTTCAAGTAGGCTTATATTTTCAAGCATTTTCATTTGGAACAGGGGGCTATGGCTGTTTTGAGCGATAAAGTTGTTATGACTTTTCATGAAAAGTTTAAGCAGTATGATCTTGGCGAAGGGCACCCTTACCGAGGAGACCGTTTCGTAAACGCCATGAACTTTTTTAGAGAACAGAGTCTTCTAAACTTGCCATGTCTGGCGGTTGTAGAGCCTAGAAAGGCTTCTAGGGAAGACTTGTTAAGGGTTCATGAGGAAAGCTATGTGGACTTGATTTTTCGCCTAGCGTCTGAAGGTAGACCCTACGATATTGAAACCCCCGTTTCGCCCCAGATTCTTGAGGCAGCTCTGCTTATTGTCGGCGGCGCTTTAGTTTGTGGTGAAGCTGTTTATTGTGGAGAGGCGAGGAGGGGGATTTCACTTGGAGGAGGCTTCCACCACGCTGGGAGAGGTTATGGCGGAGGCTTCTGCCTATTCAACGACATAGCCGTCCTAGTTGAGTATTTGAGGATGGAAAGGGGCGTGAAAAGGTTTCTGGTTTTGGATTACGACGTGCACGCTGGCAACGGCACAAGCGACATTTACTACCGCGACCCCACAGTACTGTTCATATCCATACATCAAGACCCGAGGACGCTTTATCCAGGCATGGGGTTCACGTGGCAGATAGGCGAAGGCGAGGGGGAAGGCTACAACGTCAATGTTCCCCTTCCACCGGGAACAGGCGACGCTTCATACCTTTACGCTGTAGAGGAGGTTTTTGTCCCCTTGGCTGAAGAATTCAAGCCCGAAATAATAATTGCTAACGGTGGAAGCGACGCCCACTTTGCGGACACGCTTGGGGATTTAAACCTAACAGCTAGGGGCTTTTTCGCCCTTTCCAGTTTAATAAGGGAGAACGCCAACAAGGTTTGCGGTGGAAGGCTTGTCATGCTGATTGGAAGCGGCTACAACCCGAAGGTTTTGCCACTGTGCTGGTACGCCCTCGTGGCTGGAGTCGTCGGGCTTCCAAGCTTTGAATTGAAGGAGCCTTACGCCCCGCCTGTTGAGCCGCCTTTTGTCCGGAAAAAGGTTGAAGGTGTGATTGAAGAGTTGAAAAGCTTGCTTAAGAACTGGTGGACTTGTTTTAGGTAGGCTACTCCCTTTTCTCTTTTGGTTTCACTACGACGGCCGTGCCGTAAGCCGCAAAAACTGTGGCTGTTCCCTGTAGGATGTCGCTTGTCTCGAAGTCTGCACCTATAACGGCGTTGGCGCCCATTTTTCGGGCGTTTTCAATAAGCCTCGCCAAAGACTCCATCCTTGCCTTTTCACATTCAGAAGTGTAGGAGGTTACTTCCC
>CAZRXM010000089.1:0-1600 GCA_964604045.1 uncultured Candidatus Bathyarchaeia archaeon
TAGACCGAAAATCACGGTTACGATTACGACTTCTGTGCTTAAAACTGGTGATATTCCCTCCAGTCCCTCGCTTTTTACAGCGAAGAAGGGGGCGGCTGCATAGCCTATTGCCACGCCTGCCAGTCCGCCGATTATTCCAATTATTATGGACTCTGTTAAGAATAGCCTAAACAATTGCGAGTTTGAGAACCCCTTTGTTAAAAGTAAGCCTATTTCGCGTCTCCGCAGGTTATAGGAGACATCTGAAACGGTTGTTCCAACATACCAAGCAACAAAGAAGACTGGAAGCGCCACTATGATGAAGACGAACCGCATGGCTATGCTGGTGGCATAGTATGTCATAAGGGTTATTCTAAGGTTGTCGTAAACATACATGCTGCCGTATTTGGCAACCCTTTCATTAACCTGAATCCTGATCTTTTCTAGGGCGTCCATGGAGCTGGGGATGTCCCAAGGGTTGATAAGCCGCTCCCTATCAGTGTAGACTAGAATCTGTGTTTGAAATGGAATATTATAATATGGTACGTCGTCTGGAATATTATCTAGAAGCTTTGTGAAGGTTTTCTCCCAACTTACGATAAGAAGTAAATCTCCATAAGAAGTGATGGGTGCCTCTCCCATCCTTAATATCATTATAGGTGCGCCCCATCCTCCAGTGGCAATTGAGTACGCTTTTTCATCAAGTTCCACGAAGCCAACAACTTTTAAGGACAAAACAGCAAGGGTCTTTTCTTGCGGTTCTCGCCCCTCATATGAGTAGTATGTGAAGTTTAAGGTGATTATGTCGTTTAGCTTCACATTGCTGGCTGCTTTAGAGCCAGCCCAAACATAAGTTTCATTCACTCCAAGCGTTTTTTCGCCGTTTACTACGTTTAGCCCTTCATAAACCATTGACGTATTGGAGATGGCGGCAACCATTATTACAGTATAATTCTCGTCAACCTTTTTTGTCAAAGTGGCCCTTGAAATAACCTCAGCCCCTATTACGCCCTCAATTTGTCGGATGTCACCAGCCATCTTCTCCCAATCGCTGGAGCTTAGGCGTGAACTGCTTCCCACACTTATGTCGACTGGAATGCGTTTCAGCTGTTGTAGTAGGGCAGCCTTTGCCGTTGTGTCTGCGCCGACATTTATGCCAGCGAAAAAGGATGAGGCAAGCATAACCCCTAACAGCAGTGCCGCAAAAAGCCCGAAAGAGCGAAAAACCCGCTTAAACGCGTATGAAATCATCCAGCGGCCTCATGCAGCTTCTATGCAAAATATTTCGTTTCAAGTTATTTAAGACTATACATTAGAACATGCTTTATATCCCTATTTGCTCCCATTTCTATTGAAAAGCCATGCCCATAACAAAAATTAGGAAAAGAGACGGCCGCATAGTTGACTTCAACCCTGAGAGAATTAAAAATGCCATACACAAGGCTTTTGTAGCCGTCAAACTTGAAGACGGCGAAAAAGCTGAACGGTTGACAAAGGATGTTGTTAGCCTTTTAGAAGAAAGATTTGTAGAGAAAATTCCATCCGTTGAGGATGTCCAAGACGTTGTAATAGAGGTTTTAAAGAAGAGCGGTTTTGAGGAGGTTGCCTCAGAATACCAAGC